>CAZOEC010000054.1:0-30036 GCA_964578635.1 uncultured Pseudomonas sp.
AGTGGGGCCAGGAGCAGCTGATCCGCGACTGCCGCATCACCCAGATCTACGAAGGTACCAACGGTATTCAGGCGCTCGATCTGGTCGGCCGTAAAGTGGTCGGCAGCGGCGGTGCGTTCTACAAGCACTTCGCCGAAGAGATCAAAGTCTTCACCGATTCCGCCGACAGCAGCCTGGCCGAGTTTATCGAGCCGCTGAAAGGGGCCATCGCCAACCTGGAACTGATGACCGCCGATCTGCTGGAACGCGCCAAGTCCAACCCGAACGAAGTCGGTGCCGCCTCGGTGGAGTACCTGCAGGTGTTCGGCTACACCGCCTACGCCTACATGTGGGCCCTGATGGCGCGCACCGCACTGGCCAAGCAGGATCAGGACGAGTTCTACGTCAGCAAGCTGGGCACCGCGCGCTTCTTCTTCGCCCGCCTGCTGCCGCGTATCCACTCCCTGACCGCTTCGGTCAAAGCTGGTAGCGAGTCGCTGTACCTGCTGGATGCCGCGCAGTTCTAACCGCGTTTGCAGTAAACAAAGCCCCGGCCTAAATAGCCGGGGCTTTTTTGTGCCGCTGTCAGGGCGGTGTGGCGTCCAGGCAGCGGTGCTTAAGTGCGCGCAGACCTGCCGTTGTAGGGTGCGCCGCGCGCACCAGGGCTCTAGGCGCACGAATCACCCTACAGATTTATCCCCGCACCCGCTCCAACCAGGCCAGAAACAGTTGAGCACCGCCGCTGCTGCCGAGTTTGCAGCGCTCACCGGGGTGCTCCAGCAACAGCCCCTGACCACAGCCCAATTGCACCCGGTTGCCGTCAGGCGGCAGGCAGTCCAGCCGGGCACCGGCGATGCAGTAGATAAACATCACCTCGCTGCAGTCGAGCCAGCGCTCGCCCTGCAGCCGCTGATACTCCAGGCGGTGCCGCCAGCGGCCACGGCGGCTCATCAGATTGAAGTCCTGCACCGGGCCGGCGAGCAGCTCGGCCTGTATATCCCGTTCGCCAGCAAAACTTAGCACTGGGTTATGCCAGTCCAGATCGAGGCTGGGATGCTCGCCCAGGGTCAGGCGCAGGCCCGCACCACTAAGCAGGCCCAGGCTACGGTCGATACCGGGGTAATGAGAGAAGGGACCGGCGCTCTCCACCCGCGCGCTGCTGATGCGCCACTCAAAGTTGCTTAGATCCGCCTCAGGCGGTGCGATGGCCAGTTCCAGGGTCACGCCCTTGCCGTTCTTCCAGGGCAGTTGGAGGGCGGTGCTGCTGTCGATAATCCGAATGCTCACGGCGGTTGCTCATACAGACTGTTTGTATATGTATATACATTAGCGTTTTGCGGCTGCACAGAGGCTGTGTGAGCCGAGCTCTGCCGTTCGTCTGCTGCTGGGCTTTGCTGTTGAACAGCATGCGCCGTCTATCTCGGTGATTTCTTTGGTTATGCCTTAGCGCGGGCATATGAGGGTTGTAGCACGGCAGTGTTTTTTCGGTGACGAACGGGGTTGACGGCTGCATGGTCGAATTCTATTGTATATACAAGTTAGCTCAAGGAGAGTCCCATGTCCCCGTCCGCCCCGCGCCTGCTTTGGCGCGAGCTCTGCCTCTTTGATGGCCTGACGACGCTGGCTGAGCCGATCAATCTGCTGGTGGCGGATGGCAAGATCGCGGGGCTGTGGCCTACCCGCGCGTTTCCTGAAGCTATGGCTGAAGGCGTGCTCGAAGCCGGGCGCGGCGGGGTGATGACCCCGGGTCTGGTGGATTGCCACACGCATCTGGTGTACGCCGGCAACCGCGCCGGTGAATTCGAGCAGCGCCTCGAAGGTGCCAGCTACGCCGAGATCGCCAAGGCCGGCGGCGGCATCCTCAGCACCGTGCGCGCCACCCGTGCTGCCAGCGAGGACGAGCTGCTGACGCAGAGCCTGCCGCGTTTGCAGGCGCTGCTGGACGACGGTGTGACCACCCTGGAAATCAAATCCGGCTACGGCCTGAGCACCGCCGATGAATTGAAGATGCTGCGCGTCGCCCGCCGCCTTGGTGAGTTGCTGCCGCTGCGCATCACCACCACCTTGCTCGGTGCCCACGCCTTGCCGCCGGAGTACGCCGGCGACAGCGACGGCTATATCGCCCTGGTGTGCAACCAGATGATCCCGGCGGCCGTTGCCGAAGGCCTGGCCGATGCGGTGGACGTGTTCTGCGAAAACATTGCCTTCAGCCCGGCGCAGTGCGAGCTGGTGTTCCAGGCTGCGCAACGCCACGGCCTGCCGATCAAGGTGCATGCCGAGCAGCTGTCCAATCAGGGTGCCAGCGCCCTGGCCGCGCGCTATCAGGGCCTCTCGGCCGACCATATCGAGTTTCTCGACGAGGCCGGGGTACAGGCCATGGCCGCCGCCGGCACCGTGGCCACCCTGTTGCCAGGGGCCTTTTATACCTTGCGGGAAACCCAGTTGCCGCCTATCGCGCTGCTGCGTCAGCACAACGTGCCGATGGCCCTGGCCAGCGATGCCAACCCCGGCACCTCGCCGATCTGCTTTCCGACCCTGTGCCTGAACCTGGCCTGCACCCTGTTCCGTTTGACCCCGCGCGAAGCCCTGGCCGGTATGACCGCCCACGCCGCCCGCGCCCTCGGCCGCCCTGATCTGGGTCGGATCGAGGTTGGGGCCCCCGCCGATCTGTGCCTGTGGGATGTGCAGCAACCTGCCGAGTTGGCCTATGCGGTCCAGCCGGGTCGGCTGCGCCAGCGAGTCTTCAACGGCGTCATTAGCTACCGCAAAGAGGTCAACAGTCATGCACGCTGATCGTCATTCCATGGACCTCTGGCAGGGCCGCGTCGATCCGGAAGCCGACAGCCCGCGCTGGCATCAGCGCATTCAGGCGCTCAGTGCCGACAGTCAGCCTGGCGTGGCCCTGCTCGGTTTCGCCAGCGATGAAGGGGTGCGGCGCAACCATGGCCGCGTTGGCGCGGTAAATGGCCCGCTGGCCATGCGCAAGGCCCTGGCCAACCTGGCCTGGCATCGTCAGGGCGCGGCCTATGACGCCGGTGATGTGCTCTGCGCCGATGGCGATCTGGAAAGCGCCCAGGCGCGTCTCGGCCATAACGTCTGCGCGCTGCTGGATGCCGGGCATCTGCCGGTCGTTCTAGGTGGCGGCCATGAGGTGGCTTTTGGCAGCTGGCAGGGTATTGCCGAGCATCTGGCGGGCGGCACGCCACGTATCGGCATTATCAATTTCGACGCGCATTTCGACCTGCGCGACCCGGCCCATGCCCGCTCCTCCGGCACGCCCTTCGCGCAGATCGCCGAGCAGTGCGCCGCTCGCGGCTGGCCCTTCGCCTATGCCTGCCTCGGTGTAAGCCGCGCCAGCAATACCCGCGCCTTGTTCCAGCGCGCCGCCGAACTAAATGTGCTGGTGCGCGAAGACCGCGAGATTCGCGAAGGCAGTCTGGCAGCCATTAGCGCCGAACTGTCGGCCTTTATCGCCGGCTGCGATGCGATCTACCTGACCATCGATATCGACGTCCTGCCCGCCTGCGAAGCCCCGGGCGTCAGCGCCCCGGCCACGCGTGGCGTGCCGCTGGCGCTGCTCGAGCCGCTGCTGGAAAGCGTGCGCGACAGCGGCAAGTTGCGCCTGATGGACCTGGCCGAGCTCAACCCCGAACAGGATATCGACAGCCGCACCGCCAAAGTCGCGGCACGCCTGATCCACCTGTTGACCCTGACCGGCTGAGCCCGTCAGCCACTTCTCTGACAAAAACAATTACAGAGGAACCATGTGATGTCTTACTCCAGCGACCCTTCGCTCCATCAGGAGCGCCGTTATGTCTGAACAACTCACGGCGCTCGTCAGCGTGTCCAAGGGGCGTGCCCTGGCCCGGCTGCTCGGCTATAGCCTGATCGGCCTACTGATCTTCTTTGTGCCGTTCGAGATCGGCGGCCGTTCGACCATCCTTCTCGATCATGCGGCCACGGCCCTGCAAACCCATGCGCGGCCACTGGTGATCAGCATTGCCATGCTTTTTATGCTCTACGGCGCGCTGCAGCCCTGGTTTAGCGGCAGCTGGCGCGGCGACCTGACCCGCACGGTATTCAGCGTGCTCAAGGTGTTCGGCCTGCTGATCGGTGTGGCCTATCTATTCCGTGTCGGGCCTGAGGCGCTGTACCAGCCGGGCATGCTGCCGTTCCTGTTCGACAAGCTGGTGCTCAGCCTGGCCCTGATCGTGCCGCTCGGCGCGCTGGCCCTGGTGTTTCTGATCGGCTTCGGCCTGCTGGAACTGATCGGCGTGCTGATGCAGCCGGTAATGCGGCCGATCTGGCGCACCCCGGGCAAGTCGGCCATCGATGCGGTGGCCTCCTTTGTCGGCAGCTACTCGGTGGGCCTGTTGATCACCGATCGCATGTACCGCCAGGGCCATTACAGCGTGCGCGAAGCGGCGATTATCGCCACCGGCTTCTCCACCGTGTCGGCACCTTTTATGGTGATCATCGCCAAGACCCTCGGCCTGATGGAAATCTGGAACCTGTATTTCTGGAGCGCGATGCTGGTGACCTTCAGCGTCACCGCCGTCAGCGCGCGTATCTATCCGCTGTCGCGTCTGCCTTCCGAAAGCCGCCCCGAGCCGCAGTTGCAGGCGGGCGAGAGCCGTATCGGCAGCGCCTGGCGTGCCGGTTTGAGCCAGGCGGCCAGCGCACCCTCGCTGCTCAGCGCTTTGCGCGAGACCTTTGTCGATGGCCTGCGCATGACCGCCGCGATCCTGCCGAGCATTCTCGCCGTCGGCCTGCTCGGCTTGCTCGCCGCCCAATACACCCCGCTGTTCGATGCCCTCGGCGTGCTGTTCTATCCAGTGACCTGGCTGTTTGGCCTGAATGAGCCGATGCAGGTGGCCCGCGCCATTTCTTCCGGCCTGGCGGAGATGTTCCTGCCGGCCATGTTGCTGAAAGACGCCGACCTGCTGGTCAAGTTCGTCACCGCCATCGTCTCGGTGAGCAGCGTGCTGTTTCTCTCTGCCTCGATTCCCTGCGTGCTGGCCACGCGAATTCCCCTGCGTCTGCGCGACCTGTTGCTGGTCTGGCTGCAGCGCACGTTCTTAAGCCTGTTGTTCAGCATTCCGCTGGGCTACCTGGCGCTCTACATGGGCTGGCTGTAAGCCGCCCGCACCTAACGATCTGTTGATAAGGAGCTTGTTATGAGCCTTTTCCGTGACACCGAAATTCGCGCCGCCCGTGGCACCACGCTGACCGCCAAGAGCTGGCTGACCGAAGCGCCGCTGCGCATGCTGATGAACAACCTCGACCCGGAAGTGGCCGAGAACCCCAAGGAGCTGGTGGTGTATGGCGGCATCGGCCGCGCCGCGCGCAACTGGGAGTGCTACGACAAGATCGTCGAAGTGCTGACCCGTCTGGAAGACAACCAGACCCTGCTGATTCAATCCGGCAAGCCGGTTGGCGTGTTCGAGACGCACAAGGATGCGCCGCGCGTGCTGCTGGCCAACTCCAACCTGGTGCCGCACTGGGCCACCTGGGAGCACTTCAACGAACTGGATGCCAAGGGCCTGGCCATGTACGGCCAGATGACCGCCGGCAGCTGGATCTATATCGGCAGCCAGGGCATCGTTCAGGGCACCTATGAAACCTTCGTCGAGGCCGGCCGCCAGCATTACGGCGGCAACCTCAAGGGCCGTTGGGTGCTCACTGCAGGCCTTGGCGGCATGGGCGGCGCGCAGCCACTGGCGGCGACCCTGGCCGGCGCCTGCTCGCTGAATATCGAGTGTCAGCAATCGCGTATCGACTTCCGCCTGAAGACCCGTTACGTCGACGAGCAGGCCAAGGACCTGGACGATGCCCTGGCGCGTATCGACAAATACACCGGCGAAGGCAAGGCGGTGTCCATCGCCCTCTGTGGCAACGCCGCCGAGATCCTCCCGGAGCTGGTCAAGCGCGGCGTGCGTCCGGACATGGTCACCGACCAGACCAGCGCCCACGACCCGCGCCACGGCTACCTGCCGGCCGGCTGGAGCTGGGATGAATACGTGGCCCGCGGCAAAACCGAGGAGGCCGTGGTGGTCAAGGCCGCCAAGCAGTCCATGGCCGTGCATGTGCGCGCCATGCTGGCCTTCCAGCAGATGGGCGTGCCGACCTTCGATTACGGCAACAATATCCGCCAGATGGCTTTGCAGGAGGGTGTCGACAACGCCTTCGACTTCCCCGGTTTCGTCCCGGCCTATATCCGTCCGCTGTTCTGTCAGGGCATCGGCCCGTTCCGCTGGGTGGCGCTGTCCGGCGACCCCGAGGACATCTACAAGACCGATGCCAAGGTCAAGGAGCTGATCCCGGACGACGCCCACCTGCACAACTGGCTGGACATGGCCCGCGAGCGCATCAGCTTCCAGGGTCTGCCGGCACGTATCTGCTGGGTCGGCCTGAAAGACCGCGCACGCCTCGCTCAAGCCTTCAACGACATGGTCGCCAGCGGCGAGCTGAAAGCGCCGATCGTCATCGGCCGCGACCACCTGGACTCCGGCTCGGTGGCCAGCCCCAACCGTGAAACCGAGTCCATGCAGGACGGCTCCGACGCCGTGTCCGACTGGCCGCTGCTGAATGCTTTGCTGAACACCGCCGGCGGCGCGACCTGGGTGTCGCTGCACCACGGCGGCGGCGTCGGCATGGGTTACTCGCAGCATTCCGGCGTGGTGATAGTCGCCGACGGCACGCCAGAAGCTCGCGCTCGCCTCGGCCGCGTGCTGCGCAACGACCCGGGCACCGGGGTGATGCGTCACGCCGATGCCGGTTATGACATTGCTATCGACTGCGCCGAAGAGCAGGGTCTCGACCTGCCGATGATCGCCGCTACCCAAGGAGCCAGCGCATGAGCCTGTTTACCCTGACCCCCGGTCAACTGACCCTGGCCCAGCTGCGCGCCGCCTACCAGGCACCGCTGCAGCTGCGCCTGGACGCCAGCGCCCACGCCGGCATCGAAGCCAGTGTCGCCTGCGTAAACGGCATTATTGCCGAGGGCCGCACCGCCTACGGCATCAACACCGGCTTCGGCCTGCTGGCCTCGACCCGCATCGCCAACGAGGACCTGGAAAAGCTTCAGCGCTCGCTGGTGCTGTCCCACGCCGCCGGTATCGGCGCGCCGCTGGACGACGCCATGGTGCGCCTGATCATGCTGCTCAAGATCAACAGCCTGGCGCGCGGTTTCTCCGGCATCCGCTTGAAGGTGATCGAGGCGCTGATCGCCCTGATCAATGCCGAGGTCTATCCGCATATTCCGCTTAAGGGTTCGGTGGGTGCCTCCGGCGACCTCGCGCCGCTGGCGCATATGTCCCTGGTGCTGCTCGGCGAAAGCCAGGCGCGTTATCGCGGTGAGTGGCTGCCGGCAGCTGAGGCATTGGCCATCGCCGGTCTGCAGCCGATGACCCTTGCAGCCAAGGAGGGCCTGGCCCTGCTTAACGGCACTCAGGTGTCCACCGCCTACGCCTTGCGTGGCTTGTTCGAGGCCGAGGATCTGTTCGCTGCGGCCACCGTTTGCGGCGGCCTGACTGTCGAGGCTGCGCTGGGCTCGCGTGCGCCCTTTGATCCGCGCATCCATGCCGCCCGCGGCCAGCGTGGGCAGATTGATGCCGCCGCTATCTATCGTCACCTGCTCGGCGACAGCAGCGAAGTGGGGCGCTCCCACGAAGCCTGCGACAAGGTGCAGGACCCGTACTCGCTGCGCTGCCAGCCGCAAGTCATGGGTGCCTGCCTGACTCAGCTGCGTCAGGCCGCCGAGGTGCTGGCGGTGGAAGCCAATGCGGTCTCGGATAACCCGCTGGTATTCGCCGCCGAAGGCGATGTGATTTCCGGCGGCAACTTCCACGCCGAGCCGGTAGCCATGGCCGCCGACAATATCGCTCTGGCCATTGCCGAAATCGGCGCGCTGAGCGAACGCCGCACCTCGCTGATGATGGACAAGCATATGTCGCAGCTGCCACCGTTTCTGGTGGCCAATGGCGGGGTCAACTCCGGCTTTATGATTGCCCAGGTCACCGCCGCCGCCCTGGCCAGCGAAAACAAGGCCCTGGCTCATCCGCACAGCGTCGACAGCCTGCCGACTTCGGCCAACCAGGAAGACCATGTGTCCATGGCCCCGGCTGCGGGCAAGCGCCTATGGGAAATGGCCGCCAACACCCGTGGCGTGCTGGCCATCGAATGGCTGGGTGCCTGCCAGGGCCTGGATTTCCGCGAAGGGCTGAAAAGCTCGCCGCTGCTGGAACAGGCGCGTCAGGCCCTGCGCGCGCAGGTGCCGTACTACGTGGAAGACCGCTTCTTCGCCCCGGATATCGAGGCCGCCAATGCTCTGCTCGCCGAGCGCGTGCTGACCCCGTTGTTACCGAGCGGGGTATTGCCGTCGCTGGGGTGAGTGGCCGTCCTTTGCCGTCTGTGACGGGGCGATTCGTAGGGTGGAAAACCGCGCAGCGTTTTCCACCCTACGGTTTAAGACGGCATCGACTCTGCCCCGTGCAGCGCTGCTCTGACGGGGCGGTGCGCACGGCGCACCCTACGCGGCAAGGCTGATGCCGGCTATCATCCGCCCACGGGTTTATATCCAAGGAGCCGCAGTGAGCAGTACAACCCCGCGCTACAAGGCGATCGAAGAGTTTCTGCTGGAGCGCATCCACAGCGGCGCGTACCCGGTCAATCACCAGATCCCGGCCGAAGAGCAGCTGGCGCGGGATTTCTCTGTCAGCCGGATGACCGCCAACAAGGCCATCCGCGACCTGGTGCAGAAGGGCTACCTGATACGCCAGGCGGGCCTGGGCACCTTTGTCACCGACCGCAAGGCCGAGTCCTCGCTGCATGAGGTGCTCAATATCGCCACGGAAGTGCGTGGCCGTGGCCATGCCTACAGCAATGATGTGATTCGCTGCGAGGCCCTGGCGGCGGATGATGAGGTGGCGTTGCGCCTGGGTTTGCGTCTGGGTGCCGAGGTGTTTCACAGCATCCTGGTGCACCGCGAAGATGGCGTGCCGATTCAGCTGGAAGACCGCTTCGTCAACCCGCGCTGGGTGCCGCATTATCTGGACAGTGATTTTTCCCGACAGACGCCCAACGAGGTGCTGGTCAGCAGCTGCCCGATTTCCGATGTCGAGCATGTGGTGGAGGCGGTGCAGGTGGATGCACAGGTGGCCGCCTGGCTGGAAATTGAGCAGGCTGCACCTTGTCTGAGCGTGATCCGCCGCACCTGGTCGGATGAGCATCTGATTAGCTACGCCCGGCTGATTCATCCGGGCGATCGCTATAAGCTGCGCTCGACCCTTAATCGCCGCCGCTGAGAACCTGTCTCGGATCTGCTGCGCGTCGGCGATACTGCGTTAAAAACAGCCTCGGCAAGCCGCTTGCGGCTAACGCGCTTTAGCGCGGCCCGAAGGGCGAGTGGAACGAGTTATGCTCATTTACAACCCGTAAACTCCGCTTCCTCGGCTGTTTTTGCCTTGTCTCGCTCTAGCTCGCGAGATCAGAAACCGATTCTAAGGGCTAATTACCGGTCAGTTGCTCGGCCAGGCCGGGGTCGTCGATATAGCGGTTGCGCGTGCCTTGCAGCGACTCGATCCGGTCGTTACGGGCGCGTTCTTCGGCATCCGGCGGGTCCATCTGGTGCCACTTCTTGTACATCTGCAGCTGGCCGACGATGGGCAGGCCGTACTCGATGTGCATATAGAAGATCGCCCGGGCGATATTGCCCTTGGCTTCGTCGCGCGGCTCCACCAGATGAAAGCTGGTTTTTATATCGCAGCCGATGTCCTCGAACTTGTTTGGTGCCTTGTCGTTCAGTTCGCCGAACTGCGCATTGCGCCGTGCCTGCTCGACGGGGCTCAGGGCCGGGTAGAGGTTGTGCAGATCGGACATCATGTAAACGTAGCGTGGGTTCATGATCCCGCACTGGCGGTCGGTGATGCAGCGCAGGGCACTCTTCAGCTGTTTAGTGCTGTAGATCGGGCTGGCCTTGAACTGGTCGCTTTCGCCGGCGAAGGTTTGGCCGCAATACAGCGAGGTGCCACCTTGGCTGTAGAGCTGGTTCCAGAAGATGCGGGTGGCGGCCTTGGTATCGGCAATCTGGTTCTGGCCGCTGGCCAGTGACGGCAGGCTGAAGGTGGTTGCCAGGCAACCGAGGGCGATAATAACTGCACGCATACTGTGGCCCCATTGGTCGTTTTCTAGAACGGTCTGTTGTTTTTGTCAGACAATTTCAGTCTAGCAAGACCTGCGTCACAAAACATAGCCAACTCTAGGCTGGGAAGGCTTATGTGTAAGCCATGGCTTACACATGCTGCCGCTTATCGCCACTGTTGGTACGTTGGTACAAAGGGCTAATCTGCTGCCCATGGACGTCGCGCAGGAAGCGCAGATTAGCCAACAGGGACACGCTGGAAGCTGCCAGGATGGCCGGCGGATCATGGATGTCAGGACTCAAGTCTGCAAAGCCCCGCAATCGCGGGGTTTTCTTTTTTCTGCGCCCGGCAGAAGGCTCAGCTGCCGGTCGACACGCTGAATACCGCACTGGCGTGGGCGATACGTTCGCCGGCCACGACAAAGTAGCAATTGGCGAAGGCCAGGCGCTTGCCGACCTTCTGCACCTCGGTTGCAACCTCTATCCAGTCACCCAGACGTGCCGCGCCGGCGTAATCGATGCTCAGGCTGGCGGTGACCATTGGTGTGGGCGGGTCTTCGGCGAACGCCGTGCTGTAGCCCAGGGCAATGTCGGCCAGGCTGCTCAGTACGCCGCCATGCACCAGGCCGCGGGCGTTGCAGTGCTTGGCCTCGGCGCGCAGGCCGATGACCAGGCCGGCATCGGTCTGCTGGTTATGGATTGGCCCCAGCAGGTCGAGAAAGGGACTGCTTCTGAACAGCGGGGTAAAGCCTGGCGGGATCATGCTCATCGATCAATGCTCCTCTGGCTTCGGCGCAGGCGGCTCTTGCGCCATAAAGTGGCTGTGCTCAGGCGACCTGGTGCTGCGCCGGCAATGTGGCGAACCAGTCCAGGGTTTCATCCCACAACTGCTGCGCGGCCGGGCGGAAGTAACCCATATGACCGATGGCACCCAGGCCGCTGGCGTGGGAGTCGATGGTCCGGGCCTGGTAGGGCGCGCCGCGGTAGGCGGCCATAAAGGCATCGCGCGAGGCCGGCGGAGCCCACAGGTCGTCGAGGGCGTTGGCGGCGACGATCGGCGTGCCGACCTGGGCGAAGCGCTCGGCCAGGCCGGGCATCTGCGGGTCTTCGAAGAAGTAGCGCGGGTAGCGGCACCAGCGTTTCCACTGCCGGTAGACGCCCAGCGGCAGGTCCTCGCCCATGCCCAGGCGGCTCCAGCCCAGATAGCCCTGGGCACGGGTCATCAGCGGGCCGATCAGCCGCCACATGGCCAGCACCTTGATCTGCTCGGCCCTGGGCATCCAGCCATGCCAGCCGGCACCGGTGCCAAAGGTATAGAAACCCTGGATCCGCGCGTGGTTGGGCAGCAGACCGAAGGCATGCCCGCCGAAGGAATGGCCAACCATATACAGCGGGCGCTGGGGGTGGCTGTGCTGATCGACGGCGGCGGCCAGGTCGAGGTGGGCCCAGTCCAGGTAATCCATGGCGAAGCCGCGCAGGCTGGCCGGTTTCGATTGGCCGACGCCGCGGTAATCCAGGGTCAGGGTGCTGTAGCCGCGCTGCGCGGCGTATTCGGCGAAGCGCCGATAGAACCCCTGGGGCACGCCGGTGGCCCCGGCGATCAGCAGCTGCGCGACCGGCTCGGGAGCGTGATAGAGGGTGGCGGTCAGCGGGTAGCCGTCCAGTGCCGGCAGTTCCAGGGTCTCGCTGAGAATGCTGGGGGTGTTCATGCGCGGGCTCCTTGCGGGTGCTGGCTGCGGGTTAGATTGAACAGGGCTTCGGCGGCGCGCTTGAGGGGTTCGCTGCTGCCGGCGACGCGGGCCTGGAGCAGGCCGCCTTCGTAGAGGGCGACGAACAGCGCTGCGAGGTTATCGGCCTGCTCGCTGGGGTAACCGTATTGATGCAACTGCTGGCTCAAGGCCTGGCGCACCGTGGCAAAGCTGCGCTGCAGGGCGGCGCGAATTTCCACATCCTCGGGGCCGCTTTCCAGGGCGATGGTGGCCAGCGGGCAGCCGCGTTCGAACTGGCTGTTTTCCAGCTGCTGCAGCGCTCCTTGCAACCAGTGATGCAACGCCTTGAGTGGGTCGGCCTGCTGGCTAAAGAGCTGGGCGAACAGGCCGTCGATGCGCTGGCTGATATGTTCGATGGCCGCCACCGCCAGCTCGCTCTTGCCGCCGGGAAAATGGTGGTAGAGGCTGCCCTTGGGCGCGCCGGCCTGCGCCAGCAGTTCATTCAGGCCAACGCCGTGCAGGCCCTTGCGTTGCAGGGCATCGGCCATGGCGGTGATCAGTTTGTCGCGGGTCGAGATTTTTTTCATGGGCGAATATATAGACCGGTCGGTCTATTCTGCCAAGGATTTTTTCACCCCATCAGTCTGCTGGATAGGTCGTTATGGCCCCGCATGCGTCTGCGTCCTGGCTATGGGGCGAGTGACCGGCTGTCGCGACGTTGCTGGCCAGGCCGGAGCGACCGCCATTTGCGCCACTGGACATTCCCTGCGCGGGTTTTCCGCTACCATCGGTTTATCTCCCAGATGCCGATAAGGATTTCCCCATGTCCGTCTCCGCCCTGATTGTCCTGGCCGTTGTGGTAGCCCTGATCTTTTATGTGATCGGCGTCTACAACCAGCTGGTGGCGCTGCGCAATCGCTTCCAGAACGGCTTCGCGCAGATCGAGGTGCAGCTCAAGCGCCGCCATGACCTGATCCCCAACCTGGTGGAAACCGCCAAGGGCTATATGGCCCACGAGCGTGACACCCTGGAGGCGGTGATTGCCGCGCGCAACAACGCGGTCAGCGGCCTCAAGGCTGCCGCGGCGCAACCCGGCAATGCCCAGAGCATGGCGCAGCTGGGCGGCGCGGAAGGCTTGCTGAACAGCGCCCTGGGTCGCCTCAATGTGACCCTGGAGGCCTACCCGGAGCTCAAGGCCTCGGCCAATATGCAACAGCTCAGCGAAGAGCTGAGTAGCACCGAGAACAAGGTGGCTTTCGCCCGCCAGGCCTTCAACGATGCGGTGATGGCCTACAACACCTACAAGCAGGCATTCCCCCCGGTGCTGCTGGCGGCCACTTTCGGTCATGGCCAGGACGCCAGCCTGCTGGAGTTCGCCGATAGCGCGGCGATTCAGGAAGCGCCCAGGGTGGCGTTCTAGCGCCGCTGCCCCGCGCCTCAGTCAACGGATCGCGCGATGAATTTCTTCGAACAACAAGACCGTGCCCGGCGCATCAGCGGCCGTCTGCTGATTCTGATGGTGCTGGCGGTGATCAGCCTGATTGCCCTGACCAGCCTGGTGCTGGGGGCGATCTGGCAGCTGTTCGGGCAGAACCACAGTGTCAGCCTGCTCGACGGCCCGGGTAGCCTGCTGCCCAGTGGCCCGCTGGTGGCCATGGTGGCCGTGGCAGTGATCGCCGTGGTGCTGCTCGGCAGCCTGTACAAGAGCCTGCAACTGAACCGTGGTGGCCAGGCCGTCGCCGAGCGCCTGGGCGGGCGGCTGATCAACCTGGCCCCGCAGAACTTCGAGGAGCGTCGCCTGCTCAATGTGGTCGAGGAAATGGCCATCGCCTCGGGCACCCCGGTGCCGCCGGTGTATGTGCTCGACGATGCCGGGATCAATGCCTTCGCCGCCGGCCTGACGCCCCAGGATGCGGTGATCGGGATTACCCGCGGGGCCATCAGCCTGCTGTCGCGCGAGGAGCTGCAGGGGGTGATTGCCCACGAATTCAGCCATGTTTTCCACGGCGATATGCGCCTCAATACCCGTCTGGTGGCCGTGCTGCACGGCATCCTCCTGCTCGGCCTGATCGGCGGTTTTCTGCTGCGCAGCAGCGGCCGCTCGCGGAGCAGATCGAGCCGCGACAATTCGGTGGCGGTGGTCCTCGCCGTCGGCGCGAGCCTGTGGCTGCTGGGCTATGCCGGAACCTTCTTCGGCAACCTGATCAAGGCCGCGGTCAGCCGCCAGCGCGAGTTTCTCGCCGATGCCTCGGCAGTGCAGTTCACCCGCAACCCGGACGGCATCGCCGGAGCGCTGAAGAAGATCGGCGGCAATCTGTATGGCTCGCAGTTGCAGGCCGGGCACGCCGCCGAGTTCAGCCACATGTATTTCGCCGCCGGCATCAGCCAGGCGCTGGAGGGGCTGCTCGCCACCCATCCGCCCCTGGACGAGCGGATTCGTCGTGTCAGTCCGGGTTGGGATGGCCGCTATCCGCAGGTGGATGCGCTGAGCCTGGCGGGCTCCACGGCCACACCGGCCCAGGTCGCGGCCGCCCAGGGCTGGAATGAGGCCTTGCAGCGGCTAAGCCCCGCGGGCCCTGCGTTTGCCCCGGCTGCGGCGGCGCAGGCGATAAGCGCCATCGGCGATCCGCAAGGCCCCCACCTGAGCCAGGCCCGGGACGTGCTACAGCGTCTCGACCCCTTGCTGACCCAGGCTGCGCACAGCTGCAGCTCAGCCCAGGCCCTGATCTACGGCCTGTTGCTGGATCACGACAGCGCCGCCTGCGCGCGCCAGCTGCAGCTGTTGCAGCCGCGCATCGCCGCGGAAGTGGAGGCGGCGCTGCAGACCCTGCGTGAGCCGTTGCAGCATCTGCAGCCGGGATTGCGCCTGCCTCTGCTGGACCTGGCCATGCCGGCACTCAAGCAGCTGGGCAAGGAGGCATTCGCCGCGTTCAAGGGCAATCTGGCGCTGCTGATCCGGGCCGATGGCAAGGTCGCGCTGCTGGAATGGAGCCTGCTGCGGATTATCGAACGCAATGTCGAGGCAGGGCGCACCCAGGTCGGCCGCTATCACCTGGCCGAGCTGGCCGATGAGACCGCGGTGCTGCTGTCGTGCCTGGCCCGCGCCGGCGAGGTCGATGCAGTGGCGGCGGCTGCAGCTTTCGCCCACGCCTACGCAGGGCTGCCGTTTGCGCCAGTGCCGTTGCTGCCGGCCGCGCGCAGTGACCTCAAGGCGCTGGAAGCCGCCCTCGGCCGCCTGAGCCAGCTGTGGCCGCTGCAGAAGCCGCAACTGCTCAAGGCCATGGCCCGCGGTATCGAACACGACGGCCGGATCACTGCAGATGAGGCCGAGTTGATGCGTGCGGTGGCCGATATTCTCGATTGCCCGATGCCGCCGCTGCTAAACCAGGGCTGACCGTCCGGCGGCGGGTGGCTTGACCCGCCCCGGCAATCGGCGGACTGTTAAGCCCGTCAGCTGACGCTAGCCCCCCGTAGGGTGCGCCGTGCGCACCAGGACCCCACTGCGGGCCTGCTCACCATAAGAACCACCATCGCGGCCTTGTGCCTCCTTTGCTTACTGCCTCCTGACCGCAATCGTCACGCCGGCGCGTAACCGGCAAGGAGCATCCTGTGACTATCTTCCAACCCCTCACCGAAGGGCTGTTCGATCCACGCCTGCAGCTGGAGGCGGAAATCCGCGAGTACCGTGCGCGCCCTGGCAGAACCTGCCTGGGCACGCCGGATATCCACGCCGAGATCGTCCAGACCATCGCCGCCATCGAGCGCCTGGCCGGGCAGTTGCGTCAGCCGCCGGCGCACTAGCCCACGGCCGGCTATAGGTGCCGCGCCACCCAGGCGGCATAGGCGTCGATAAACTTCTGCAGAAACGGTTTGATGCCGTCGCCGAGCTTGCCGTCCTCCCCGAAGAAGCTGCCGGCACCGCCGAGGTAGGCTTCCGGCTGCTGCATCATATGGACGTCGAGAAACACCATGGACTGGCGCAGGTGGTGGTTGGCCGCGAAGCCGCCGATGGCCCCCGGTGAGGCGCTCAGTACGGCTCCGGGTTTGCCGCTGAAGGCGCTCTTGCCGTAGGGCCGCGAGCCGACATCGATGGCGTTCTTCATCGGTGCCGGCACCGAGCGGTTGTACTCCGGGGTGACAAACAGCAGGGCGTCGGCCGCCTGTAGTTGGCTGCGGAAGTCGCTATAGGCGGCGGGCGGGCTGTCCTGGTCGATATCTTCGTTGTACAGCGGCAGCTCGCCGATCTCGACGATCTTCAGCTGCAGCGAGGGCGGGGCGAGTTCGATCAGGGCCAATGCCAGTTTGCGATTGATCGAGGCCTGACGCAGGCTGCCGACCAGCACGGCAACGTTGTAGGTCTTGTTCATGACAACTCCTTGCGGGTTGAGCGAAGGGACTGAGAACTATAGACCGCCACACCCACTGCGCCGTTCGGCTTCACCCGGCGAAGGCCGCCAGCAGATCCTCGCTCAGGGCCAGCTGGGCATCGCCCGGGTGCTGGCCGCGGTGCCGGGCCAGGTGGAACTGCACCTCGAAGCCCAGGGCCTCGGCCTGCAGTGCGCGCAAGCGGCCGCGGGCCAGCCAGGGGGCGGCGATATGCTCGGGCAGGTAGCCGATATGCCGACCGGAGAGGATAAAGGCCAGGGCTCCGTCGACCTGCTCGGTCTGCGCCGAACTGCTGGCGCTCTGCAAGGGTTCGCGGGCCTGGGTCGGGCGATAGGGATGGTGCACCCGGTCGGCCTGTTGCAGTTCTTCCAGGCTTGGCTCGCCCCCCTCGAACAGCGCATGGCCCTGGGCGCAATACAGCACCTGGCGTTCACGGAACAGCGGGCGACACTCCAGCGCTGCCTGGTTGCCGGAGAAATAGCCGATGGCCAGGTGCAGCTGGCCCTGCAGCAGGCGGCGTTCCAGCTCGGCGGGCATGGCGCTGAGCAACTCGATCTGCACCGCCTGGTTGCGTCCGCGAAAACGCCGGATGGCTGCGGCCACCCGCTCCAGAACCTCAACCGCCAGGCCTTCGGAGAGGCCGATGCGCAGCTCGCCCAGGAGCTTGTCGGCCATGCCCTGGGCTTCGCCCTTGAAGGTGTCGATGGCGCTGAACAGCTTGCGGGTGGCGCTTAGCACCTGCTCGCCTTTGGGCGTCAGGCGAAAGCCGGCCTTGCCGCGCTCGCACAGGCGAAAGCCCAGGCGGGTCTCCAGCTTGGCCATCTGCGTGCTGATGGTCGACTGACCGACGCCCAGCTCGCCCTGGGCAGCGCTGAAACCGCCGCATTCCACCACGGTGACGAACAGGCGCAGCAACTGCAGATCGAGGTCGCGCAACTGGCTGAGCATGGCGGCTCCAAACATTGATAAAAAGCGAAGCCAGAGTAGATCACTTCATATTTATTCAACGCAATGCCCCGGGCAGGATGAGCTCGTCGTTCGCCGTGGTGCGCACGGCACCGCCTAGCGGGCGGTGCAGCGCCGCCGCAGCAAGGCCGGTTTATCTGAAGTGAGGTTATCGCCATGCGTGTTGCCGCAAGCCTGTTGCTCCTGGCCCTTATCCTGCCCGCCCAGGCGCAGGACAAGGTCCTGAATCTGTACAGCTGGTCGTCCTATATCCCCGAGCAGGCGCTCAAGCGCTTCAAGGAAGAGACCGGCATCCGGGTCAAGTACGACATCTTCGACAGCGCCGAAGCCCTGGACAGCAAGCTGCTGACCGGCGGCAGCGGCTATGACGTTGTCTTCCCCGCCTCCAGCGGCCTGGCCCGCGCCATTCAGGCCGGGGCGCTGCAGCCGATCGACCGCAGTCAGCTCGCCAATCTGGGCAACCTGGATCCCGAACTGCTGGCGAAGCTGGCCAGCAGCGATCCCGGCAACCAGTACGGGCTGCCCTACACCTGGGGCACCGTCGGCCTGGGTTACAACCGCCAGGCCGTCGAGCAGCGTCTGCCGGGTGTACCGACTAACAGCCTGGACCTGCTGTTCAAGCCCGAGTACGCCAGCAAGCTCAAGGACTGCGGCATCGCCGTGATCGACTCGCCCCAGGAGGTGATCAGCATCGCCCTGCATTACCTGGGCAAGGATCCCTACAGCAGCGAGCGTGACGACCTGGCGGCGGCGCAGCAGTTGCTCGCCGGGCTGCAGCCCAACCTGCGCTATGTCGGCAGTGGCCGGCATATCGACGACCTGGCCAAGGGTGAAATCTGCCTGGCCCTGACCTACAACGGCGATGCCCTGATGGCCGCCGACAACGCCCGCGAGGCCAGCCAGCCGTTCGAGGTGCACTACCGCATCCCCGTGGAAGGCACGCTGATCTGGTTCGACACCCTGGCCATTCCTGTCGACGCGCCGCACCCCAAGGCCGCCCATGCCTTTATCGACCATATGCTGCGCCCCGAGGCCATCGCCGAGCTCACCAACAGCGTGTTCTTCGCCAACGCCAACCGCGCCGCCAGCGAGCTGGTCGACGCGGCCATCACCGGCGACCCGGATATCTACCCGCCCGCCGAGGTGCGTGCGCGGCTGTTCAGCGAACAGCTGCTGCCGCTGCGCCAACAACGCGAGCGCACCCGCATCTGGACCACTTTCCGCAGCCAGTACTGAGAACACGACCATGGAAGCATTTAACGGCAACGACCTGGCATTTACCCGCGACAGCCTCTACGGCACCTACTCCGAGCCGACCTACGCCGGCGTCACCAGCTTTATGCGCCGGCGCTATTCGCGCGACCTGCGCGGCGTCGATCTGGTGGTCAGCGGCGTGCCCTTCGACACCGCTACCACCAACCGCCCCGGCACCCGTTTCGGCCCGCGAGCGATCCGCGCGGCCTCGATCACCAGCGCCTGGGAGCGCCATTACCCCTGGGAGTTCGACCCCTTCGACCATCTGGCGGTGATCGACTACGGCGACTGCAATTTCGATCACGCCCTGCCGCACAAAGCACCTGCCGCCATCGAGGCCCATGCCGAGCATATCGTCCAGGCCGGTTGCGCCATGCTCACCCTGGGCGGCGATCACTTCATCAGCTACCCGCTGCTCAAGGCCCATGCGCGCAAACACGGCGCGCTGTCGTTGGTGCACTTCGATGCGCACAGCGACACCTGGCCGGACAGCGACGCCAGCGAGCAGGGCGTTAGCCACGGCACCATGTTCTACCACGCCGCCCGCGAGGGCTTGGTCGATCCGTCACGCTCGGTGCAGATCGGCCTGCGCACCACCAACGACGATGTGATGGGCTTTCAGGTGCTGGATGCGCGCCAGGTGCACCGCAGCACCCCGGAGCAGATCGCCGCGCAGATCCGTGAGCGGGTCGGTGATAGCCCGGTGTACCTGACCTTCGATATCGACTGCCTCGACCCGGCCTTCGCCCCCGGCACCGGTACTCCGGTATGCGGCGGCCTGAGTACGCATCAGGCGCTGGAGATTCTGCGCGGCCTGCGCGGGATCAATCTGGTCGGCATGGATGTGGTGGAAGTCTCGCCGCCCTACGACCACGCCGAAGTCACCGCCCTGGCCGGTGCCGCGGTGGCGATGGAGCTGGTGTGCCTGTATGCCGCGCGGCATAAGTTGGGCGAAAAGACGTAGGGTGGAAATCGCTGTTTATTTCCACCATTGGGTATTCGGCTTGGTCGCCCCTGGTGGGCCGGTGAGGCGTGCTCCAGCCTAGGATGCCACCTGGCATAGCCCGGATGAAATCCGGGTGCGGTATCTCTCCAACCCCGGATTGCACCCAGGCTACGAATCTCGGGAGCGATAGAGCGTAGGGTGGAAATCGCCGTTTATTGCCACCATGGGCGTTCGTCTCGATTGCCCATGGTGGACCGGTGAAGCGTGGTCCACCCTACGATTAGCGCCAAAGCCCTGGCAAAAAAACGGGCCCAGCGGGCCCGTAAATTCACACTCAAACCTTAGTCGGCGTTCAGCTGCTCGCCCAGGCCGATGCGTGCTGGCAGAAACAGCCGCCCATCCATCAGCTGCGGCTCACGCACTATGGGGGTGAAGTCCATGCGGTCGAGGATGTCGCGCTGGATATCCACCCCGGGGGCCACCTCGATCAGCTCCAGGCCATCCAGGGTCAGCTGGAACACGCAGCGTTCGGTGACGTAGAGCACCGGCTGGCCGCGCTCGGCGGCGAGGCGACCGGCGAAGGTGCGCTGCTCCACCTCGGCGACAAACTTGCGCAGCGCGCCGTCTTCGATGATGCGCAGCCGTCCGTCCTCGATACGAATATCCTGCGGCCCGGCGCTAAAGGTGCCGACAAACACCACCTGCTTGGCGTTCTGGCTGATATTGATAAAACCGCCGGCCCCGGCCAGGCGCGAGCCAAATCTGGACACGTTGAGGTTGCCCGCCGCATCGGCCTGGGCCAGGCCGAGAAAGGCGATATCCAGGCCGCCGCCGTCGTAGAAGTCGAACTGATAGGGCTGGTCGAGCTGCGCGCTGTGGTTGCTCGCCGCGCCAAAATCCAGGCCCGAGGCGGGGATGCCGCCGATCACCCCGGGTTCGGCGGTCAGGGTCAGGCGTTCGATCACCCCTTCCTCGGCGGCCACTGCCGCCACGCCTTCGGGCATGCCGATGCCCAGGTTGACCACCGCGCCGGCCTTCAGCTCCAGCGCCGCGCGGCGGGCGATCAGTTTGCGTACATCCAGGGGCATGGCTTTCAGGCTGTCCACCGGCACCCGGGTTTCGCCGGCGAAGGCCGGGTTGTAGGCGGTGGCGAAGGTCTGCTGATGGTTGTGTGGCTCGGCCACCACCACGCAATCGACCAGAATGCCGGGGATCTTTACCTCGCGCGGATTGAGCGAGCCGCGCTCGACGATGCGCTCGACCTGGGCGATCACCAGCCCGCCCGAGTTGTGCGCGGCCATGGCGATAGCCAGGCTCTCGATGGTCAGCGCCTCACGCTCGAAACTGAGGTTGCCGTCCGGGTCGGCGCTGGTGGCGCGGACGATGCCGACATGGATGGGGAAGGCCGGATAGAACAGGTAGTCCTCGCCATCGATGGGCATTAGCCGCACCAGCTCGGTGCGGGTGCGCGCATTGAGCTTGCCGCCGCCGTGGCGCGGGTCGACGAAGGTGCCCAGGCCGACCCGCGACAGCTGCCCCGGCTTGCCCGCAGCGATATCGCGAAACAGCTGGGAGATCACCCCCTGGGGCAGGTTGTAGGCCTCGATGCGGTTGTCCACCGCCAGCTTCTGCAGCCCCGGCACCAGGCCCCAGTGGCCGCCGATCACCCGCCGTACTAGGCCTTCATGGGCCAGATGATTGAGGCCACGGCCCTTGCCGTCGCCTTGGCCCGCGGCATACACCAGGGTCAGGTCGCGCGGGGCCTGTTCGGCGAGAAAGCGCTGTTCCAAAGCAATGGCGATTTCCTCGGCGAAACCTATGCCGACAAAGCCGCCGGTGGCCAGGTTGGCGTTATCCGGGATGCGCGCCACAGCGGCGGCGGCGCTTATGATCTTGCTCATGGTGCTTACTCGTAGCGAAGGGGCTATATCACCTGTAGGAGCTGCCCATGGCTGCGATGGGTTTCGCGGGCATGGCCCGCTCCTACAGGTATAGGGTTTAGAAACTGCCAAACATGGTGCCGAGCGTAATCACCACCACCAACGCCACCATCGGGAAGGCCACGGTGTTGACGAAGATAAATTTGTACGACTCGCGGTGGGTCAGCTTGCAGATCGCCAGCAGCGAGATCACCGCGCCGTTATGCGGCAATGTGTCCATACAGCCCGACGCCATTGCCGCCACCCGGTGCAGCAGCTCGGGGCTGATGCCGGCGGCGTTGGCCAGGGTCAGGTACTGCTCGCCGAGGGTCTTTAGCGCAATCGACATGCCGCCAGACGCCGAACCAGTGATGCCGGCGAGGATATTCACCGCCACCGCCTCGGAGATCAGCGGGTTATCGGAGACGCCGAGCACCAGGTCGCGAATGATCACAAAGCCGGCCAGGGAGGCGATCACCGTGCCGTAGCCCACTTCGGCGGCGGTGTTGAGGATCGGCAGCATGGAGCCGAACGCGCCGTCGTTGACGCTCTTCTTCAGGTCCATCCAGCGCTTCCAGTGCATGGCGATCAACAACAGGATGGCCGCGCTCAGGGCAACGATGATGGCCCAGATACCGATCAGCGACTTGGCATCCTGCAGGCCGCCGAATTCCGGCTTGGCCAGGTAGCTGGTGTCGAGGCTCGGCAGAATCTGTTTGGCCATCAGGAAGTTCAGGCCGATCACCACAAAGATCGGCAGCAGGGCCAGCCAGAAGCCGGGGGTGTTGCGGTTGTCCTCGGCCACCGGCTCGTCGCGGTGCTCGCCGTAGCCTTCACCGGCAGTCATCAGCTTGCGCGACTGGGCGGTAAGCCACCAGGTGCCAAGGCCGAACATGATCAGCCCGGCAATCACCCCAAGACCCGGCGCGGCAAAGGCATCGGTGCCGAAAAACGGGTTGGGAATGGCGTTCTGAATGGCCGGCGTGCCGGGCAGGGCGGTCATGGTGAAGGTGAACGAGCCGAGGGCGATGGCACCGGGAATCAGCCGCTTGGGAATGCCCGCTTCACGGAACAGCGCCGCGCCAATCGGGTACACCGCAAAGGCCACCACAAACAGCGAAACGCCGCCGTAAGTGAGGATGCCGCAGGCCAGCACGATGGCCAGAATCGCCCGCTCGCTGCCGACCTTGGCGACTATGCCGTGAGCGATGGCCCGGGCCGAGCCCGAGTCGTCCATCAGCTTGCCGAACAACGCGCCGAGCAAGAACAGCGGGAAGAACTGGATCACGTAGCCGCCCATGGCCTTCATAAACACCTGGGTGTAGGTGGGCAGCAGCAGACCGATATCGCCGGCAAACAGCAATGCCAGCAACGCGAGCAGTGGGGCGAGGATCAGCACGTTGATGCCGCGATAGGCGAGGTACATCAACAATGCGAGGGAAATCAGAATACCGAGGGTACCCATGGCTGGTTCCTTTTGTTGTTGTTTTAAGCACCGCTCTATGGCGACGCTGATGAGCTTGCTCGTTAAGTCAGGCTCCGAGGCAAAGCGTTGAGCAGACTAGAGCGAAAGTTGTGCCAGGCCGGGCTACGACTTTGGTCGAGATGGGTGAAAGGCTTGTGGTTGATGGGCTGCGTGGGTTTTTAGGCGATTTGGCGGGGTTGCCTGGGGAGGAGGGTGTGTCTTTATTTTTGGAATTAGTCCAGAAACTTGGAGGGTAAGAGTCACGTAATTCCAGAATTCTGGATTGGTGCCTGTGTACTGCATAGGTCGTGGGAGGGGCTTTAGCCGCGACAACAGCGGTTAAAAGCTCGCCGCTAAAGCGCCTCCCACAGGTTATGCACGGCTGGTCTGGCTCTTGTAGGAGCGGGCTTGCCCGCGATCTCTTGCGGGCTCAAAAGCATCGCGGCCAAGGGTTAGGCACCCCCGCCGTTCCTACAGGGAATTGCGTTCGCATCAGGAGGCCGCGCGGCTGGCCTAATCGTGCTTACCCAACCCATGCAGCGCCAGCTTGGCGTATAGGCCGGCGCGGGAGATGCCTAAGCGTTCCGCAGCCTGTTGGCGGTTGCCGGCTGTGGCTTGCAGGGCATCGATCAACGCCTGGCGTTCGGCTTGCGCCAACTGCTCGGCCAGGGTTTGCGTGCTGGTGACTGGCAGGGCGACGGGGCTATCCACTGGCGGGCTTACCGGATCGACCAGCAGCGCCCGCAGGGCCTGCCCATTCAGTCGTCCATCGCCGGCCAGCTGGGCGCGCTCCAGCAGGTTGCGCAGTTCGCGCACGTTGCCGCGCCAGGGCTGGGCGCTAAGCAGGGCGAGGGCGTCGTCGCTTACTTCCAGCGGGGCCTGGGCGGAGCGGTTGGCGATATCGTCGAGCAGGTGTTCCAGCAGTGCCGGGATATCTTCGCGGCGCTCGCGCAGCGGCGGCACGCGCAGGGCCAGGACGTTAAGGCGGTAGTAGAGGTCGTCACGGAACTGCCCGGCGGCGACCTTGGCTTCCAGGTCGATATGGGTGGCGGCGATCACCCGCACATTTAGCGGTTTGACCTGGTTGGAGCCGAGCGGCTCGACCTCCTGCTCCTGCAAGACGCGCAGCAGCTTGGCCTGCAGCGGCAGGGGCAGGTCGCCGATTTCATCGAGAAACAGGGTGCCGCCGTTGGCCACCTCGAACTTGCCGATGCGTGCCTTGCGGTCCGCGCCGGTAAAGGCACCGGGGGCGGTGCCGAACAGCTCGGCCTCGACCAGGGTTTCCGGGATGGCCGCCACATTGACCGCGACAAAAGGCCCGTTGGCCCGTGGCGACAGGTTGTGGATGCCCTGGGCCAGCAGCTCCTTGCCGGTGCCGGTTTCGCCGCGTAACAGCACCGTGGCGTCCAGTTGCGCGGCGCGGCGGGCCTGGCGTTTGACCTCGCTGGCTGCGCTGCTGGCACCGATAAACCCGGCAATGGTGTAACGGGCGCGGCGGGCCTTGGCCAGTTCGTGCTGGGTGGCCACCAGCTGGCTCTGCAGCACGTTGAACTTGGCCATCAGTGGCTTGAGGTGGCGGGCGCGGTCGAACAGGACAAAGCCCAGCGCGCCGACCAGGGTGCCGTCCTCGTCGCGCAGGGGAATGCGGGTGACCACGAAATGCTCGCTGCCGAAAGCCATCAGGTCGAGCATGCTCGGCTGGCCGCTTTCCACCACCTCGCGTAGGCGGCTGGCCGGCAACACCTCTTCGATCTCCTTGCCGAGCACGCTGCGCGGGTCGTCGATGCCGACCTTCTCGGCGTACTTGTCGTTGATCCAGACAATCCGCGCCTGGCGGTTGACCGCGATGGTGCCCTCGCACTGGGCGTTGAGGTGGTCGAACAGCAGGGGCATGGCCACGGCGCGAAAGCGTTCGGGGGAGACGCCGATGATCAGGCCGTGCTGATCGAGGTCGTCGCGGGAGATTGCCATGGCCCAGGGGTTCCGTCGCAGCAAGGGCCCCGATTATGCTCAGGTGCGCGGGCCAGCGGCAAGCCGCGGTCTGCGCCGCTGCAGGTGCCGCTAGTCCGGCGAAATCGACCGTTCATACGGTGGCTTTACGCCATCAGTCCGTAAGCCTGTGTCCACCCGGCAAAACTGGTTAGAGTCGGGGCTGTGCCGTGCCTAGGCGGCCATTTGCCAGCGGGATCGCCATGTTTTTCAAGCCCCCTGCCCGAAGTCAGCCGCGTGACAGCCGTGGCCCCGCCGCGTTGCAGGATATCGGCCAGCACTCGCTGATGCGCATGGTGTTCGCCACCACCGGCATCACCCTCGGACTGTTCAGCGTGCTGCAGTTTGTCGGTGGCAACTACCTGTTTGCCGGCCTCGAACTGGCGCTGACCCTGCTGCTGTTCTGGGGCGCGTGGCGGATCGTCGGCGTGCGCAATCTGTTGCCCTGGATCTACCTCTACCTGCTGCCGACCTTCAGTTTTCTGCTGTACATCATGATCATGCCGCAGGCCTCGCAGACGGCGTTCGTCTGGGTCTACATCATCCCCGTGCTGGCCTACCTGCTGCTCGGGCGCGTTCGCGGCGGCCTGCTGACCCTGCCCTTTGTGCTGCTGGCCACGCTGCTGTACCTCTCCAAGTACCAGGTGGTGCTCGATAGCAGCGGCTTGATCGACCTGGGCAATGCGCTGTTCTGCGGCTTGCTGATCATGGTCTTTATGCACCTCTACGAAACCCGCCGCGCCGCCGCGCACCAGCAGCTGCAACGCATGGCGCGCACCGATGCGCTGACCGGCGTGGCCAACCGCGGCAGTTTCCAGCAAGCCCTGGAACAGAGCATCCGCGAAGCCAAACGCAGCCAGAGCCGGCTGGTGCTGGTGATCATGGATGTCGACCACTTCAAGGCGGTGAATGACCGCTGGGGTCACGATGCCGGCGACCAGGCCCTGCGCCAGATCTGCAACAGCCTGGCCCAGCGCCTGCGGGTGACCGACAGCCTCGGCCGCCTGGGTGGCGAAGAATTCGGCATGCTGCTGCGCAATACCGACCGCTGCGGGGCCGAGCCCCTGGTCGAAGCCCTGCGCCAGCAGATCAATGCCAGTCCGCTGCAATACGCCGGGCAGAGCATTCCCCTGTCCGCCACCTTCGGCCTCGCCGAATGGCCCGTGGACGGCGGCAGCGCCGACGAACTCTACCGCTGCGCCGACCGCCGCCTGTACCGCGGCAAACAACAGGGCCGCGACCGCCTGGTAAGTCGCGATCAGGAGCTAGGCGAGGGTTGTCTCGAATAACTCACTGGTTGGGGCGGCCGGAGGTGGAGTGGGGCTATCCCGAAGACTTGATCCTGTGGGTTTATCAGCCTCTCTCGATTGCCGTGCGCGAAGTATCAAACACTGGGTTGATACCGGGACAGGCGTGCTCTTTAGCTGGGTTACCGAGAATGGAGTGTCACTAAGCATGGTGGCGGAATGGCTTGCTCGATCAGTCCCAAAGAGGGACCGATCAGTCCCTTTTTGGGACTGATCGGTCCTGCGCTAATCTCGCGGGGTTGATTTGGGGGAGCGGTGGGCTTGCGGAGGTGGGGCTGAGGACAGTCAAAAATAAATGCGTCCCCATTTCTCTCCGGCACGTCCCCATTTCTCTCACTCGGCATGCGGCTGTCCCCTATTACGGAGGGATACACCGATGTAGGGGGGCCTGCATCGGCGACCAGACTAGTCTTTATCCAAAAGTGCTGATGGGAGCCTGGGTCTGGGCTTTGAATGCTTTTTCGGCAGCCTTCCTACGGGTAGCAATGTCGCTAGCAAATGTTCTCAACTCGTTAATATGAGTTTTTATCTCTGCTGGCGTTGGCCGGTTCTCTGAGAGAGCCCTAGATTTATCGTGGCCGTACATCCAACTGCTCGCGAGGGACATATTCGTAGTTACTCGACTAGCATCTGTAGGCTCGATTGTTATTTGACCTATTCTTGTAGTTTGTACGCTATTTCTCCCGCGGCTAACTATGTCGAAGAAAAGATCCTGCTCAATCGAAGCTTCCCAAGCTTCCCTCAGTAGACAGTAGAGCATTGCAGCTTTTTTGTTATATTGTGAGATGTCTGTATCATAAAGATCCTTGAAGGAGCTTAACTCCTGCTCCAGATTGTGCGCTCTGCTACTTGTGCTCATTCCGCGCCAAGGCGCTTCTGTGTGGCAAAATCCAGAATCCTTTCCATTTCGTCTGACCGTAAATGAAGAAACGGCAGGGCGTACACTCTGACTCAAAGCCATTTCGGTGCACTTGCCATCGATCTCCATTATAAGTGCCAAGTCGTGGGTAAAAATTATTAATTGTCTAGATAAGGCTTCCAAACATAGGCGGGACGCGATTTTTTCACGATATACGTGATCTAAAGAACTGACAGGATCATCAAAAACAATAGGTGAGGAATTTGAGAATGTCTTTATTTCAGCGAGAAAAGCAGCCAGTGAAACAATTTTTTGCTCACCCTCACTGAGAATTTTTCCTGGCTTTTGCGATCCTATTGAGAAGCTGTGGGAAGTATCACTATCTTTGACGATTGGAGATATTTCAACATCTAGTTCAATGCCAAATGCATCCAGTTCTGCTTTGAAATTAGCAATAAAATCTGGTGTGACCAGTTGAGAAATAATGGATTTGGCTTTCCCGGAAAAACGTGTTTTTGTTTGCCTAAGTGAGTTGATGCTGCTTTCTACATTTTTATTATGTTTGAGATTGTCTATGTAGTTAGTGATTTTCTCAGATGCATCCGATAGTAGCTTTTTGTTGTTTTTCTTTTTTAAGTTTTCTTTGTCTAGCTCATATTTCTCTGGGGCAATATTTTCCTGAAGCTCTTTTAGCTTTTTCTGAAGGGTTTCAGAAATGCTATTTTTTATCGAGTCAGAAGAAATTATGCTCTTGTTATATGGGGCGTTAAGAGGCTGGTCCGCCTTGAAGTATTCCTGTCTGATCTTCAAAGTTCGAAAGGCTTCAGCTAGTCCAAAGTCGGAGGCTAGGATCTCCACTAGTTCATTGCATAGTGGTTCGTATGCTTCTGGCTCGGGTAAAGCCAAATTAATAATCTCATCTTTTTTGTTTTTTAAATTGGTGCAAGCTTGGTCGTAAGTTACTTTGCTCTTGTCTTGCATGAATTGACAGAAACGTTCAAGGCGTTCTTTTGCATGGTCGTCAAGTGGTTGCATGCAAAGAACACACAAGGCGTCCTCGCCAGTGTTCGGAAATTCGTTTTCAGTGTAAGCATGAGAAGTAGAGAAGTCTCGGGCTGCTGTGAGCAGAATTTTCCAAGGGTCGGAGTGGACTCCCTCTAACGGATCTGCTTTGTCAAAGGTGGTGAGAGAAAAATCGTAGGCTTTTTTTGCAGCGGCTTCAGTAGTTTGTAAGTTTGTTATTTCTTCAGGTTTTGTTTCGGTTAATATTTTTGCAGCGGCAGCTAATTTTTGAATTGCTCGAGGAAGCCGCTCTGCTGAAATTTTTGTTAATTTTTCGATAGTTTTTACTGTGGTGCCATTTTCGTAGTCGGCAACAGTGCTTGTTAAGGTTGCTAGATCAGTCGCGTCTTGCTCACTCCAAGAGAGGCTATTTTTCACATCGGCACTGTTAGTTTTATCTGATATGCGATTTAGCCAGGCTTGAACTTCTATATTGTCTTCCAGGCCGTTAATAACCGGCTTCTTCGAATCTCGTAGTTTTAATTGGATAGTTTCTTTGACGCTTTCTATTGCTTGGGATACATGATCAAAGATGTCCGCGCCACGGGGTTTGTATGTCACGCGGTTATTTCTGTCAAGTAGGGTTTTTCCGCAGTCGGTGTCAAATACATTAATCGTAGCTAATTCAGCGTGGTTTTTTCCTGGGGTCCAGATCCATTCCTCTCTGCTGCCATTTTTCAAAAAACTTATGCGGGCGGACTGCGTAGATGTTTTTGGCTTATAAATGTTGCTAAGCAGCGTTGGCTCTACATGCTTTGCAACGCATGCGTTTTTTAATATGCGGCTGTATCCTGATTTTCCTGAGCCGTTTTCTCCATAGATTAATGTAATTCCAGCGTGCCCAAAGGGCAGCTTAGCTTCCGAATGAATGGCATTTATATTTTCTACAGTGTCGATACTGCATAGTTTTATAGGCTCAGCGGAGGTCTCGGTATTTTGCCCGTCTAGTTCATACACAGGTGGCGAGCATTCCTTGGTTTCGCTTTCGTCATTAATCCCGAAGGCGCAAAGCGCATTTTTCGCTATTTGTTTGAGTTGGTCCGGGCCTAGCGTTGGGTCTTGTAAAAGGCGACGAACAAGGTCTGCTTCCCATTCGGGCAGGTCTTTTGCTGCCCATTCCACAATCGCTTGATACGAGTTCATGCACATTTCCTGTAGAGGTTTTTTGATTATGAATCGCCCTGATTTCTGACTCCCGCCGATGAAGGTGATAAGCGAAAAGGGGGACCAGCGAAAAGGGGGACAGATTTATTTTCGGAAATCTGTCGTCCAGTTACAGGCTTGGCTCGGCCAATCGCATAAGGTCATCGGCACGCTTCTTGGTCATATCCAGAAAGCATGAGGCACTGTTGACGCTGTCGATGGTGCCGCCAGTCAAGCTGCCGAGCAGGGCGCAATCCGCATCGCGGAATTTGATCCATAGCCGCTGCGCATCGCGCAGTTGTGTTTGCTGTGATGGCGTCAGTGCCTGCATGGCTGCTTTGTAGTTCTGGTTCAGGCGGGCGTCTTGCTGTTCCGTCTCGCTACCCATGCAATCAAGCATATTCATCGTCACGCCGCCGGACTGATCCATGCAGGCGCTGTAGGTGGTGCTGTAGCCATCGTCAGCTGCCTGTGCGCCAGCGCCGAGCGTGGTAACGGCAATGGCCAGAAGCCAGTTTTTGCTTGAGTGCATGATGAGCGTCCTGCGTATCAATGGATGGTTGTTAAAGGCTCTGCATAGTTCGGCACTTGGGGAAAGTCGAGCAGCCCCAAAATTGTTGGCCGACATTGGCCCCTGTTTTACGGATGCGAATAACCAGCGCACTGCCGCATTTCGGGCACTGCCGCTCCGCTGTTGGATCACTACGACGTTTAAGGTTTTTCACATGCTCGCGGTGAGTGGCGAGGGTAGGTGCGCGACGGCCGGTTTGCAGGGCTTGCAGCATGGCGTCGACTTCAGCCTCGCTGAATAGCGGCTGCTGGAATGACTGGATATAGCGGATAAAGCCAATGCCCTGGGTCACGTTGGCCGGCACTTCGGTTTTGAAGGTGCTGCCGCCGACAAAGGTGAT
>CAZOEC010000055.1:0-7215 GCA_964578635.1 uncultured Pseudomonas sp.
ACGACGAAATCGATCAGGTCGTCGATGGTCTGCGGCTGGTGATAGAAGCCCGGCGCGGCCGGCAGAATGGTCGCGCCCAGGTTCGACAGCTTGAGCATGTTCTCCAGATGGATGCTGGAAAACGGGGCCTCGCGCGGCACCAGAATCAACTGGCGGCGCTCTTTCAGCACCACATCGGCGGCGCGCTCGATCAGGTTATTGCAGGCACCGCTGGCGATGGCCGACAGGGTGCCAGTGGAACAGGGCACCACCACCATGGCACTGGGAGCCCCCGAACCTGAGGCCGCCGGAGCCATCCAGTCCTCCTTGCCATACACGCGGATCTGCCCCGAGGACGCCCCGGTGTACTCGTTGAGAAAGGCCTGCATGGCCTGCGGCTTGGCCGGCAGGCTGACATCGGTTTCGGTGGCCATCACCAGCTGCGCGGCCTTGGAAATCAGAAAGTGCACCTCGCGGTCTTCCCGCACCAGGCAATCGAGCAGACGCAAGCCGTACTGGGCACCAGAGGCACCGGTCATGGCCAAGGTAATACGTTCCGGACCGCTCATAAATTCACTCTCAATGCTGCTGCGCTTGCTTATGTTCCGTCTATAAGACCGTAGGATGGGTTGAGGCGCGTAGCGCACGATACCCATCAAATCGGGGCCGATGGGTATCGCTTCGCTCACCCCATCCTACAAGCTTATGCCGCCAGGGCCGCCGCCAGCTTGCCATGCAGGCCGCCAAAGCCGCCGTTGCTCATCACCACTATCTGGGTGCCCGGCGCGGCTTCGGCCTTGACCCCGGCAATGATCGCTTCCAGGGAATCACAAACCTGAGTCGGCACGGTGGACGTGGCCACGGTGCCGGCCAGGTCCCAACCGAGGTTTGGCGGGGCGTACCAGTACACCGAGTCGGCCTGCACCACGGACTCCGGTAGGCCATCGCGGTGCGCGCCGAGCTTCATGGAGTTGGAGCGCGGCTCGACGATGGCGATCAGCTTGGCATTGCCGATGCTTTTGCGCAGACCGTCGAGGGTGGTGGCAATCGCCGTTGGGTGATGGGCGAAGTCATCAAAGATGGTTACGCCATTCACTTCGGCAACCTTCTCCATACGCCGCTTGGCATTGATAAAGCTACACAGCGCGGCAATGCCCAGTTCCGGCACCACGCCGACATGCCGCGCCGCCGCCAGCACCGCCAGGGCGTTGGCCACGTTGTGCTGGCCGGTCAGTTGCCAATCCACGGTACCGGCAACCTTGCCTTCGAAACTGACCTCGAAGCGCGAGCCATCCTCGCTCAGCAGGCGTGCCTGCCACTGACCACCTTCGCCAGTGGTCTGCACAGGGGTCCAGCAACCCATCTGGATCACCCGCTCAAGCGCAGGCTCAGTGGTCGGGTGAATAATCAGGCCGTCGCCCGGAATGGTGCGCACCAGATGATGGAACTGCCGCTCGATGGCCGCCAGATCCGGGAAGATGTCCGCGTGATCGAACTCCAGGTTATTCAGGATCGCGGTACGCGGGCGGTAGTGAACGAATTTGCTGCGCTTGTCGAAGAAGGCGCTGTCGTACTCGTCGGCCTCGACCACAAAGAACGGTGTGCCGCCCAGACGTGCGGAGATACCAAAGTTCTGCGGCACGCCGCCAATCAGGAAACCCGGGCTCATGCCGGCATGCTCCAGCACCCAGGCCAGCATGCTCGAACTACTGGTTTTGCCATGGGTGCCGGCCACCGCCAGTACCCAACGGCCCTGCAGCACATGGTCGGCCAACCACTGCGGGCCGCTGACATAGGGCAGGCCCTTGTTCAGCACATACTCGACCGCCGGATTGCCCCGCGACAGGGCGTTGCCAATCACCACCAGATCCGGTGCAGGGTCGAGCTGGGCGGCGTCATAGCCCTGGGTCAGTTCGATGCCCTGGGCTTCCAGCTGGGTGCTCATGGGTGGATAAACGTTGGCGTCGGAGCCGGTCACGCGGTGACCGAGTTCCTTGGCCAGCACAGCCAGCGAGCCCATAAAGGTGCCGCAGATGCCGAGAATATGGATATGCATGATTTACCTTGAAGGTGCCCTCGAAAACCGGCCAGAACTGGCCCTGAACAAGATCGCCGCAGGTTAGCACAGCGGCGGCAGCACGCAGAGCCTGGCCACCCGCAACGGGTTGGCACAGGCGTTGCTCGCCCTTAACGAAATACTGCCGCCGGCGACCAGTCGCCGGGGTTACGCCCTGGCCCGCCGCTCACCAGCGTGCAGCACGCCCGGAACAGGCACCGATTTGGCGCAGATTAAGGTCATTGCGCGGGAGAGAAGTTCAATGTCCGGATTCCGGCATACAGTCGGTGGTGAAACCTACCGTTTCGACAGCCTCGCCGAGGTGATGGCCAAGGCCAGCCCGGCGCGCTCCGGCGACTTTCTCGCAGGCGTGGCGGCGAGCAATGCCGGCGAACGGGTCGCAGCGCAGATGGCCCTGGCCGATATTCCGCTTAAACACTTCCTCACTGAGGCGCTGATTCCCTACGAGGTTGATGAAGTCACCCGTCTGATCATCGACAGCCATGACCTGGCGGCCTTTGCCCCGGTCAGCCACCTGACTGTCGGCGGCTTTCGCGACTGGCTGCTCGGCGACAGCGCCGATGAAGCCAGCCTGCGCTCCCTTGCCCCCGGCCTGACGCCGGAAATGGCGGCGGCGGTATCGAAGATCATGCGCGTGCAGGATCTGGTGCTGGTGGCGCAGAAAATCCGCGTGGTCAGCCGTTTTCGCAACACCGTGGGCCTGCGCGGACGCATGTCCACCCGCCTGCAGCCCAATCACCCGACCGATGAGCCGGCCGGCATCGCCGCGAGCATTCTCGACGGCCTGCTGTACGGCAACGGCGACGCCATGATCGGCATCAACCCGGCCACCGACAGCATCGCGAGCATCTGCGACATGCTGAAGATGCTCGACGGCATTATTCAGCGCTATGAAATCCCCACCCAGGCCTGCGTGCTGACCCACGTCACCACCTCGATCGAGGCGATCAACCGGGGCGTGCCGCTGGACCTGGTGTTCCAGTCGATTGCCGGCACCGAGGCGGCCAATGCCAGCTTTGGCGTCAGCCTGAAGATTCTGCAGGAAGGCTACGACGCCGGCCTGAGCCTCAAACGCGGCACCCTCGGCGACAACCTGATGTATTTCGAAACCGGCCAGGGCAGCGCGCTGTCCGCCGGTGCCCACCATGGCCTCGACCAGCAAACCTGCGAGACCCGCGCCTATGCAGTGGCGCGGCATTTCAAGCCGTTTCTGGTGAATACCGTGGTCGGCTTTATCGGCCCGGAGTACCTGTATAACGGCAAGCAGATCATCCGCGCCGGCCTGGAAGATCACTTCTGCGGCAAGCTGCTGGGCCTGCCGATGGGCTGTGACATCTGCTACACCAACCACGCCGAAGCCGATCAGGACGACATGGACGTACTGCTGACCCTGCTCGGCGTGGCCGGCATCAACTTCATTATGGGCATCCCCGGCTCTGACGACGTGATGCTCAATTACCAGACCACCTCCTTCCACGACGCGCTGTATGCCCGGCAGAGCCTGGGGCTGAAACCGGCCCCCGAGTTCGAAGCCTGGCTGCAGCGCATGGGCATCTTCACCCAGGCCGACGGCCGCCCGCGCATGGGCAATAGCCTGCCGCCGGCGTTCCGTCAGGCCCTGGCGCAGTTGAGCTGATATCGAGTCCGTAGGAGCGGGCCATGCCCGCGATAGCGGCTTCGCGGGCATGGGTTAGGCACCCCCGCCGCTCCTACAAAACCTTCGCGGAGATTGCCTATGTACGATGACAGCCCACTCAGCGGTGCCAGCGAAAACCCCTGGCAGCAACTGCGCAACCTCACCCCGGCGCGCATCGCTCTGGGTCGCGCCGGCACCAGCATGCCGACCCGCGCCCAGCTGGATTTCCAGTTCGCCCACGCCCAGGCCCGCGATGCCGTGCACCTGCCGTTCGATCACGTCGCACTGGCCGCGGGCCTGGCCCACCAGCATCGGCAGAGCCTGCTGCTGCACAGCGCCGCCAAGGACCGCGACACCTACCTGCAACGCCCGGACCTGGGGCGGCGCTTGAGTCACGAATCCGCCGAACTGCTTGGCCAGCACCGCGAGAACAACCCCGACGGCTATGACCTGGCCATCGTCATCGCCGACGGCCTGTCCGCCTTGGCCGTACACCGTAATGCCCTGCCCATGGTGGCGCATATCGAGGAACAGGCCGCAGACGAAGGCTGGAGCGTGTCACCGGTTGCCCTGGTCAGCCAGGGCCGGGTGGCGGTGGCCGATGAAGTGGCCGAACGGCTCGGCGCACGCATGGTGGTGATCCTGATCGGCGAGCGCCCAGGCCTGAGCTCACCGGACAGCCTGGGGCTGTACTTCACCTACGCGCCCAAGGTCGGCCTGACCGACGCCTACCGCAACTGCATCTCCAATGTGCGCCAGGAGGGCCTGAGCTACGCCATGGCCGGCCATCGGCTGCTGTATCTGATGCGCGAGGCCTGCCGCCGGCAGCTGTCGGGGGTCAATCTGAAAGATGAAGCCGAAGTGCCGCTGCTGGTAGGTTCAGACAGGCGCGAAAACTTTCTGCTGGGCTAGCAGGCCTGGCTATGTGGGAGGGGCGTTAGCCGCGAATGACCTTGCCAGCGCTTACGCGGAGCGCCACCCGGCACCTGCGACAGAAATCGACGCATTGGTGTAAAGCGACTGGCGCGGCGCTGAATTACAACCAAACGCTTGTTTGGATTGCACTTTCCAAATGCCTTAGGCAGCATCGGCAAGGTTCGCAGGCAGCACTGCCGGTTGCCGAAGCCGTCCACCTTAATGAAGTCGAGGCTCACCATGCGCATCGTTCAAGCCACACTGGAGCATCTGGACCAACTGACACCGCTGTTCGTCAATTACCGCGAACTGTTCGGCCAACTGCCCTACCCCGATTCCTCGCGCAGCTTTCTGGAAAAGCGCATCAGCCGTAAAGAGTCGGTGATCTACCTGGCCATGGCCGATGAAGAGGACAAGATCCTCGGCTTCTGCCAGCTCTATCCGAGCTTCTCCTCGCTGTCGCTCAAGCGCGTATGGATTCTCAACGACATCTATGTCTGCCAGGACGCCCGTCGCCAGCTGGTCGCCGACCGCCTGATCCAGGCCGCCAAGAAGATGGCCAAGGAAACCAATGCGGTGCGCCTGCGCGTGGCATCCAGCATCAACAACAGCGTGGCACACAAGGTGTACGAGTCCATCGGCTTCGTCGAAGACACCGAGTTCAAGAACTTCGTCCTGCCGATCAGCGACGACCCCACCGCGCCCTGAGCGCCAGCCCCACGAAGCGCCCTGTCGATCTGACCCCAGGGCGCTTCGCAGTTTCAGCCGTCCAGGCTCAACCAGAGCCCCAATACCAGTTGCACCAGCAGCACGCCGATCAGGGCGAACTGCCAGGGCTGCTTGCGCCTGGGCACGTGCAATAGCGCGTGATGCGCCTGCAACGGCTGTTGCAGGGCCTGCTGAAATTCCGACAGGGCCTCGAAGCGCGCCTCTGGCCGTGGAGCCAGGGCCCGCGCCAGCACCCCATCCCAGCCGGCTGGCACATGACCGCTGTACTGCGCCAGCGGCACATAGCGGTTGAGCGCATCGGCATCGCCCCGGGCGGTATCCGGCCAGCGGCCGCAGAACAACCAGTAGGCCAGGGCCGCTAGGGCGAACTGATCGGCGCGGCCATCCAGCGCCTGGCCCTGACGCAGCTCAGGGGCCAGGGGCAGCGCCGCCGCGGGCAAGCGCTGACGGGCTACGCCGGGCAGCAACGCGGCATATTCGGGCAGCACCAGCAGATGCCCGCCGTCGTCCACCAGAATATTGCCCGGATCCAGCCACAAGCCCTGCATGCCGCGCCGCTGCAAGCCGCGCACGGCGGCAATCAACTGCTCCAGCAAGGCCAGCAGGGTCGCCCCATCCAGCGGGCCATGGGCCGCCGCCCAGTCGACCAGGCTGCGCATACCGCTGGCCGGCAATTCGAACAGCATAAAGGCATGCCGACGCGGCCGATGGGACGACAGCACCCGCGGCAAACTTGCCACCGGGCTGCGCCGCAACACCCACTCGCGCTGCCAGAAGGCCTCGTCCGCGGCCTGCTCGGCCAGCAACAGCAAGGCCTCGCGGCCGCCTTCGTCACGGCCACGGAACATCCGCCCGGGCGGGCCATAGGCGCAGGAGCCGAGCAGCGTCCAGCCATCGAGCTGCATGCCCGGCCGCGCACCCTCCACCACCGGCCAGGACTCGGGCGGCATGACCGGCGGCATTGCTCCCGGCTCACCGGGCAATAACAGCACCGCGGCACCCGGCGCATGCAGCCAGGGCCGCAGCACGCTTTGCATATGGGTGGCACTGAGCTGGACGCAGGCCTGCCGAAAGCTCTGCAGGTCGGCGACCTCCAGCAAGGGCTGCGGTGCCAGCAACAGCGCCGCACCCTCGCTCAGCGGCAGGCTGTGCTGCACCAGCGCCAGTTCGGCCTGGCTCCCCAGCTGCATGCCCTCGCGGCCGATCAGGCTTTGCAGGCTGCCCGCCTGGTAACGCAGCAGACCGATGGCCCCGGCCTGGAGAAACTGCATCTCGTCGCCCTGCAGCAACAACAGGCCGGCGTCCAGCTGGAAGCGGCCGCGCCCGGCCCGGCGCTGGCGAAACAGCTGGGCATTGAGGGCCGCGAGCACCTGCCGCGCGGCCTGGGCTTCGCTCCAGCCACCGGGGGTGCTGCTGTAATCGGCAAACAGGGCATCCAGATGCGCCTCTACAACGCGCACTACATCGGTGCATTCGCGCGCCCACAGCAAGGCGACCAGCAACACCGGCGCACGCCCTTCGCGCCCAGGCAACCAGGCGGCGCGTGCCCGTGCGGCCTGACTGGGCAGGTCCAGGCCATGGCCGTACGCCAGGCTAACAGCGCAATGATCCAGTCGTTCGATCGACATCGGCAGCCCTCCCAGGTCGCTATCACCCTGGTCTGTGCAGCCTTTATGCCGACTTGCCCCCTCAGCGCGGCCCGGCTTAAGGTGAGCGCTCCCTATAGCCCGAGCAGAATCCATGTGGTCGTTACGCGCCTGGCGTCGCCAGCGCATCCTTGCCCGTCACCCGGTTGCCGCCGCAACCTGGAGCGAAGTGCTGCGGCGTCTGCCCCTGCTGGATGGCCTCACCCCGGATGAACTGCAGCGCCTGCAGGCCC
>CAZOEC010000055.1:7225-29837 GCA_964578635.1 uncultured Pseudomonas sp.
GCCGCCGCAACGCGTTTCTCCGACAGGCCCCGCGCCCGTTCCAGGTAGCGGGCCGCCAGCGCGCCGCCCGCCTCGGCAAGGCGGGCGATGTCGTCCTCGACGTCCTCGAGCTGATCCCGCTCCGCCTGCAGGCCCGCGCGGTGCTGTTTCTGCATAACAAGCACCTCAGTGCCCTGCCCGGCGTCGAACTGCAGCGCAGCGACCGCCTGCTGCTGGCGGTGCAGGCCGAACTGCCGCTGCTGCACCTGGCCGACCTCGACTGGTACCAGGGTTTCCATGAAATCGTCCTCTACCCGGACGACTTCGTCAGCCCGCAGCGCCACCGTGACGCCAGCGGTGTGGTGCATGAATGGGATGGCGAGCACAGCGGCGAAGCCTGGCCCCAGGGCCCGGTGATCCTCGCCTGGCCCGGGGTGCAGGCCAGCGGCGGCTGGGACGGCTACAACCTGGTGATCCACGAGCTGGCGCACAAGCTGGATATGCTTAACGGCAGCGCCAACGGCCTGCCGCCGCTGCACCGCAACATGCGTATCAGCGACTGGGCCGAGGCCATGCAGAGTGCCTTCGATCGGTTCAATACCCAGCTGGACGCCGACCCGCAGGCCGAAACCGCCATCGATCCTTACGCCGCCGAAGACCCCGCGGAGTTCTTCGCAGTGACCAGCGAATACTTCTTCAGCGCCCCGGACCTGCTGACCGAGGCCTTCCCGGCGGTCTACGCGCAGCTTGCGCTGTTCTACCGCCAGGACCCGCTGGCCCGCCTGCAGGCGCTGCAAAAGGACCACCCGGACTATCGCGGCAGACCAAAAGGCGAACACATCGCGACCAAAGGCTAGGCATCCCGGCATAGCAACGACGGGGGAATATGCCTATAATCGCGCCACTTTTTTGGCCCACCCCTCGGGAGTCGCCCCATGAGCTACAGCAAGATCCCTGCCGGTAAAGACCTGCCGAACGACATCTACGTTGCCATCGAGATCCCGGCTAACCACGCGCCGATCAAATACGAAATCGACCACGACATCGATTGCCTGATGGTCGACCGTTTCATGGCCACCCCGATGTTCTACCCGGCCAACTACGGCTTTATCCCGCATACCCTGGCTGACGACGGCGACCCCCTCGACGTGCTGGTCGTGACCCCCTACCCGGTGGCCCCAGGCTCGGTTATCCGTGCCCGTCCAGTTGGCGTGCTGCACATGAGCGACGAAGCTGGCGGCGACGCCAAGCTGGTTGCCGTACCGCACGACAAACTCACCGTGCTGTACAAAGACGTCCAGGAATACACCGACCTGCCCCCGCTGCTGATCGAGCAGATCAAGCACTTCTTCGAGAACTACAAAGATCTCGAAAAAGGCAAATGGGTCAAGGTCGAAGGCTGGGGCGGCGCTGAAGAAGCCCGCGGCCTGATTATCAAGGCGGTCGCGGCTTACCAAAAATAAGCTGGGACTACCCCCTAAAAGCCGGCCACAAGCCGGCTTTTTTATGCCTGCGATTTAACCATCCATGCGCCAACCACCTTGGTCGACTTGGCCCCAGCGCGCGCGCTGGTTAAGCTGCTGACCTTTTGCCCGAGCCTTTGCCATGTCTATGTCCGAGATTCTGCTGCTGGTGCTTGCCGGGTTTGCTGCCGGCGGGATGAATGCCCTGGCAGGTGGCGGCACGTTTTTCTCCTTTCCGGCGCTGCTCGCCGCCGGCCTGCCGCCGGTGACGGCCAATGCCACCAATGCTGTGGCGCTGTGGCCGGCCAGCCTGGCCGGGGCCTGGGCGGCGCGGGGGTCGCTGCGGCCATTGGGGCGTTATCTGCTGCCCTTGTTGGCGGCCGGGCTGGCAGGCGGTTTGCTGGGCGGGCTGTTGCTGCTGGTTGGCGGCGATGCGGTGTTTGCCAAGCTGATTCCCTGGCTGCTGCTGGCCGCTACCGCGCTGTTTGCCGCCAGCCCCTGGCTTAGTCGCTGGTTGGCGGCCCGCCGCGCCGAGGCCGCGCAACCGCCCCACGGCCCGCTGTCACTGGCCGCGCATATCGGCGTGTCGATCTATGGCGGCTATTTCGGCGCGGGCATGGGCATTCTGCAGCTGGCGGCGTTTTCCATCGAGGGCCACCCTCTGGCTCGCGCCAACGCCCTGAAAAACCTGATTTCGGCGGTGATATACAGCGTCGCCAGCATCACCTTTATCCTCGCCGGGCGGGTCAGCTGGTACGAACTGGCGGTGCTGCTGGTGGGGGCGACGCTGGGCGGCTATGTCGGCGGCGCGCTGGGCCAGCGTCTGCCGGCCAAGCTGCTGCGGGTGCTGGTGATCGGCGTGGGCAGCGGGATGACCGCCTATTACTTCTGGGTCACCTATTTCTCCCAGTAGCCGGTGCGCACCTACTGCATGGACGGAGCACCCTACTCGGCCTGGCCGCCCTTGCCGCGCTTGCGAAACTCCACCGGGGTCTCGCCGACCCAGCGCTTGAAGGCGCGGTAGAAGGTGCTCGGCTCGGAGAAACCGGTGCGTTCGACTATCACCTCGATGCGCTCGTCGGTATTGAGCAGCAGGTCTTTGGCCAGGCGGCAGCGGTAATCGGTGATCAGGTCGTTGAAGCGTACCCCGGCCATGGCCAGGCGCTCGCGCAGCCGCCGCGCCGGCATATTCAGGCGCGCCGCAACCTGCTCGAGGGTGGCCCCGTTGTCAACCAGCAGCTCGCCAATCAACTCACGCACCTTGCGCACCAGGTCCAGCCGCTCGACCTCGGCCAGTTGCCGACGCGCCAGGGATTCGTGCATGCGCAGCAGCTCGGGGGCGGCGTGGCGCGAGGTCTTGTCCAGCACCGTGGCGTTGAACACCAAGGTGTAGCGCTCACAGCCGAACCGCGCCGGGCAGCCATACACCTGCTGGTAAAGCTCAGCGGGCGCACCCTCGGCATGGATAAACTGCACTTCATAGGGGATAAAGTCGCCTTCGGTAAGGGCCGAAAACAGGCGGATTACCGCACCGGCGAGCATTTCCGGAAAGTGCCGCGGCGTGCCCGTTGCCAGGCCGAGCACCAGCACTGCACGTTCGCCCTGAACTTCCAGCTTGGCATTGAGGGTGTCGGAGAGCAGGCGGATATAGCGCAAGGCATGGCGCAGGCCTTCGCCGAAGGTTTCGCTGGAGAGAAACAGGTATTCCAGCAGCAGGCCATGGAAGGCCGGCAGATGCTGGGCCAGATACAGCCCCACATGCTCTTCGCCGCATTCGTCGATGGCGGCCTTCCAGAACAGCGCCTGGGCCGAATGGGGAAAGCGCCCGGCAGGCAAACCACCAGGCGGCAGGCCGACGCGCGCCAGCACCCGATCAGGATCGGTTCCGCTGGCACGCAAGGCATCGAGCACCGGGCGCATCAGCGCCACATCGTCAGTCAGATCACGCATTTTCTAGGAGTTCTTGTTATCCGCGAGGCGCGGCCATCTTAGGCGGCTTTAGCCGTCTGGCTCAAGGCGCGATGACGATTGACTGGCCTGCCAGCCGACAGGACGATGCGGCCAATGCACTCTGCCGTCGGCCGACTAAGCTGCTGCCACCCGCTCAGAGGAGTTTGCCATGGCCATCGACTGGCTCGATCTACCCGCCCCATCCGCCCTGCCTGGCCTGTTTGCCCGCGCCGCCCTGCGCCGTGGCGTCAGCGGGCGCAGCCTGCCGACTGTCGGCCTGCGCTGCCAGGTCAACGTCGACCCGGCGCACCTGGCCCGTTACCGGCAGATCTGCGGCTTTCGCGACGACGGCCTGCTGCCCGCGACCTACCCGCACATCCTGGCCTTTGCCCTGCAGATGCAGCTGCTCACCGATAAGCGCTTCCCCTTTCCGTTGCTCGGCCTGGTGCACCTGGAAAACCGCATCCGCGTAATACGCCCGCTCGGCGGCCTGGGGCCCTTCACGGTCAGCGTACAGGTGCAGAACCTGCAGCCCCACGACAAGGGCGTGACCTTCAGCCTGATCACCCAATTGCACGACCAACTCGGCCTGCTCTGGGAGGGTGACAGCCGCATCCTCTGCCGCGCCCTGCGTCTGGACGGCGCGGTGCCCGCACGCGAAGCCGCCGCCGAACTGCCGCAAACCACCCTCGCCCACTGGCAGGCCCCGGCGAATATCGGCCGGCGCTATGCGCGTATCGCCGGCGACTACAACCCGATTCATCTGTCGGCGCTCAGCGCCAAGCTGTTCGGCTTCCCCCGCGCCATTGCCCATGGCCTGTGGAACAAGGCGCGGGCCCTGGCCGAACTTGGCGAGCACCTGCCCAGCGCGGGCTATCAGGTGGAGGTGCGCTTCCAGAAACCGGTGCTGCTGCCCGCCGCAGTGCACCTGCTGGCCAGCGAGCCGGCCGCCAGCGGTCAGTTCAGCCTGCTCGGCGCGGACGACCTGCCGCATATGCAGGGCAGCTGGCAGCCGCTTGACTGAAATACCCCGCACGGCTGCCGGTAACTGCCGGCAGCCGCTTGCACCGCGCCGGTGAACCCCCGAAGCTATGCTCCTCTTTGCAGGAGTGCCCGATGAACCTCGCCGAACTGACCGCCCGCATGCATGCCATTCGTGATCACAACGACTGGCGGCAATTCCACAGCCCGAAGAACCTGGCCATGGCCGCCAGTGTGGAAATGGCCGAGCTGGTGGAAATCTTCCAGTGGCTGAGCGAGGCGCAGTCACGCCAACTGAGCACCGAGCAGCTCGCCCACGCTGGCGAGGAAATCGGCGATATCGTCCTCTATCTGGTGCTGCTGTGCGGCGAACTGGGTCTGGATATGCAGCAGGTGGTACGCGCCAAACTGGCCGATAACGAAAGACGTTTTCTCGGAGACGCGCGCCATGACTGATCGGCACTTCGACGAGCTGGCCACCCGCTTCGCCGAGAAGATCTACGGCGGGGCCAAGGGCGCGATCCGCCTGGCGGTACTCCAGGCCGACCTGGCCGAAGCCCTGCCCGACAGGCCCCTGCGGGTGCTGGATATCGGTGCCGGCCTCGGCCATATGTCGCTGTGGCTGGCCCAGCGCGGCCATGAGGTGACCCTGGCCGAACCCGCCGAACCCATGCTGGTCGGGGCCCGCGAACGCTTTGCCGCCGCCGGCCAGAGCGCGACCTTTATCCAGGCCCCCTGGCAGGATCTGCTCGGCCAGCTCGAGCGCCCCTATGATCTGGTGATCTGCCATGCCGTGCTGGAGTGGCTGGCCGAACCCCATAGCATCCTGCCGGTGCTGCACCAGCTCTGCGCGCCCGGCGGCTGGCTGTCGCTGGCCTTCTACAACAAGGATGCGCTGATCTACCGCAACCTGCTCAAGGGCCATTTCCGCAAACTGCGCAAGGCCGAGTTCGCCGGGGAAAAACAGAGCCTGACCCCACAGATGCCCCTCGATCCACGCGAGCTGGCGGCGCAACTCGAGCCTAATTGGCAGGTCGAAAGCCAGAGTGGCGTGCGGGTGTTCCACGACTATATGCCGCAGCCCTTCCAGGCCAAGGCCGAGCTGATCGATCTGCTGGAAATGGAGCTGGCCTACCGTCGCCACCCCAGTTTTGCCGGGCTGGGGCGGTATCTGCACTGGATCTGCCGACCACGCTGACAGACAGTTGAAAAGGCGATGTACCGATAGCCTGTTACATTCGGCTATTGCCCCTGAGGCTGAGAAGACCTGAGGCCGTAGGGTGCGCCGTGCGCACCAATGCTCATTGCCTGCGTTGCTGCACACGGCCTGGACGGCTCCGCGTCACACCCCAGCAGGCCGTTGAAAACCACCTGCCAAATCCCTATCGAGCAGCAGGAGCAGCACATGAGACAGCTCGGAATTCTACTGCTACTGGCCACCCTGGCAGCCTGTCAGAGCCAGAACCCCTATATCGCCGACAGCGCGCCGCTGCCGCCGGCCCCGGCGCATACGTCCGGGCAGCTGGACCCCAGCGCCTACCCGGCCTCGCCCCGCGACTATGGCCGCTACCGCACCTGGAGCTGGCGGCAGTTGCCGGCGAGCAGCGCCTGGGCCAGCTCCGAGCAGGTGCAGGAAGCCCTGAGCAACGCCCTCGATCAGCGCGGCCTGCGCCCGCACCGGGCCGGTGTCGGGGCCGACCTGCAGGTCAGCGCCGAGCTGCGTCTGGAGCAGCGTATCCGCCAGGTCAGCGAGCCCTATGGCAGCTACTACGGCCATGATCGCTACGGCGATCGGTACGGCATGTGGGGCAGCGCGCCGCGGGTGCACAGCTACCGCGAAGAGGTCATAGTGGTACGTATCGATCTGTTCGACGGCCGCGATGGCCAGCCGGTCTGGAGCAGCAGCGCCGAAACCCTCGCCGGCGGCAGCCTGGGCGAACGGGCGGCGGCCTTGCGCAACGCACTGCAACAGGCCCTGACCAGCTACCCGCCGCACTGATTGTCAGCCTTTTCAGGAGAACGCCCATGCGCTTATCGCTACTGCTCTTGCCCCTCGCGCTGCTACTGAGCGCCTGCCAGACCGCGCAGCTGGAGCGCGACTTCGACCCTAACCGGGACTTTGCCGCCTATCGCAGCTGGAGCTGGCAGGAACCGGCCGTGCAGTACAAACCCGATGATCCGCGGATCAACAGCGACCTTACCGGCCAGCGGATTCGCGCCGCCGTGAGCGAGCAGCTCGACCAGCGCGGCCTGCGCCCCGCCGCCAGCGGCAGCAGCGGCGACCTCAAGGTGCAGGTGTGGCTGATCGTCGATAACCGCCAGCAGCAGGTCAGCACCCACTTCGGCGGCAGCTGGGGCGACCCCTGGCGCGGCGGCTTCTGGGGCGGCCCGAGCTATGTGGAAACCCGCACCCTGGACTACCAGGTCGGCACCCTGCAGATCGACCTGCTCGACGGCAAGGATGGCAAGCTGGTCTGGCGCGGCAGTGCCGAACAGATACTGCGCAACCGCCAGCCGAGCCCGGCGGAACGCGAAACGGCGATCCGCGCCACAGTCGCCGAGGTGCTCAGCCAGTATCCTCCGCACTGATAGCCAGCCCCCATCAATCAAGGATGACCACCATGCCGCCCAGCTCGCCGTTTGACCATCGCGCCGCCACGGCCGATGACCTGAGCGAGATCGTCACCTTCGCGCAGAACGCTGAGGAACTGTTCTTCTGCTACCCCAAAGCTGACTGGCCGCTGAGTGTCGGCCAGCTGGCGGCGACCATGGCCGAACGCCGCGACAGCACCGTGGCGCTGCTCAACGGCCGGGTCGCCGGTTTCGCCAACTTCTACCAGTGGCAATACGGCGACTACTGCGCCCTGGGCAACCTGATGATCGCGCCCTGGGCCCGCGGCCAGGGTGTGGCCCATTACCTGGTGACGACGATGGAGCAACTGGCTCGTGCGCATTACCACGCCAAACGCATGCAGGTGTCCTGCTTCAACGCCAACAGCGCCGGCCTGCTGCTCTACCCGAAACTGGGTTACAGCCCCAGCGGCATAGTCGAACGCCGCGACCGCCAGCAGCAGCGCGTGGCCCTTATCCAGTTCGACAAGGCGCTCTAGTCGGGTATTGGCCGCTTGGGGAAAAGCGACGCGGCTTGCGCCGACCGTAATAGGTGCGCGGGGCCGCCTAGGCCGTGCGCATCAAGAATCTGCAGCCGGCCCTGGTGCGCACGGCGCACCCTACGGGCGGGCATCGTCACACCGATGCTCGCCACCAAACCCGTATGGATACTGACCTTGGTGCTTCAAGCCCGGTGAAACTCGGCTCTAGAGATCCCAATCCGGCCTATCGACCAATCGCTCCAGCAAAAAATCCAGCAAGGCGCGCAATGCCGGCGGCATCTGCCGGCGCGTGCCGTAGAGGGCGTGGATGCCCAGTTCCTGCGGCTGGTAATCGGGCAGCAGCTGCACCAGCGCGCCGGAGCGCAAATGGCCGCCAACCGAGTAACGCGGCTGCAGGCTGATCCCGCCACCGGCCAGGGCCGCCTCCAGCAGCACCATCGACTCATTGGCGCTGAGGTTGCCGCTGACCGCTACGGCATGGGGCTCACCGGCGCGGGTAAATTCCCAGATGCTGCGACCGAAATAGGCATAGCTCAGGCAGTTGTGCTGGCTCAGCTCGGCGGGATGCTGCGGCGTGCCCTGTTTTTCCAGATAAGCCGGACTGGCGCACACCACCGAACGGCACACCGCCAGTTGCCGGGCGATCAGGTTGGGATCGAGCTGATTGGTGATGCGCAGCGCCAGGTCGATACGCGCCTCCACCAAGTTGACCGCCTGACTGCCCACCAGCAGATCGACGCTGACCTGGGGATGCAGGCCGGTGAAATCGTTCAAGGCGTGCACCAGCCAGGCCTGGGCGAAGGATTGGCTGCAGGCGATACGCAGGTTGCCGCGCGGGGCTTCATTGCGGTCCTGGCTGACGCCCTGCATGGCCTCGGCCACGGCCAGCATCTCGCGGCACTGGCCGAGCAACTGCTCGCCGGCACCGGTCAGGCTCAGCTTGCGCGTGGTGCGGTGCAACAGGCGCGCGCCCACCCAGGTTTCCAGCTCGCCGAGGTAGCGCGAAACCATCGCCCGCGACATCTCCAGGGCGTCGGCCGCAGCAGTCTGGCTGCCGCGCTCCACCACTTCGACAAATACCCGGGTTGCCATCAGCCGATCCATGATTAGCCCATTTAGCGCAACAAAGATGCGCAGATTAAGGGGCTTTTTGCTCGATTTAAAGCAACTAAGATCGCCTCACTTACTCAACAGGAGATCAGCATGTCGATCCTCAGCCATATGCGCGGCCTGCTCACCAGCGCCAGCCTGCTTACCCTTGCCACCACTGCCATTGCCCAGCCCCTGACCCTGGACGTCTATAACCCAGGCGACAAGGCAGTGTTCCCGGTGACCTCGACCCTGATCAGCGGCGAGCGCGATGTCATTCTGGTCGATGCGCAGTTCTCCACCCGCGAAGCCCAGGAGCTGGTCGAGCGCATCCAGGCCAGCGGCAAGAATCTCACCACCATCTTTATCAGCCACGGCGACCCGGACTTCTACTTCGGCCTGGACACCCTGACCCGCGCCTTCCCCAAGGCCAAGGTCCTGGCCACGCCGCAGACCATCGCCTATATCGAAAAAAGCCGCGAACCTAAGCTGGCCTACTGGGGCCCGATCCTCAAGGACAGCGCGCCAGCCCGCACCCTGGTGCCGCAAGCCCTGCAAGACGACCACCTGAGCCTGGAAGGCCAGCGCATCGAGCTGATCGGCCATGATCCCAAGCACCGCAGCCTGTGGATCCCGAGCATCCAGGCGGTGGTCGGCGGCGTGCTCACCTACGCCAATATCCACCCCTGGATTGCCGATGCACAAACGCCGCAAGCCCGTCAGGACTGGCTGAAGTCCCTGGATGAACTGCAGGCGCTGCAGCCGAAAACCCTGGTACCCGGGCACTTTATGGGCCAGCCCAAGCTCAACCTGGATGACCTGCGCTTTACCCGCAACTACCTCAATGATCTCGAAACCGCGCTGCCCAAGGCCAAGAACAGCCAGGCGCTGATCGAAGCGATGAAGGCCCAGTACCCGGAGCTGCTCGACGCCAGCAGCCTGGAACTGAGCGCCAAGGTGCTCAAGGGTGAAATGCAGTGGCCCTAGCTCACAGCCGCTGATTAGCAGCGCATCACACGCAAAAGGCCTGGGTCACAAACCCAGGCCTTTTTGCATGCGCCAGGCGGAAATCTGGCCTGGCCGAGGCTGACGAGACGGACAGCTTTTACGGCATACTCATCCGCCTTTGCCGCTCTGGAGACGCCTCATGCCCGCCCCGATCTGGTGGTTACTCGCCCTGCCCTTTGTCGCCGGAGCCTGCCTGCCGCTGCAGGCGGGGATCAACGGTCAGCTGGCCAAGCAGGTTTCCAGCGTGTTGTCGGCCGCCCTGATCTCCTTTGCCGTCGGCACCCTGGCGTTGCTCGTTCTGGTGCTGGCGCAGCGTGAAGTTCCCGGCCTCGGCGCACTCAAGGGGCTGACCTGGTGGCACTGGAGCGGCGGCCTGCTGGGGGTGATGTTTATCGCCACCGCCGCCTTTGCCGGCCCCAAGGTCGGCGCGCTGCTGTTTATGGCCCTGGTGATCGCCGGGCAACTGAGCATGGCCCTGGCGCTGGACCACTTCGGCTGGGCCGGCTTTCGCGAAGCCCCGATCAGCCTGGGCAAAGTCGGTGGCCTGCTGCTGATCGTCGCGGGTATCTGGATGATCCGCCGCGGTTAGTCGCGCGCGGTGTACCCTACCCGTGCTAGTCGCGCTCGAAGCGATAGAAAAGATTGGGTTCGCTGACCAGATAGAGATTGCCCTGATCATCCAGGGTCAGGCCCTCGCCCTGGGGCACGCTGTTCTGCAGGCCGGCGAAGCCGCTGAGCAGCGAGCGGAAGCTGATCAGCTTGCCATCCTCGGCGTCCAGCTCGATCAGTACCTTGGACTCATCGCTGAGCAGGGCCAGATGCCCGGTCTGTTCGTCGTAGTGCACCGATGACAGGTCGGTGGCAAACACCTTGTGATCGATCCACGCCTGGCGGTCGATCACCTGCAGGTTGAAGTCGCCCTGCACGCTGGATTTCAAGCCGCGCACCTCATAAAGCTTGCGCGGCGAATGCTCCTTGACCACAAACAGCCGGTCGCCTTTTCGGTCGTAACCCACGCCCTCAAAGCCCTGGTTACCGCCCAGATCGATACCCAGGGTCAGCGCCCGATAATCCTCGCGGAACAAGGCACCGGGCTTGTCCGGCACCTCGACCACCACCAGCGCCTGGTCGCGCTCTTCGGCCAGCAACAGCAGGTTATCGCCCAGGTAGGTGATGCCTTCGACATCACTGAAACCGCTCAGGGGGTAGCGCGCCAGCAACTCACCATCCTTGCTCATGGCCAGCAGCTCCTCGGGGTTGTTGACCACCGCCCACAGGTGCCCGCGGCCTTCGTCGTAGGTCAGCCCGGAAAGATTATCGGCAACCCCGGCGACCGGCAGCGCATCGACCCGCACCCGGTATTCGGGCAGCCACAGGCTGCGGTGCTCCCACTCGCTCTCATGCCAGGAGGTCTTGATCCAGAAATACAGACGGTTATCCAGATGCCGCACGGCTACCTGGTAAACCAGCGCCAGGGCCAGCAACAGCAGCGCCCATTTCCATGGACTGATCAGAGGTAGCCGTCCTAGCCCCCCTTTCGCTGCGGACATCATAAATTGGCATTCTCACGCACTTGCGGGATAAACAGTCTGCCGGGCTGTTATGACAGGCCGGGGGCAGATATGCGGGGTTGTGAGTGGAGTCAGGTCGGGAAAGTTCCTGCCGCCGAGCCGGCGCAGACCGCGTGTCGCGCTTGTGCTAAGGTACGCGCCCTTTTCGCCCGAATGGACAGAGACAGGTCGTTATGACACTGGCCCAACCATCGCGCTGGCTGCCTACGCCGCCATAGCGTTTCGCCCCCTCCCCGCGTGGCCCTGGCGGTTTTCCGCTACGTCGCCATGCCCCCTGCGCGCCAGCCACCTCGGCCCGGCGTCGCACTCGTTGTACCTGGATTTTTATTAGCCCCATCCGCTGCCCTTGCGTGCACCTGCGGACCCCAGCCATTGGAATGCCCCATGCTGCAAAGCCTGAAAAACACCTGGTTGTTCAATATCCGCGGCGACGTGCTCGCCGGTCTGGTGGTGGCCCTGGCGCTGATCCCGGAAGCCATCGCCTTCTCGATCATCGCCGGAGTCGACCCCAAGGTCGGCCTCTACGCCAGCTTCTGCATTGCCGTGGTGATCGCCTTTGTCGGCGGCCGCCCGGGCATGATCAGCGCTGCCACCGGGGCCATGGCCCTGTTGATGGTGACCCTGGTAAAAAACCACGGCCTGGAATACCTGCTGGCAGCGACCCTGCTGACCGGGGTGCTGCAGATCGGTGCCGGTTACCTGAAACTGGGCAGCCTGATGCGCTTTGTCTCGCGCTCGGTGGTCACCGGCTTCGTCAACGCCCTGGCAATTCTGATCTTTATGGCCCAGCTGCCGGAGCTGACCAACGTTACCTGGCATGTCTACGCCATGACTGCCGCCGGCCTGGGCATCATCTACCTGTTCCCCTATGTGCCGAAGCTCGGCCAGCTGATCCCCTCGCCCCTGGTGTGCATCCTCTCGATGACCGCCGTGGCCATGTATTTCGGCCTGGATATCCGCACCGTCGGCGATATGGGCGAGCTGCCGGACACCCTGCCGATCTTCCTCTGGCCGGATGTACCGCTGAATTTCGAAACCCTGGCGATCATCTTCCCCTACGCCGCCGCCCTGGCCGTGGTCGGCCTGCTGGAGTCGATGATGACCGCCACCATCATCGATGACCTGACCGACACCAGCAGCGACAAGAACCGCGAGTGCAAGGGCCAGGGCGTGGCCAATATCGCCTCCGGCCTGCTCGGCGGCATGGCCGGCTGCGCGATGATCGGTCAGTCGGTGATCAACGTGAAATCCGGCGGCCGTGGCCGTCTGTCGTGCCTGGTGGCCGGCGTGGTACTGCTGCTGATGGTGGTGTTCCTCTCGGAATGGGTCAGCCAGATCCCCATGGCCGCCCTGGTGGCGGTGATGATCATGGTGTCGATCGGCACCTTCAGCTGGGACTCGATCCGCAACCTGAAGACCTTCCCGCTCTCCACCAATATCGTCATGCTCGCCACCGTGGCGGTGACCGTCTACACCCACAACCTGGCCTACGGCGTGTTCGTCGGCGTGCTGCTGGCGGCGCTGTTCTTCGCCAACAAGATCGGCCACTTCCTCTATATCAACTCGGAAACCGACGCCGATGGCCGCCAGCGCACCTACAAGGTGGTCGGCCAGGTGTTCTTCAGCTCCGCCGACAAATTCGTCGCCGCCTTTGATTTCAAGGAAGCCGTTGCTAAGGTGGTGATCGACCTGTCCCGTGCGCACTTCTGGGACATCACCGCCGTCGCCGCCCTGGACAAGGTGGTGATCAAGCTGCGCCGCGAAGGCACCGAAGTCGAAGTGCTGGGCCTGAACGAAGCCAGCGCCACCATCGTCGACCGCTTCGGCGTGCACGATAAGGACAACGCCAGCGACCTGCTGTCGGGCCACTAAGTAAGATGGAGAACAGCATGTCCCAGGTAATGGCTTGCATCGATGGTTCCCTGTCCTCCCCGGCGGTGAGCGATTACGCCGCCTGGGCCAGCCTGCGCCTCGACGCGCCGCTGACCCTGCTGCACGTACTGGATCACAAGCAGTACCCGCCGCTGAGCAACCTCTCCGGCAATATCGCCCTGGGTAGCCGCGAGCAGCTGCTCCAGGAACTGGCCGACCTCGACCAGCAGCGCAGCACCCTGGCCCTCGAGCAGGGCCGCCTGGCGCTGGAAGCGGCCAAACAACGCGCCCAGCGCGACGGCGTTAGCAACCCGCAGCTGCGCCAGCGTCACGGCGACCTGGTGACCTGCCTCGGCGAGCTGGAACAGGACATCCGTCTGCTGGTGATCGGTCGCCAGGGCGAGACCAGCGACAACCTCAGCCAGCTGGTGGGCAGCCATCTGGAGAGCGTAATCCGCACCCTGCACCGGCCGATCCTGGTCACCCCGGGCCAGTTCCAGGCCCCGCGGAGCCTGATGCTGGCCTTCGATGGCAGCCCGACCTGCCACAAGGGCATCGACATGCTCGCCGCCAGCCCGCTGTTCAAGGGGCTGCCGATCCACGTGCTGATGGTCGGCGCGGACACCGGCCCGGCCTGGGAGCAGCTCAAGCAGGCGGAGCAGCGCCTGGTCAAGGGCGGCCATGAGGTGCACCTGGCGATCCGCGCCGGCGAGGTCGAACCGACCCTGCACGCCTACCAGCTCGAACAGGGCATCGACCTGCTGGTGATGGGGGCCTACGGCCATTCGCGGATTCGTCAGTTCCTGGTGGGCAGCACCACCAGCCACCTGCTGCGTACCAGCACCAGCCCCCTGCTGATCCTGCGCTGAGCGCGCGCTGACCTGAGGCGGGGCAGCACGCCCTCATATGCAGATGCCTATGCCGTCGGTCCGCACTGGCAATTTGACAGTGCGTTTCATGCCGTAGCAGTTATGCTCAGGCTACAGCCTATCTGTGATCACAGGCCATGACTGACTCCGCCGCACCTCGCCAGCCCCAGGCCTTTGCCATCTGGCGCGAAGCCCAGGACACCCGCAGCCGCTCGACCCTGGGCGGTATCTATTACCTGCTAGCCTGGCTCCTGACCTGGCTGTTCAGCACCAGCCCCATGACCCAGCTCGGCCTGGGCCTGGCCATTGCCGCCCTGTTCGCCCTTCTACTGATGCTGCGCCTGCTCCACCACCTGCCCAGCGAACAGAGCCCGGAGGCCATGCAGCACTGGCTCAACCGTCAGTGGGGGCTGATTCTGCTCACCGCCCTGAGCTGGGGCCTGATCTACGCCCTAGTGCTGAGCCAGCCCCTGCTGAGCAGCGCCGCCACCATCGCCACCCTCAGCACCGTCGCCTTCAGCACGGCCATGAGCTTCAACTTCGCGATGCGCAGAGGCCGCGCCACCCTGGCCCTACTACTGCTCTACCTGCCGGGCCTGCTGATCATGGCCCTGGCCTGGGGCGAGCAATCGGCCACCCTGATCACCCTCGCGGCCTACCTCAGCTACCTGCTCCTGGCCCTTAACCGCAGCCACCGCGAGTACCACGCCACCCTGGCCCTGGAACTCAAGCTGCTGGAGCAACAGGAATCGCTGGAGGTGCTCAGCCGCACCGACAGCCTGACCCAGCTGGGCAACCGCCATCAGTTCAACAGCCTGTTTCCGGTGATGGTCGCCAACGCCCAGCGACAGCACGACCCACTGTCGCTGGTGCTGCTCGATATCGACTTCTTCAAACAGGTCAACGACCGCCATGGCCACGCCTGCGGCGATGCCTGCCTCAGCGCCTTTGCCGAACGCATGCGCCAGGTGTTCCGCCGCGACAGCGATGCCCTGCTGCGCCTGGGTGGCGAAGAGTTTGGTGTACTGATGCCCAATACCCCCCTGGAGCAGGCCTGCCAGCTCGCCGAAAGCTTCCGCCAGGCCCTGGCTCGCCAGGGTTTCGACATCGACGACAACAGCCTGCCGCTGACCGCAAGCCTCGGCGTCGGCTGCTTTGACCGGCAACGCGACCACGACGCCGCCGCCTTCTTCAAGCGCGTCGACGACGCCCTCTACCTGGCCAAGGGCATGGGCCGCAACCGCCTGCAACTGGCCTGAGGCCGCGCGAGGCAAATAGCCATCACCCGACTAGACTCACAGGGTGACCGTGCGAGTAGCTGCCGATGAAGTCGATGTCCGCGGCAACCGGCCCCCGCCTGAGACTGTGGCGGGAGGCGAGCGATACCCATATCCGTTCCAGATTCGGCGGCTATTACTACCTGCTCGCCTGGGCCATGCTCTGGCTGACCAGCCACGATCCCGAGCAGAATCTCTGGCTCTGGAGCGGCGGCGGCCTGCTGTTACTGGGGTTCTTTGTCCTGCGCAGCCGCCAGCGCCCTGCCGAAAACCTGTCGCCGACGCAACTGCAACGCTGGCTGGACCGCCGCTGGACCCTCCTGCTGCTGCAGTCGCTGGCCTGGGGCCTGATGCTGGCGGGCATCCAGCTGCACCCCGGGATCATCGCCTCGCACCTGGTGACCATGCTGTGCGTGGTGGTATTCGGCACCGCCCTGGCATTCACCTACCCGATGCGCATGGCGCGCTGCGCCCTGGCCATCCTGCTGACCTACCTGCCCAGCACCGCGATCAAGATCCATCTGGGCATCGGCGATATCGGCGAGTCGGTGGCCCTGGTGCTCTACCTGGGCTACCTGGCCCTGCTGCTGTATCGCTGGAACCGCGAGTACCGTATCGGCCTCGAGCGCGAGTTGCGCCTGCTGCACCAGGGCGAGCAACTGGACCGCCTCAGTCGTACCGACGCCCTCACCGGCCTGAACAACCGTTATCAGTTCAACGCCCTGCTGCCCAACTGGCTGGCCAGTGCGCGCCGGCAGAACAGCGCGCTGGCGCTGGTGCTGCTGGATATCGATTTCTTCAAGATGATCAACGACCAGTTCGGCCATCGCGCCGGCGACCTCTACCTGCAGGCCTTCGCCGAGCGCATGCGCCAGGTGTTCCGCCGCGACAGCGATATCCTCCTGCGCCTGGGCGGCGAGGAATTTGCCGTGCTGATGCCCGACACCAGCCTGGAGCAAGCCATGGCCCTGGCCGAGCGCTTCCGCGCCGAGCTGACCGAGCAGCCCCTGCAGGTCCAGACGCAGAGCCAAGGGGAGCATCCGCCACTGACCTGCAGCCTCGGCGTCGGCACCTTCCAGCCACTCTGCGACGACTCCGCCGAAGCCTTCTATACCCGGGTCGACAACGCCCTCTATCGGGCCAAGGCAGCAGGGCGCAACCGCCTGGAGCTGGCCTGAGACCGGCGGCAGCCGGTTCGGCTATAGCCAGACTTACAGGCGGAAACTGCCCATCTGCGTGGCCAGGTCATCGGCCAGGCCACGCAGGGTCTGGCAATCCTCGCGACAGGTGCGCACCTCGTCGGCATTGGCGTGAGCCAGGTCGGCGATGCCCTGCACGTTGCGGTTGATTTCCTCGGTCACCGACGACTGCTCTTCGGTGGCGGCCGCCACCTGGGTGTTCATGTCGCTGATGCGCTCCACCTGTTCGGTGATGGCGCTGAGCGACTGCCCGGTGCGCTGGCTGGCCTCGACCCCGGTGCCGGTGGCCGCCTGGCCGGCATGCATGGAGCTGACGGCGGTCTCCGCGCCCTGTTTCAGGCGGGCGATCATCTGCTGGATCTCATCGGTGGACGCCTGGGTCCGCTGGGCCAGGGTGCGCACCTCGTCCGCCACCACGGCAAAGCCGCGGCCCTGCTCGCCGGCACGGGCAGCCTCGATCGCGGCATTCAGCGCGAGCAGATTGGTCTGTTCGGACACCCCGCGGATCACCGCCAGCACCTGGTCGATGGAGGCCACCTGGGTGGCCAGCTGGCCGACCGCCGTGGCGGCGTCGCCAATTTCCGCCGACATGTTCTCGATATGGCCAATCGATTGCCCCACCACTTCGCGGGCCTGCTGCGCCTCGTTGCGGGCACTGTGCGAAGCCTGGGCGGCGTTGCTGGCGTTGCGCGCGATTTCCTGCACGGTCAGGCCCATCTCATGCACGGCGGTGGCGACCATATCGGTCATTTCCTGCTGCTGCCCCGAACGCCCGGCGGTGTTTTCCACCACCTGGCCGACCTGGGCCACGGCGCTGCGCAGGCGTTCGCTGGTGGCCAGCACGGCCGCGATCAGCGTGCGCTGGCCGCCAATAAAACGGTTGAAGCCACGGGCCAGGTCGCCCAGTTCATCGGCCCGCGACTCATCCAGCCGCCGGGTCAGATCGCCGCCACCGCCGCCGATTTCCACCAGGGCGCTGGTGACCTGGCGAATCGGCCGCACCAGACCGCGTGCCAGCAACACCACCAGGCCGAGAAACAGCAAAGCTACACCCAGGCCGATAACGCTGGTCATCACCAGGGCCTGGCGCGCCTCGGCATAGATCTCGGCCTCCGGCACCTCGCTGACCAGCAGCCAGTCCAGGCTGCTCAGTTTCTGCGCCACCGCCAAGTAGGTTTCGCCGTCGCGCTCGAAGCGCACGGCCTTGCCGTCGCCGCCCAGCAGCGCCTGGGCCGCAGCGCTGCCAAACAGCTCGGCCAAGCGCCCGCTGCCGCTCAGTTCCGCCTGGGGATGGACCTTGATCTCGCCCTGGGCATCGATCAGAAAAACCTGGCCGCGCTCGCCAAAGCGGAAATCGCGGATCATTTCCGACATGGCCTTGAGGCTGAAACCCAGGCCGGAGACGCCGAGGGTCTTGCCGCCCTGCTTGATCCGCTGATTGATAAACAGGGTAGGCAATCGGGTGCCCTTGTCGATATCGATTTCCAGCACGCGGTCGCGGCTGCTGTCGACCAGCTTGTAGAACCACTGGTTCTCCGCCTGATCACGGCTGATGACCCGCGCCAGCCCCTCGCCGGTGGTGTAGTTGCCGCTGGCGAGTACGGCAATCGAGGTGGTCATGGCGTTCTGTTGCGCGCGCACCCCTTCCAGATAACGGGCCATGGCATCGCGCTGCTCGGGATCCTCGCCTGCGGCCAGCCAGTCCTGCACCAGGGTGTTCTCGGCAATGCCGGCATTAGCGGTAATGGGACCGCTCAGCACCCGCTCCAGATCGTTGCGGATCGCCAGAACCCGGGCCGGCAACGCTTCCTCGACCAGGTAGCGTTCGGTCAGACGATTGACCACCGCCGAGTACACGCCCACCACGATCAGAATGCTGGCCAGCAGGGCCGCGCCCATGCTGAGAATCAGTTGCCACTGGATACTGCGCCGCCAGAACTGCATGGTGGGTTACCCCTAATTGTTATTGGAAACGTCGCGCATTGGACACATAACTGTATACAAAACACAAGTCACGGCCCCGCAAGCAACCTATCGGCCGCAGCGCGCGAAGCCTTAGCCACCGCCGGAGAATCCGCTAGGGTCTGTTGCCGCGTAACGAAACGGCAACAGACCCTAGCCCAACAGCGCTGCGAACCAGGTCCTATGGCGACGCGGCAACCGCTTGCGGCAGCCACTGCTGCCGAATGCGGGCCAGGCTGCCGTCGTCGACCATCTGCTCCAGGGCCTGCTGCCAGCGCTGCGCCAGCTGCACATCGGTGGCCTTGGAAAAGACGATATAGCTGCTGCTCTGCATAAAGCTGTAGAGGCGTTGAAGGTCGTCCATGGAAGCCCCCAACTCGGCCACCAGGCTCGGCAGCAGCTGGTCCTCATAGACCATCACAGGCACCCGGCCATGCAGAGTCATGCGCAACACCTCGTGAGGCTTGGGCTGCAGAACCAGGTTGGTGAACCCCTCCTTTTGCAGAAACTGGTGCGAATACCAGTCCCGCGGCACGGCGATGCCGGCAGCCCGCTTGGCATCAGCCAGGCTGGCGATGCGCAGGCCGCTGCCACGGCGGACATAGAAGCTGCTGGTGGTTGAGATCAGCGGGCCGACCCAGTGAAACAACGGCTCGCGCTCGGGGGTGCGCACGGCGACGAACAGGCCGACATTGGCCTCGACCTGGACCAGCTTGTAACCCCGCGCCCAGGGCACCACGCGAATGCTCGCGCTGTCGCCGGTACGCCGCAACAGCTCGCGCACCACCGCACTGGCCAGACCATCGGCCTGGCCGTCGCGGCTGAAGTTGAGCGGTGGGTTTTCCTCGGTGTACAGCCGCAACTCGGCCGCCATGGCCAGGGGACAGCCCAGCAACCAGAGGCACAACAGGCGCAAGGCCCAGAAAACCATAATGACCACTCCGCCGTTATATCTCGGCCCCGCTACGCACTGCACCCGCGCCTGCGCAGTCCAGCCAACAACAGTGCCGCAGGACTGCACCGGACAGATAGCCGGCGGCGCGCTGCGGCGGACCAGCGGCCACGGATACAGGACGATTCGATTGGCCTCAGTGTAGTCGAACAGGCCAGCCCGCCCGGACGGCATGGCTCAGGGCCGCGGCGCGCGTTCAATCCAGCAGGCGAAACAGCAGCCGCGCGGTCTGTCCGCTTTCATCCAGCACGCTCAACTGATAATCGCCGGGGCGACTGAAGCGCTGGTTGATGGCAGCGCCGGCCAGGCTCTGGGCCACCGGCCGACCATCGACAAACCACCAGTGTCGGCCACTGCCGCCCAGGGCCGTGAGGCGCAAACGCAGGGGCTCGGTGCTGCCGGCCGGGCGGCGCAGACGATCGCCTTCGCGCACCCCGACTATGGAAAGCGGCGCGACCGCCGACGCAGTCTGCGGCGGGCAGGCCGGGTCGACGACCGGCAGCCGCGCACTGCGCCGCTCGCGCCGAGGCAGCCAGGGCTCCAGAGGCGCGGGCCACAGGGCCAGGCTGTGGCGCGTGGCACCCGGACAGGCGGCATCGACGCGCAAGCCCTCTGAGTTAAGCCAGAGATGCTCCTGCAGACCCAGTCCCAGGGGCTGATCCTGCGCCTGCAGGGTCGGCGGCACAGTGCCGGCCAGGGTCCAGGCGAAGCGTTGACGCCGGCAATTGGGATCGCTGCGCGGCAGGGCCTGGCCCAGCGGCCAGCAGATGGCCGCCACCCCCACCGCGGCGGGCTGCGCCTCCTGCGCCGGGGCAATGCCACGCTGGCTGTCGCGGTTGGCCAGCAGATCGTGCACCTGCAACAGCAGGGGCGCGGCCGAGGCCAGGCCGAACTGGCCGGGCACCGGGGTGCCATCCGGGCGGCCGATCCACACGCCGATCACATGGCGCGGGGCCACGCCAATCGCCCAGGCATCGCGAAAACCGTAACTGGTGCCGGTCTTCCAGGCGAGGGTCGGGCGCTGCACCAGTTGCGCCCGCGGGTCGCGGTCCGGGCGCGCCTGGCCGCTGAGGATGCGCCGCACTATCCAGGCCGCCCCCGGCGACAACAGGCGGCGCTCCAGCAGTTCGTCCTCGGGCTGAAAGCGCAGACGCGCCGCCTTGCCACCACGGGCGAAGGCGCTGTAACCGCTGACCAGTTCCTCCAGACGGCTGCCGGCACCGCCGAGAATCAGCGCCAGATTGGGTTCGGCCAGCGCTGGCAACAACAACGGCACGCCGGCGCTGCGCAGCTCGCCGGCAAAACGCTTCGGCCCGTAGGCTTCCAGCAGCTGCACGGCGGGCAGGTTGAGCGAGCGGGCCAGGGCCTCGCTGGCCGACACCGCGCCACTGAAACCGGCGGCGAAGTTGCCCGGCCGATAATCGCCGTACCGTCGCGGCACATCCTGCAGCAGCGATTCGGAATGGATCAGCCCTTCGTCCAGGGCCATGCCGTAGAGAAAGGGTTTGAGGGTCGAACCCGGCGAGCGCACCGCGTTGATCATGTCGACATGGCCGAAACGCCTGGCATCGCCGAGATCCACCGAGCCCAGGTAGGCGCGCACCGCCATGCTCGGCTGCTCGACCACCAGAATCGCCGCCGAGGTGCGCTCCGGCAGTCGCGCCCGCCAGCCCAGCAGCAGGTCTTCCAGGCGGCGCTGCAGGGCGGCGTCCAGGGTGGTGCGGATCAACGGCGGGCTACCGGCCGTATTCAATCGGCGCGCCAGCAAGGGGGCCAACCGGGGTTCCTGACGCGGCGCGAGGAGCACCGGCTCCTCCAGCGCATCCTCGATCGCCCCTTGCGGCCACACCGCGAAACCGGACAACCGCTTCAGCACCTTATCCCGCGCCGCCTGGGCACGCTCCGGGTGACGGTCTGGACGCAAGCGGCTGGGGGCTTGCGGCAGCACCGCGAGCAAGGCCGCTTCGGCGCGGGTCAGCTGGCGCGGCGACTTGCCCAGATAGGCCCAGCTGGCCGCCGCCACGCCCTGCAGGGTGCCGCCGAAAGGCGCGCGGTTGAGGTACAGGGTGAGGATTTCATCCTTGGACAGATGCCACTCCAGCTGCGCGGTGCGCCACAGCTGCTTGAGCTTGCCGGCGTAGCTGCGCGCATGGGGATCGAGCAGCCGCGCCACCTGCATCGACAGGGTGCTGCCGCCGGACAGCACCCGGCCGCCGCGCAGGTTCTGCCAGGCCGCACGACCCAGGGCCAGCGGGTTGACCCCGGGATGGCGATAGAACCAGCGGTCCTCGTAGGTCAGCAGCGCCTCCAGGTAATAGGGCGACACCTCGGCCGGACTGACCGGGTAGCGCCATACGCCGTCATGGTCGGCAAAGCGCCACAAGGGCGTACCGTCCTCGGCCAGCACCACCCGGGCCAGATCGTCCTCGGGCAGGGGCAAGGGGAACAGACGGTCGGCGCTCCACAGCAGCACTGGCAACAGCACTAACCACCCGCCACGCCACGCCCTCGACCGCGAGTGCCTGCCGCCCATCACTGCGCCCGTACGCAAACGCTCACCCAGCCATCCTTTCCAGGTTTTCCGCATGAAAGCCAACACCTCGCCAGACAGTCGCCGCCAATAAACCACCACAAAACAACCACAAAACAACCACTTATCGGCTCAGCGTCATATTTACATGTTTCAGCCCTGAAGCAGCTTTACAAGGCCCCGACTCAGAACTAAATCAATATCACGGTGATATCAAAAGCATGGCGCGCCCTAGGTCAATGACGCGCAAAAGATCGGCCTTAACCTCAGCCGTAGCACCTGAAACCAGAGGGTAGCGCGCAAGGTGAAAACTCACCTGGACTTGATCCTGCGCACTATAGGCAGGCCCACCCGGAGAAATCATCGACAGATTGATTGCTCACGGCTGAAGGCGGGGTGCTCTTACTCTCACAGCAGGGCATTGATCATGAACCGCAACGTCTCAGGTAATGCACAACATCCAGTACAAGGACCGCACTTGTCCGCAACAGCCGTGGCTATTGCAGCCGCGCGCTGGCGCAGCCTGGCAATTCTCGCACCTACAGCCCTGCTATCGACGGCGCTACTCGGGATAAGCGCACCGGTGCTGGCGGATCATGACCCCGAGCACAGCATAGCTAACCTAAAAGGCGGTCTCGGGGCCCTTGAGCAGCGGGTATGGGACTGCGAGCGTGGCATCGGCGGCAAATGCCCGGGAACCAAGGGCGACACCGGCTCACAGGGTGAAACCGGGGCAACTGGAGCTCAGGGCCCGCAAGGCGAGGTCGGCCCCACCGGACCGCAGGGCGAAACCGGCG
>CAZOEC010000056.1:0-29413 GCA_964578635.1 uncultured Pseudomonas sp.
TGAAGTCGGTCAGCTCTTCCTTGGGTTTCTGGGTGAACAGGTTGTAGGCGATGCGTACGCTCAACTGGTTGTGCTTGGCCAGCTCGCGAACCACCTCGTAGTCGTCCGGGTAGTTCTGGAAACCACCGCCAGCATCGATGGCACTGGTCACGCCCAGGCGGTTGAGTTCGCGCATAAACTGGCGTGTCGAGTTGACCTGGTATTCCAGCGGCAGCGTTGGCCCCTTGGCCAGGGTCGAGTAGAGAATCATCGCGTTGGGTTTGGCCACCAGCATGCCGGTGGGTTCACCATTGCTGTCGCGGACAATCTCGCCGCCCGGTGGGTTCGGCGTGTCGCGGGTATAGCCGACAACCCGCAGTGCCGCCCGGTTCAGGAGGGCGCGGTCATAAAGGTGCAGCACGAAGACCGGCGTATCGGGTGCGGCCTTGTTCAGTTCGTCCAGGGTCGGCAGGCGACGCTCGGCAAACTGGAATTCGTTCCAGCCCCCCACGACCCGCACCCATTGCGGAGCAGGCGTGCGATCAGCCTGATCCTTGAGCATCCGCAACGCATCAGCGAGAGATGGAACACCTTCCCAGCGCAGTTCCAGGTTGTAGTTCAGGCCACCACGAATCAGGTGCAGGTGCGAGTCATTGAGACCCGGGATCACCCTGCGCTTTTGCAAGTCGACAACCTGGGTCGCATCACCGCGGACCGCCATGGCCTCTGCGTCGCTGCCCACGGCAATGAATTTTCCGTCCTTGATGGCCACAGCTGTTGCTTGCGGCTTTTCACGATCCACGGTGTGCAGACGGCCGTTATAAAGGATCAGATCGGCTTTCATGGAACCTCCCGGAGGGTTGGCGAAAGAGCTGCCGGCGGAGCCGGCAAAAGGCAGGGCAGACCAGAGTGCTCCGGCTGCGCCGAGAACTGAGCTGGTAGCGAGAAACTGGCGGCGGCTTTTGTCTGAAAGATCTTCACTCATGATCATTCCTCACGACGTGATGGGTTGAGCCAGCCAGCTAACCAGCGGGTCATCATCGGCATAAAGAAATAGACCACCAGCAGCACGATACTCAGCGTGATAACCACATCGCCGACGGGATAACTGCCTAGCCAGGTAATGTGTTTAAAGATGAGCTGCCACAGTTGGGGCACTATCAAACTGAGCGGCATAATGACCAGGAAGGTCACACAGGCCTGCTTCCAGCGTGGCGGCGGCTGATGCTCCGAGGCCGGCACGAACCAGAACTCGCGGGCGCTCGACACTTCGATCTGATCGCCGTCGGCGAGCAAAGGCTTGACCTCGGCGATCAACTTCTGGCGATCACTCGAATCCAGCCAGCCCTGCAAGTGCGGCTTGCAGGAAAAGTGCAAGACGCAGGTGAACAGAGGCAGTCCATCGCTGTGGCTGCGGAATACATCAATGCCCATATGCCCGGCATAACGGCTTGCCGTATCGATGATGCGCCGCAGCCACGCTTCGTATTGCGGCTCATGTCCGGCCTTTACCCTGTGCCGGACAACCAGGGTGGCCGCCTCATTGACCGTATCTACGTCCATATGGACTCCTGTAATGGATGAGCATCTGGTGGCACCTGGTGTTAAGGGGCTTAGATCCCCAAGGTTTATTGCAGATGGTCTTTGCGCAGTGCCTGCCTGGAGCATGGATGCGCGTACGGCAGGAATCCGAGTGTTACGGCGGGTAGACCCGAACGCGTTTATCCGCCGTGGTACGGGGTTGGTCTCACGGCATATAACTTCATATTGATGGGGTTGATGTTCGCGTAGGACTTGGGAAGAGGATTGTACGAATGTGCGGTTTTGGGACGGCACTGCTGCTGTATGCGCTAGGGATATGACTAAGCGCATAGCGGGAGCTAATGGCAGTAGGCTTCAGAGGCATAACGGTTGCGCAACAGCACGCTGAGGATGGTAAGTACGGCGACTATCTCCAAAGAGAGAAATAGCGGTGCCAGAAGGATAAGGAGGGCAAAGCCGGGCAGTATGAATCTGGACAACCCGCGGAGCAGGAACAGGTCACGGATGAGCCAGATGCCAAATACATACATGCTGATCGGCACACATATAGCGTAGAGCGCCAGCGTGCTGCTTATCGAGCTAGCGCCCGTCTCGCGGTCAACGAGCACTGCAAAACCGCAGCCTAGTGCGGCCCCAGCCATATAAATCAACGCGTGCCCATACCCCCAATACAAGGCGTGAGGTAAAGCCCTGTCCTTGATTTGCTCCTGCTTGGAAAAATACAGCCACCACAGCGCAAAAATAATCAGCAGCGAGAACAGAGCAATGCGCAGCAGTGGTGAGCTGATGCGGCCGGGGTCGGCTGCTGACAATGCCAGGGAGCCGGCCAGTATGGTTTCACCCATGACGATGATATTGAACAGCCCATAGCGTTCTACGATGTGGTGCTTGTTCCAGGGTGTTTCGCCCCTGCTTTCAGCGATGACGGGAACGCAGAGTTCGAGCAGCGCGCCTACGGCAAAACCCAGGAAGAACAATCCAGACTCGCCCTGCGGCATCAGCACGAATGCCAGCCAGTAACCTTGTACCAGCAGCAAGCCCGTGGCGTAGAGTTGGGTGGTGGTTTTCCTCGCGCTGTCGTGTCGGCGCGCCCTTAACCAGAGCGCAGCCAGCGGCACTCGCATGATCACGAATCCGACGACAATCAGGTCTAGATCCCGCGAATCGAAAAGGCGCTCTACACCGACCGCAACGGTCAAGGCTCCTGCCATGATGATGAGCGTCAGTGCTCGGTAAAGTGCATCGTCATTGTCGTAGGCCGATGCGAACCAGGTGAAGTTCATCCAACCCCACCAGATGGCAAAAAAAGCCGCGATGAAGGTGACAATGCCTTGGGTAATGTGTCCGGCCGTTATTGCATGGTGCAAACCAGCGGCTGCGGAGGCGATAGCGATGACGAACACCAGATCGAAGAGCAACTCCAGCGGCGTGGCTGCGCGGTGAGGTTCTTCAGGGTCGCGAGGATGCATGGGTAGCACCCCGGAGAGCAAAAAACGGCGTATACCCATGGTGTACCCGCTACCGGAGCCCATTGAGTTGCAGTCGGGTCGACCTGGCGGGCCGACCCGACAGAGGTCAGATCTTCGCCGCAACAGGTGCCAGCGTCGGCCCGTGTGTTACCCGCTCAGGAGCCTTGTGCACCATGGTGTAGGCGTAGTCGACGCCCATTCCATATGCGCCAGAGTGCTCTTTGACCAATGCCATAACGGCGTCGTAGGTATCGCGGTTCTTCCAGTCACGCTGCCACTCCAGCAGCACTTGCTGCCAGGTAACGGGGACAACTCCAGCCTGAATCATGCGTTGCATGGAGTAATCATGCGCAGCTTGGCTGGTACCACCCGAGGCGTCGGCCACCATATAGATTTCATAGCCGGCATCATGCATCGCGGACAGGGCGAAAGTCGTATTGCAGACCTCGGTCCACAAGCCCGAGACGATAACCTTGTTACGGCCATTTTTTTTCAGCGCATCGCGTACTTTCTGGTCGTCCCAGGAGTTCATCGAGGTACGCTCAAGAAGCGGTGCTTCAGGGAACACGGCGAGTAATTCCGGGTAGGTATGGCCCGAAAAGCTTTCTGTTTCGACCGTGGTGATGATGGTTGGAATAGAGAAAATCTTCGCAGCCTTGGCCAGGCCGACCGTGTTGTTCTTCAACGTCTGCCGATCAATGCTTTGTACCCCAAATGCCATTTGCGGCTGCTGATCGATAAAGATCACCTGGCAATTGCTGGGTGTCAGCACTTCGAGTTTTGGATTGGTCATTTCAGTCACCTGATGTGTGTTCGCGCGTGAATGCTGATGATCGCCATGGCGTAAACACAGGGCTGCAGCCATGGCGATGCCGTAGAGAGGCCAACTTTTAGTAGGCCCTCAGTCCCTCAATCCTGCTGAAAGGCATAGCTACTATCCCCAGAGCGGCTGTCTGCGAATTGGACAGGCTTACGGTTCTGGAACATTTATGCGGTCAATGGATTTTGCTGCAGCTCAATGGCTCGCCGCGGCTTCCTGCCGTCTATTGATCTATGCCCGCCAGCCATTGCTCCAGCAAGATGGCCCCGGCTTTCTCGAGGTCGTTTGCATAGCGCTTTGCATCGCGACGCAGGGTGACGGGGTCGATGCCTGAGGTGGCCAGCTCACTCGCATGCCCCAGTAACCAGTGCTCGAATCGTGCGCCATGGACTTCGGGATGAAACTGCAGGCCGAGTACGTTTGCCCCGCGGGAGAAGGCCTGATTGCGGCACAGTGGGGTGGAGGCAAGCAGGCTGCAGCCTTCCGGTAGATCGAAGGTGTCGCCATGCCAGTGCAGAACGGGCACGTCGCGCAACGCAGCGAGGGGCTGATGTTCGAGGGCGGGTGCCAGGGCGAGGGCTGACCAGCCGATCTCCTTGGCCGGCCCAGGATAGACGCGCGCACCCAGAGCGGCGGCCATCAACTGCGCGCCAAGGCAGATACCGAGCGTCGGTCGGTCAGCCGCCAGGCGTGCGCGCAATAGCTCCAGCTCGTCGGTGAGGAGCGGATAGCTGGCGTGGTCGTAGACGCCAATCGGGCCGCCAAGGACCACCAGAAGGTCTGCATCAAGCGGGTCGAGCCGCCCGAGATCGCGCTCCGCCGCTTCGACGTATTCGATGGCGTAACCGGCTTTGCGCAGGGGTGCCTCGAAGCTGCCAAGATCTTCGAAGCCGACATGGCGGATGGCTTGCAAGGTACGCAGGGTCATGATGAGTGTTCCGCAACAGAGGAGGACCGCGCGGCCCTGGCCATGAGAATGTGTTCGAGGTCCTTCAGCGCGGCCGCTGCGGTGGCGATCGGCTCAACGCCGCAGCCGATTGCCAGCGTCTCGCCCATTGCGTCGCTGCTGATACGGATCGCCTTGCTCTTTCCGCTGACGTGGGCGAACGGGTCGGACAGCGGATAGGTCTTGATGCCGACGCTGGCGCGAATCGCACCGTCTGCGTGGGTGAGGCTGCCGACCAGCTTGGGAACGAGCCCCTTCTCTCTCCACGCCTCGATGCGCTCTGCCGTGACCGACTGAATGCCGTCGACCACCAGGTCGTCCATCGTCAGGTCAGCACCAAGACCGAAGTTGGCGAGCAGCAGGAGCTTGCAGGCGGTATCCCAGCCTTGCGTGTCGTTGCGCGGGTCAGCTTCGGCGAAGCCTCCCGCCTGCGCTTCACGCAACGCCGCATCGAAGCCGAGGCCCTGTGTGCTCATGGCGTCGAGCAGGTAGTTGGTGGTGGCGTTGAGGATGCCCTCGATGGCGAGCACCTTGCAGCCGGCCAGGCTATGGTCGAGCAGGTCGAGTGTCGGCAGGGCGGCGGCGGCCGCACCACTGAGTTTGAGCATCGCCCCCGAGGCTTGCGCGAGTTCGCGCAATTGTCGCCCGCTGTGGATCAGGGCGCCCTTCGATATAACGATGCAGTCCTGGCCGGCCGACAACGCCGTACGAAGGTAGGCAAGACCCGGCTCGCCGCTGCGAAAATCGCTCGGCCCTGCCTCGATAAGAACGTCTGCGCCGCTCGCCATCACGAAATCCGGTCCTGACAGACCCGCCTGCAGTGCATCCAACTGGTTCGCTTGCAGGCCGTTCGCGTCAGCCATACCCGCACGTGATCCGCACACCGCGACCAGGCGAACGTCCACGCCGTAAACCTGGCGATAGCGCTCGCGCCGGGACAGGAGCAGGTCGGCTGTGGCACGTCCGACGCCGCCGAAGCCGGCGATTGCAACCTTGAGCGTTTGCATGAGTTCGCTCCTTTCGCCTCTACTTGGCAAACAGATTGTTGATGTCGGCAAACGCCTTCATTTCGACCGCGTTACCGCTTGGGTCCTTGAAGAACATCGTGGCCTGCTCACCCGGCTCGCCCTTGAAACGGATATAGGGTTCGATGATGAAGTCGACACCCGCCGCGGTAAGCCGCTCGGCTGCTGCTTGCCAATCCTGCATCGGCAGGACCACGCCGAAGTGGCGGACCGGCACACCATGTCCGTCTACCGCGTTGGCCGGTACGGCGCTGGCTTCACCGGGCGCGAGGTGGGCCACGATCTGGTGACCATAAAAATTGAAGTCGATCCATTCAGGTGAACTGCGACCCTCGGTGCAACCAAGCAGATTGCCGTAAAAGTCGCGGGCGGCTGCCAGGTCATCAACCGGAAACGCCAGGTGGAAGGGGCATAGCGCAGTCATTTAGGTATCCCTCGTTGGTGAATGGGATCAGCGTATCCGGCGACAAGATTCATGAAAAACGATATGTTCTGATCATGAGCAAAACAAAAAATTATCAATCATCATGATCACGGAACTTCGTACCCTGATCGCTATAGCACGCCACGGCACATTCAGAGCCGCAGGTGATCGGGTCGGGCTGACCCAGGCTGCTGTCAGCGGCCATATGCATAGGCTTGAGGAAGCGCTCGGCTTCACGCTGTTCGACCGTACGGGGCGCTCGGCTACGCTGAACGCCGCCGGCCTGCGCACACTCGCCCGCGCCGAGGCGCTGGTTGCCGGGTTCGATGCGCTTGGGGAGCCGACAAGGGACGAGGAGTGGACCAAACCACTGGAGATCGGAGCAATCTCCTCGGTTCAGGCGACCATCCTGACGCGGGCACTGGTGCCATTCCGTCAGCGCTTTGCAAACTGTCGAGTGAACCTGTCACCGGGCGTCTCGCTGCACCTGATGGATCGGGTCGAAGCGGGCGAGCTCGATCTGGCCATCCTTATCCGCCCCGCCTTCGAACCACCCCGGGAGCTGGAGTGGGTGCCGCTGGCATGCGAGAACTATGTCCTGCTGACTGCCCAGGGTGTCGTGGGTGACGATTGGCGAGCCGTGCTCCTCGAACAACCCTTCATTCGTTACAACCGCTCTTCTTTCGGCGGGCGGCAGGTAGAACGTTTTCTGCGCGATAGTTCACTCGCGCTTCAGGAGTGGATAGAGGTCGACGATATCCAGGCAATGCTGTCGATGGTTGAAAGCGGCCTCGGGGTCGCCGTGGTGCCCTTGACGGAGACGATCCTGCCGCTGCCGCCAAGCGTTCGGGCAATCCCCCTCGGCCCCGATCCGATCCATCGCGAGATCGGTGCCCTGTACAGCAAGGTCAAACACTCGACTGCCGTGGCGGGCTTTATCGAGTGCTTGCAGGGCGCAGGTGTGGTTAGGTCGTTATAAGGCTGTAGTAGATTGCGACAGGGGCTTACTGCATCAGCTATCTGCATAAAAGCCTGCACATTCATTAGCTGCTCTTCGAGACTCAGCGAGCCTATCCAGCAAGCTCGCCAGGCTTACCTACCCGTCGAAATAGGCGTAACGCTTGTAGACGACAGATTCCTGTAATTCACAAGGCAGCAGCGCACCGTAACCACAGGCGTCAAGCGGTAGCCGCAGCACTGGGATAATCTGCAGCACTGCTCCTTACAGCATGCTTGCCCGCTTATTGCATAAGAGCCACGCTAGAACGTCCTGAACCCGAGTATCACCATGTCCATGTCGCTGCCTCACCCTCATCGCCCGCGTTGGCGCAGCCTGATTCTGCTGACGCTGTTGCTGGCCCCGCTGCTGTGGCCCCTGCAGCAACTGGCCGAGCGCTATTACAGCGGCGTGCTGATCGAGCAGAACCGCCAGACCCTCGACCTCTATGTGGCCAACCTGCTCGGCACCCTACGCCGCTACGAAGTGCTGCCGGCGATTCTTGGCGACCTGCCGGACCTGCGCCTGGCCCTGCAGCAACCCACGGCGAGCAGCGCCCGGGACAAGGCCAACCGCCTGCTCGACCAGGTGCGCGCGCAGACCGGGGCCGATGTGATCTACCTGATGGACCCCGACGGCAAGACCCTGGCGGCCTCCAACTGGGACCAGGCCGACTCCTTCGTCGACCGCAACTTCGCCTTCCGCCCCTATTTCCGCGAGGCCATCGCCGGCCGGCCGGGGCGCTTCTTCGGCCTCGGCACCACCTCGGGCAAGCGCGGTTACTACTTCGCCGCCGCCGTGCGCGAAGGCACGCAGAACCTTGGCGCGCTGGTGGTCAAGGTCGACCTCGACCACACCGAAACCCTGTGGGGCAACACCCCGGAACAGCTGCTGGTGACCGATGCCAATGGCGTGGTGATCCTCACCTCCAACAGCCAGTGGCGCTTTACCGCCAGCCGCCCGCTGGACGCCGCCGAGCGCGCCGCCATCGCTGCCAACATCCCCTACCCGACCCAGTCGCCACCGCCCCTGCAGCTCGATGCCCAGAGCTGGATCCGCCAGGACCGCGAGCTGACGGAAACCGGCTGGACGGTGAGCATCCTGGCACCGCGCAGCCTGCTCGACCGCCCGGTGCGCACCGCCCTGGTCGCCGGTGGCGGCCTGCTGTTGCTGCTGCTGTTGCTGCTCGGCCTGCTGATGCAGCGCCGCCGTCACTACCTCGAACGCATCGCCCTGGATGCCCGCGCCCGCCAGCAGCTGGAGCAACGGGTGCTGGAGCGCACCCACGACCTGGAGTTGCTCAACAGTCGCCTCAAGCAGGAGGTGCTGGAGCGTGAGCAGGCCCAGCAGGAGCTGGTCCAGGCCCAGGACGAACTGGTCCAGGCCAGCAAACTGTCGGCCCTGGGCACCATGAGCGCGAGCATCAGCCATGAGCTCAACCAGCCCCTGGCGGCGATTCGCAGCTATGCCGACAACGCCGGCGTGCTGCTCGACCACCAGCGCAACGAGGACGTGCGCGCCAACCTCAAGCTGATCAGCCAGCTGACCGAGCGCATGGCCTCGATCATCGCCCACCTGCGCGCCTTCGCCCGGCGCGACCGTCACGCCCCGGAGAGCGTGGCCCTGCAGCCGGCCATCGACGATGCCCTGGCGCTGCTGGCCAAGCGTCGGCGGAGCATGGAGGTGGAGCTGATCCGCGACCTGCCGGACGCCACCCTGTGGGTCCAGGCTGGGGAAACCCGCCTGCGCCAGGTGCTCGGCAACCTGCTGGCCAATGCCCTCGATGCCTTGAGCGAAGTGCCCCACCCGCGGCGCATCTGGCTGAGCGCCGAGCGCCATGCCGAGGGCATCGATTTGCACCTGCGCGACAACGGCCCGGGCTTCTCCGCCGAGGCCCTGCAACGCGCCCGCGAACCCTTCTTTACCACCAAGACCAGCGCCCAGGGCCTGGGCCTTGGTCTGGCCATTTGCGATACCCTGATGCGCGCCCTCGGCGGCGAACTGCTGTTCGCCAACCATGCCGAGGGTGGGGCCGTGCTGACCTTGCGTCTGCGCGCCGCCGCCCAGGGTGTCAACACCCAGTCGCCCGAGGACCTTGCGCTATGACCCGCCTAGACCCACGCACCCAGGTGCTGCTGATTGACGACGACCCGCACCTGCGCCAGGCCCTGAGCCAGACCCTCGACCTGGCCGGCCTGCAGGTCACCAGCCTGGGCGATGCCCGTGGCGTCGCCGGGGTCATCGAACGCGACTGGCCGGGGGTGGTGGTCAGCGATATCCGCATGCCCGGCATTGACGGCCTGCAACTGCTGGAGCAATTGCAGCAGCAGGACCCGGAGCTGCCGGTGCTGCTGATCACCGGCCACGGCGATGTGCCCCTGGCGGTGCAGGCCATGCGCGCCGGGGCCTATGATTTTCTCGAGAAGCCCTTTGCCAGCGACGACCTGCTCGACAGCGTGCGCCGCGCCCTGGCCCTGCGCCGCCTGGTGCTGGATAACCGCAGCCTGCGTCTGGCCCTGACCGACCGCAACACCCTGTCCGCGCGCCTGGTCGGCCAGTCGCCGGCCATGCTCCGTCTGCGCGAGCAGATCGGGGCCCTGGCTGGGATCAACAGCGACGTGCTGATCCTCGGCGAGACCGGGGCCGGCAAGGAGGTGGTGGCGCGCGCCCTGCACGATCTGTCGAGCCGCCGCGACGGCCCCTTCGTCGCCATTAACGCCGGGGCCCTGGCCGAGTCGGTGGTGGAAAGCGAGCTGTTCGGCCACGAACCCGGAGCCTTTACCGGCGCGCAGAAGCGCCGCATCGGCAAGTTTGAATTCGCCAACGGCGGCACCCTGTTTCTCGATGAAATCGAAAGCATGAGCCTGGAGGTGCAGGTCAAGCTGCTGCGTCTGTTGCAGGAGCGAGTGGTCGAGCGCCTCGGCGGCAACCAGCTGATCCCGCTGGATATCCGTGTGATCGCCGCCACCAAGGAAGACCTGCGCCAGGCCGCCGACCAGGGGCGTTTTCGCGCCGACCTGTATTACCGCCTGAACGTCGCGCCGCTGCGCATCCCGCCACTGCGCGAGCGCGGCGAAGATGCCCTGCTGCTGTTCCAGCACTTCGCCACCGCCGCCAGCAGCCGTCACGGCCTGCCCGAGCGCAACCTGCAGGCCACGCAAAGCGCCGCCCTGCTGCGCCACCCCTGGCCGGGCAATGTGCGCGAACTGCAGAACGCCGCCGAACGCTTTGCCCTGGGCCTGGATCTGGACCTGGATGTCGAACTGCAGGCCCAGGGCGAGTCGTCTGCCACGGCGGAGGAGCTTGCCGGCAACCTCAGCGCCCAGGTGGAAGCCTTCGAACGCAGCCTGATCTGCGCCGAACTGAATCGCTCGCACGGCTCCCTGCGCAGCCTGGCCGAGGCCCTCGGCGTGCCGCGCAAGACCCTGCACGACAAACTGCGCAAGCACGGCCTGAGCTTCGCCGAAACTGGCGGAAGCTCGCCAGAGCACAGCCGCTAGCTGGCGGCTTTCCGCCAGAAACCCCGAGTATCGCGCCGCCGGTGGGCGGCCGCACGCCCCAGCCAGTGCCGCCGCCATCCAGGCCAATATGGCCAAGGCCCGCCCCAGAGCCGCGCAGCGCACATCTGCACAAGCAATTTCGCCAGGCCGGCACAGGCTGGCATGGCGGTTGCTCTACCCTCTTGCAGGCGATCCAACAAATACAAGTTCAGGCAATCGCTGCCAAGGCCCGTCATTTTTCGGCAGGCCGCCTAGACTTGTTCTTGTTCGCTCGTTCTACAGCGTTGCGGCGCATCACGCGCCAAGCAAAACAAAATAAGCAAAACAAGAGGAAGCATTCCATGTTCAAACTGACTGCCAAGGCGCTGGCTTGCGCCCTGTCGCTGAGCATCGCCGGCATGGCCCAGGCCGCCGACCCGATCGTGATCAAGTTCTCCCACGTTGTCGCCGACCACACCCCTAAAGGCCAAGGCGCAGTGCTGTTCAAGAAGCTCGCCGAAGAGCGTCTGGGCGACAAGGTCAAGGTCGAGGTCTACTCCAACTCCTCGCTGTTCGGCGACGGCAAGGAAATGGAAGCGCTGTTGCTCGGTGACGTGCAGCTGATCGCCCCGTCCCTGGCCAAGTTCGAGCAGTACACCAAGCAGATCCAGGTATTCGACCTGCCGTTCCTGTTCCAGGACATGGCCGCCGTCGACCGCTTCCAGCAGAGCCCTGAAGGTCAGTCCCTGCTGAAATCCATGGAAGACAAGAACATCACCGGCCTGGCCTACTGGCACAACGGCCTCAAGCAGCTGTCGGCCAACAAGGCCCTGCGCGAGCCGAAAGACGCCCGCGGCCTGAAGTTCCGCGTACAGGCTTCCGCCGTACTGGAAGAGCAGTTCAAGGCCGTCAAGGCCAACCCGCGCAAAATGAGCTTCGCCGAGGTTTACCAGGGCCTGCAGACTGGCGTTGTAAACGGTGCCGAGAACCCCTACTCGAACATCTACAGCCAGAAAATGCATGAAGTGCAGAAGTTCATCACCGAATCCAACCACGGTGTTCTGGACTACATGCTGATCACCAACACCAAGTTCTGGAACAGCCTGCCTGCCGATGTACGCAGCGAGCTGGACAAGATCGTCGTGGAAGTGACCGCCGAAGTGAACAAGCAGGCTGACGCCCTCAACGAAGGCGACAAGCAGCGCATCCTCGAAGCCAAGACCAGCGAAATCATCACCCTGACCCCTGAGCAGCGCAATGCATGGCGCGATGCCATGAAACCGGTCTGGAGCAAGTTCGAAGCCGAAATCGGTGCCGACCTGATCAAGGCTGCCGACGCTGCCAACCAGTAAGGCGGAGCAGGCTACGGCCTGAGCCCAACCACAGCGCAGCCTTGCTGCTGCGCCACTGGCTGAATACCCAGGCAGACCTTGCGGTCTGCCCGGGTACGCCGCTCTTAACCACTGGAGACTCTATCGATGAACGCCTTGCGGCGCGTCTGGGACCACTTCGAGGAAGGCTTTATCGCTTTCCTGCTGGCCGCCATGACGCTGGTGACCTTCGTCTACGTGATCCTCAACAACCTCTACACGCTGTTCTATAACCTGGCCGATCGCTGGGAAGGCGGCAGTGAGATGTTATTCGCCATTGGCGACAGCATTCTCGGCATGGCCCAGGCAATGACCTGGAGCATTGCCCTGACCAAGGCGCTTTTCGCCTGGTTGATCTTTTTCGGCCTGGCCTACGGTGTGCGCACCGCCGGGCATATCGGCGTCGACGCCCTGGTGAAACTGGCGCGCAAACCGGTACAGCGGGTTATCGGCCTGATTGCCTGCATGGCCTGCCTGGGCTACGCCGGCTTGATCAGCGTGGCCAGCTTCGACTGGATGCACACCCTGTTCACCGCCGGCATCGGGGCCGAAGACCTCGGCCACTACGGCATCATGCAATGGCATATCACCCTGATCGTGCCGTTCGGCTACGCCATGGTCTTTATCCGTTTTCTGGAAGTCTTTATCCGCATCCTGCGCAATCAACAGACCGGGCTCGGCCTGGCCGATGAAGCGGCCGAAGCGATGAAACTGACCGAACACGAGGAGCACAAGCCATGACCATCCTGTTCCTCTTCTTCCTGCTATTCCTGCTGATGTTTATCGGCGTGCCGATTGCCGTTTCCCTCGGCCTGGCCGGCTCGGTGACCATCATGCTGTTCAGCCCGGACTCGGTGCGGTCGCTGGCGATCAAACTGTTCGAAACCAGCGAGCACTACACCCTGCTGGCGATCCCGTTCTTCCTCCTGTCCGGGGCCTTTATGACCACCGGCGGCGTGGCCCAGCGCCTGATCGATTTCGCCAACGCCTGCGTCGGCCATATCCGTGGCGGCCTGGCCATTTCCGCGGTAATGGCCTGCATGCTGTTTGCTGCGCTGTCTGGCTCATCCCCTGCCACAGTGGCTGCGGTGGGCTCGATTGCCATCGCCGGCATGGTGCGCTCCGGTTATCCGCAGGCCTTCGGTGCCGGCATCGTCTGTAACGCCGGTACCCTGGGTATTCTGATCCCGCCGTCGATCGTCATGGTGGTGTACGCCGCGGCGACCGAGCAGTCGGTCGGCAAGCTGTTTATGGCCGGCGTGGTGCCGGGCCTGCTGCTGGGCGTGGCCTTGATGGTGGCGATCTATATCGTCGCGCGGAAGATGAACCTGCCGTCCATGCCACGGGCCAGCCTGCGTCAGCTGCTGAGCACCGCGCGCAAGGCGATCTGGGGCCTGCTGCTGATGGTGATCATCCTCGGCGGCATCTACTCGGGCATGTTCACTCCGACCGAAGCGGCTGCGGTAGCGGCGGTCTACGCCGGTTTCGTCGCCCTGTTCGTGTACAAGGACATGACGGTGCGCGAGTGCCCCAAGGTGCTGCTGGAGTCCGGCAAGCTGACCATCATGCTGATGTTCATCATTGCCAACGCCATGCTCTTCGCCCACGTGCTGACCACCGAGCAGATCCCCCAGACCATCACCGCCATTGTGGTCGAGATGGGCCTGCAACCCTGGCAGTTCCTGCTGGTGGTGAATATCGTGCTGCTGATTGCCGGTGCCTTTATGGAGCCGTCGGCGATCATCCTGATCCTCGCGCCGATCCTCTTCCCGATTGCCGTGCAACTGGGCATCGACCCGATCCACCTGGGCATCATCATGGTGGTGAACATGGAGATCGGACTGATCACACCACCGGTGGGGCTCAACCTGTTCGTCACCTCGGCGGTCACCGGCATGCCGCTGACCTCGGTGATCAAGGCCGCCTGGCCGTGGCTGATGCTGCTGCTCAGCTTCCTGATGATCATCACCTACGTGCCGGCCGTGTCCCTGGCCCTGCCGACCTGGCTCGGCATGACCTGATCCAACTCCGTGTGTAGCAACGCACACCTTCAGCCCGGCCTTAGTGCCGGGCTTTTTTTGTCTAGAAAATGCTGACAAGTAACCCGGATCAAATCCGGGAAAGGCTGTATATGCGCCATCGCTCCCGGGTGGAGCCCAGGCTTATTCGGGCCAGGAAATCTGCGCCCCAACCGGCCGGGTCTTGATACAAGTCAGTTTTGACCCTGGGATTGTGTGCGATCAATAAGCACTCACTCCCCAGGAGATTTGCGCCATGTCTCAGGCTTCGACAAAACTGCGGCTGGCCGCGCTTATCGCGCTGGTCGTGGGTTCGATGATCGGCGGCGGGATCTTCTCCCTGCCGCAAAACATGGCGGCCAGCGCCAGCGCCGGTGCCATTCTGATTGGCTGGGCGATCACCGCCGTGGGCATGCTGGCCCTGGCCTTCGTGTTTCAGAGCCTGGCCAACCGCAAGCCGGAACTGGACGCCGGCGTTTACGCCTACGCCAAGGCCGGCTTCGGCGACTACATGGGCTTCTCCTCGGCCTGGGGTTACTGGATCAGCGCCTGGATCGGCAACGTCAGCTACTTCGTGCTGCTGTTCAGCACCCTCGGTTATTTCTTCCCGGTATTCGGCGAGGGCAACACCCTGCCCGCCATCGCGGGTGCCTCGCTGCTGCTCTGGGCCGTGCACTTTCTGATTCTGCGCGGCATTCGTGAAGCGGCCCTTATCAACCTGATCACCACAGTGGCGAAGGTCGTGCCACTGCTGTTGTTCGTGGTGATCACCGCCATTGCCTTCAAGCTCGAGGTATTCACCGCCGACTTCTGGGGCCGCGGCAACCTGGAGCTGGGCAGCGTGATGGATCAGGTGCGCAACATGATGCTGGTCACCGTCTGGGTGTTTATCGGCATCGAGGGTGCCAGCGTCTATTCGGCCCGCGCGGCGAACCGCGCCAATGTCGGCAAGGCCACCGTGATCGGTTTCGTCGGTGTGTTGCTGCTACTGGTGATGGTCAACGTGCTGTCGATGGGCATCATGAGCCAGGCCGAACTGGCCGGGCTGAAGAACCCCTCGATGGCCGGGGTACTGCAACAGGTGGTCGGCCCCTGGGGCGCGGCGCTGATCGGTATTGGCCTGATCATCTCGCTACTTGGCGCGCTGCTGTCCTGGACTCTGCTCTGCGCGGAGATCCTCTTCGTCGGCGCGCGTGATCGCAGCATGCCGAGCTTCCTCGCGCGGGAGAACGCCAAGCATGCCCCGGTCAACGCGCTCTGGTTGTCCAACGGGCTGATCCAGCTGTTTCTGATCATCACCCTGTTCAACGATGCCACCTACCTCAAGCTGATCTACCTGGCCACCTCAATGATTCTGCTGCCGTATTTCTGGTCCGCCGCCTACGCGGTGTTGCTGGCGGTGCGCGGCGAAACCTACGCGGGCGAACCCGGCGAGCGGCGCAAGGATCTGCTGGTCGGTCTCATCGCGCTTATCTACGCCGTATGGCTGGTATACGCCGGCGGCCTGCAATACGTGCTGTTGTCGGCGCTGTTGTATGCGCCGGGGGCGATCTTCTTCGCCATGGCCAAGCGCGAACAGGGCCAGGCCATCTTCACCCAGGTGGAAAAACCAATCTTTATCGCCGTGCTGATCGGCGCTGGCATCGCGGCCTATGGCCTCTATGCCGGCTCCCTTAGCCTCTGACAGGAGTCTGCCGATGAGCAGCGAAAAACTGGGTGTGCATTCCGAAGCCGGCAAACTGCGCAAAGTGCTGGTTTGCTCGCCGGGCCTGGCGCACCAGCGCCTGACGCCGAACAACTGCGATGAGCTGCTGTTTGACGACGTGATCTGGGTCAGCCAGGCCAAACGCGATCACTTCGACTTCGTCAGCAAGATGCGCGAGCGCGGCGTCGAAGTGCTGGAGATGCACAACCTGCTCAGCGAAACCCTGCATAACCCCGAAGCGCTGAAATGGATACTCGACCGCAAGATCACCGCCAACCTGGTCGGCGTCGGCCTGCAGAACGAGGTACGTAGCTGGCTGGAAAGCCTGAGCCCACGCACCCAGGCCGAACAGCTGATCGGCGGCGTGTCGGTGGCAGACCTGCTCAATGGGCTGGGGGAAAGTCCGGCGCTGAAGATGCTCGGCGAGTACAGCGGCCCGACCAGTTTTATCCTGCCGCCGCTGCCCAACGCGCTGTTCACCCGCGACACCAGCTGCTGGATCTACGGCGGCGTCAGCCTCAACCCCATGCACTGGCCGGCGCGCCGCCAGGAAACCCTGCTGACCAGCGCCATCTATAAATTCCATCCCAGCTTCGCCAGTGCCGAATTCGCGACCTGGTACGGCGACCCGGATCTCGACCACGGCCTGGCCAGCCTGGAAGGCGGCGATGTAATGCCGATCGGCAACGGCGTGCTGCTGATCGGCATGGGCGAGCGCAGCACCCGCCAGGCCATCGGCCAACTGGCGCAGAATCTCTTCGCCAAGGGGGCGGTCGAGCGGGTGATAGTCGCCGGCCTGCCGCAATCGCGCGCGGCCATGCACCTGGATACGGTGTTCAGCTTCTGCGACCGCGACCTGGTCACCATCTTCCCCGACGTGGTCGGACAGATAGTGCCGTTCAGCCTGCGCCCCGACCCAAGCAAGCCGGGCAGCATCGATATCCGCCGCGAAGAAAAGCCTTTCCTCGAAGTAGTGGCCGAGGCCCTCAACCTCAAGCAGCTGCGCAGCGTGCAAACCGGCGGCGACAGCTACGAAGCCGAGCGCGAGCAATGGGACGACGGCAATAACGTGCTGGCCCTGGAGCCCGGCATAGTGATCGGCTACGACCGCAACACCTTCACCAATACCCAACTGCGCAAGGCCGGAGTGGAAGTCATCACCATCGACGCCAGCGAACTGGGCCGCGGTCGCGGCGGCGGACATTGCATGAGCTGCCCGATCAGCCGTGATCCCATCGATTATTGACCAGCCGACTTTTCAGTCCTGGCGAGGAAACCCCAATGGCCTTCAACCTGCACAACCGCAGCCTGCTTAGCCTGATCCACCACAGCCCCCAGGAGCTGCGCTACCTGCTGGACCTGGCCCGCGACCTCAAGCGCGCCAAATACACCGGCACCGAGCAGCAGCACCTCAAGGGCAAGAACATCGCCCTGATCTTCGAGAAGAGTTCGACCCGCACCCGCTGCGCCTTCGAGGTGGCGGCCTATGACCAGGGGGCCAACGTCACCTATATCGACCCCAGCTCCTCGCAGATCGGCCACAAGGAAAGTATGAAGGACACCGCGCGGGTGCTCGGGCGTATGTACGACGCCATCGAGTACCGCGGCTATCACCAGGAAGTCGTCGAGGAGCTGGCAAAATTCGCCGGCGTGCCGGTGTTCAACGGCCTGACCGACGAATATCACCCCACGCAGATGCTCGCCGATGTGCTGACCATGCGCGAACACAGCGACAAGCCGTTGCACGAGATCAGCTACGCCTACCTGGGCGATGCGCGCAACAACATGGGCAACTCGCTGTTGCTGGTCGGTGCCAAGCTCGGCATGGATGTGCGCATCGCCGCGCCCAAGGCGCTCTGGCCGGACCCTGCCTTGGTCGAACAATGCCAGGCCTTCGCCGCCGCCAGCGGCGCGCGTCTGACCCTGACTGAGGATGCCCAGGCCGCAGTGCGCGGTGCCGACTTTATCCACACCGATGTCTGGGTCTCCATGGGCGAGCCAGTGGAAGCCTGGGCCGAACGCATCGGCTTGTTGCTGCCCTATCAGGTCAACAGCGCGATGCTGCAAGCCAGCGGCAACCCGCGCTGCAAATTCATGCATTGCCTGCCGGCGCTGCACAACAGCGAGACCGCGCTGGGCAAAAAGATTGCCGAGCAATACCCCAACCTGGCGGACGGCATCGAAGTGACCGACGAGGTCTTCGAATCCCCAGCCTGCATCGCCTTCGAACAGGCGGAAAATCGCATGCATACGATCAAGGCGGTGCTGGTCGCCACCCTCGGCGGTATCTGACCGCAGCCATACATGCCCCGCTCCCGTAGCCCGGATGCAATCCGGGGAAAAACCCCACCCACTGCGTTGTATGTATCTAAGGGAGAACGGCTATGCGACTCGTAATAGCCCTGGGCGGCAACGCCCTGCTGCGCCGCGGTGAAGCTTTGAGCGCGCAGAACCAGCGCGATAACGTGCGCAGCGCCTGCGCGCAGATCGCCCGCATCGCCCCTGGCAATCAGCTGGTCATCGCCCACGGCAACGGCCCGCAGGTCGGCCTGCTGGCGCTGCAGAACGCCGCCTACGCTGCCACCGACGCCTATCCGCTGGATGTGCTGGGTGCCGAAACCGAGGGCATGATCGGCTATATGATCGAGCAGGAACTGGGCAACCTGCTGCCGTTCGAGGTGCCCTTCGCCACCCTGCTGACCCAGGTCGAAGTCGATCCGGCCGATCCGGCCTTTGCCCAGCCGAGCAAACCCATAGGCCCGGTCTACAGCCAGGCCGAGGCGCAGCGTCTGGCGGCGGAAAAAGGCTGGAGCATCGCCGCCGATGGCGACAGTTTCCGCCGGGTGGTGGCCAGCCCCAGGCCCATGCGGATCTTCGAGATTCGCCCGATCCAATGGCTGCTGGAAAAAGGCACTGTGGTGATCTGCGCCGGTGGCGGCGGCATCCCCACGGCCTACGACGCAAACCGCCAGCTCAAGGGTATCGAAGCGGTGATCGACAAGGATCTTTGTTCGGCGCTGCTGGCCGAGCAACTGGACGCCGACCTGCTGGTGATCGCCACGGACGTCAACGCGGCCTTCGTCGATTGGGGCCTGCCGACGCAGAAAGCCATCGCCCAGGCGCACCCGGATGCCTTGGCACTACTGCCCTTTGCCGCTGGCTCCATGGGCCCCAAGGTGCAAGCCGCCTGCGAATTCGCCCAGCATACCGGCAAGGCCGCGGTGATCGGTGCGCTGGAGGATATCGAGGGCATAGTGCAGGGGACGGCGGGTACCCGGGTAAGCGTTGCTGTCGAGGGAATTCAGTACCGTTGAGGCGAATCCTCGGGCTATGCGCCCGCTTCTGACATGTGGCTGGATGCAATCCGGGGAGCGGTGGCGGCCGTTGGACCCGCCCCCGGATTTGAGCGCAGCAGACCTGTTGCTGCGCTCAGCACCAACCTACGAGCGACCCGCGCCCCAACCTAGCCGCTACGCCACCTTGCCACTGGCGGCGATGGCCTTGGCCTGCTCGCGCAGGACAAACTTCTGCACCTTGCCGGTGGAGGTTTTCGGCAGCGCGGTAAACACCACGCAACCCGGCACCTTGAAGCGCGCCATACGTTGCTGACAGAAGGCGATCACCTCCTGCTCGGTCAGCTCGACGCCAGGCTTGGGGGTGACGAAGGCGCAGGGGGTTTCTCCCCACTTTTCGTGGGCCATGGCCACCACCGCTGCTTCGAGAATCTGCGGGTGGCGGTACAGCACATCTTCCACCTCGATGGAGGAGATGTTCTCGCCGCCGGAGATGATGATGTCCTTGGAGCGATCCTTGATATCCACATAGCCGTCGGCGTGCCACACCGCCAGGTCGCCGGAATGGAACCAGCCGCCGGCGAAGGCTTCGGCGGTGGCCGTGGGGTTTTTCAGATAGCCCTTCATCACCACGTTGCCGCGCATAAAGATTTCGCCGATGGTCTGGCCGTCTTTCGGCACCGGTTGCAGAGTATCCGGGTCGGCCACCATCAGGCCGTCGAGCAGCGGCGCGCGCACACCCTGGCGGGATTTAAGACGGGCGCGCTGTTCGGGCGTTTCACTGTCCCATTCGCTCTTCCATTCGCAGGCCACGCTGGGGCCATAGGTTTCGGTCAGGCCGTAGACATGGGTGACGCGGAACTCCAGGGCTTCCATGGCTTCGATCACCGCCGCGGGTGGCGCGGCACCGGCGGTCAGCACCTTGACCGGCTGGGTCTTCAGCGCCTTCAGCTCAGCGGCGGCATTGGCCAGCATATTCAGCACGATGGGCGCGCCGCAGAAGTGGTCGACGCCATGTTCGGCAATCGCCGGGTAGATGGCCTCGGCGCGCACATGGCGCAGGCACACATTGACCCCGACATAGGCCGCCAGCGCCCAGGGGAAGCACCAACCGTTGCAATGGAACATCGGCAGGGTCCAGAGGTACACCGGGAAGCGGCTCATGTCCCAGCACATGGCGTTGGACAGGGCATTGAGGTGCGCACCGCGGTGGTGGTAGACCACGCCCTTGGGGTTGCCGGTGGTGCCGGAGGTGTAGTTGAGCGAGATCGCCTGCCATTCGTCGGCGGGCAGCTGCCAGGCATAGTCGGCATCGCCTTCGGCGAGCAGGGTTTCGTAGTCGAACTGGCCAATCAGCTGGCCGTCCTGATATTCCGGGTCGTCGATGCCGATGATCAGCGGACGATTGGGCAGATGGCTGGTGGCGCGCTGCACCAGTTCACCGAACTCCTTGTCCACCAGCAGCACCTTGGCTTCGCCGTGCTGCAGGATAAAGGCGATGGCTTCGGCATCCAGGCGGGTGTTGATGGCATTCAGCACGGCACCGCACATGGGCACGCCGAAGTGCGCCTCGAACATCGCCGGGCCGTTGGGGGCAATCACCGCCACCGTATCGCCCAGGCCGATGCCGCGCTTGGCCAGGGCCGAGGCCAGGCGAATGCAGCGGCTGTAGGTGTCGCCCCAGGTCTGGCGCAGGCCGCCGTTGACCAGCGCCAGGCGCTGCGGGTAGACGCTGGCGGCGCGCTCGAGAAAGCTCAAGGGGCTGAGCGCCTGGAAATTCGCCGCGTCACGCGGCATGCCGTACTCATAGGGATTGACGCTGTGCATTATTGTTCTCCGGCGAAAGGCTGGAGAAACCATAGCAGCAGTAGGGTTTTGCCGAAGCCCTACCTTGGTCGAAACCGTGACTCACAGGTCAGAAATCACGTCAGCATAGGCACCCAAGGAACCCTGCCGCGCATTGTCAGCGGCACCTTTCCTGCACAGAAACCACCACGGCAAGCCTTTATCGCGTTATCTGCGCTTGCCCGACGACATCTTCAGAAGGAGTTTTCGAGTGACCTCACGTCTACCTGTGATCGTTGGTTTTGGTGGCTACAACGCGGCCGGGCGCAGCTCCTTTCACCATGGTTTCCGCCGCACCGTGATCGAATCGATGGACAGCGCCGCGCGCCAGCAGACCCTGGCCGGCCTGGCGGTGATGATGAAGCTGGTCCAGGTGGTCGACGGCGTCTATCGCGATGACGAGGGCAATGCCCTGAGCCCGGCCGAGATCGACCGCCGCTTCGCCGAGCAGATCCTCGCCTCGACCCTGGTGCGACGTATCGAAAAACAGCACCTGGACGTGGATGCCGCCCACTGGCAGAAGACCATCGACATCAGCGCCACCGCCGGTCACCCGCTGAGCTTTATCACCCTGCGCAAGCACCTGCCCGACCCGCTGCCCAGCGACTGGACGGTGGACGAGCTGAACGCCAGCGAAGTGCTGGTGACCCTGCACGACAACTGCGAATTCAAGGTCGACAGCTACCGCGCCCTGCCGGTGAAGTCCGCCGGCCAGCTGCCCAGCGGCTTCGAGCCGAGCGAGCTGTACAACGCCCGCTTCCACCCGCGCGGCCTGGCCATGACCATAGTCGGCGTGACCGACGCCCTGCGCGCCACCGGCATCGACTGGCAGGCCATCATGCAGCGCGTGGCCCCGGATGAAGTGGCGGTATTCGCCAGCTGCATCATGAGCCAGCTCGACGAAAACGGCTTCGGCGGCCTGATGCAGTCGCGCCTCAAGGGCGGCCGGGTCACGGCCAAGCAGCTGGCCCTGGGCCTCAACACCATGCCGGCGGACTTTATCAACGCCTATGTGCTGGGCAGCGTCGGCAGCACCGGGGCCATCACCGGGGCCTGCGCCACCTTCCTCTACAATCTGCAGAAGGGCATCGAGCAGATCGCCTCGGGCAAGGCACGGGTGGTCATAGTCGGCAGCAGCGAGGCACCGATCAACCAGGAGTGCATCGAGGGCTACGGGGCCATGGGGGCCCTGGCCACCGAAGATGGCCTGCGCCAGATCGAAGGCAAGGACGAGGTCGACTTCCGCCGCGCCAGCCGCCCATTCGGCGACAACTGCGGCTTTACCCTGGCCGAGGCCTGCCAGTTCGTGGTGCTGATGGACGACGCCCTGGCCCTGGAGCTGGGCGCGGATATCCATGGCGCGGTGCCGGATGTGTTTATCAATGCCGACGGCTTCAAGAAATCCATTTCCGCCCCCGGCCCGGGCAACTACCTGACCGTGGCCAAGGCCGTGGCCAGCGCCGTGCAGCTGCTGGGTATCGACGCGGTGCGTAGCCGCAGTTTCGTCCACGCCCACGGCTCCAGCACCCCGGCCAACCGGGTGACCGAATCGGAAATCCTCGACCGCATCGCCAGCACCTTCGCCATCGAGCAGTGGCCGGTCACCGCGGTCAAGGCCTTTGTCGGCCACTCCCTGGCCACCGCCAGCGGCGACCAGGTGATCTCCGCCCTGGGCAGTTTCAAGTACGGCATCATCCCGGGCATCAAGACCATCGATGAAGTGGCGGACGACGTGCACCAGCAGCACCTGAGCTTCGCCACCAGCGACCGTACCCGTGCGCCGGAGCAGCTGGACCTGTGCTTTATCAACTCCAAGGGTTTTGGCGGCAACAACGCCAGCGCCCTGCTGCTGGCCCCCCATGTGGTCGAGAAGATGCTGCGCAAGCGCCATGGCGAGACGGCGTATGCCGCCTACCTGCAGCGCCGCGAAGCCACCCGCGCCGCCGCCCAGGCCTACGACGCCCAGGCGCTGCTGGGCGATCTGGGGATCATCTACAACTTCGGCAACGACCTGATCGACGACCAGGGTATCGAGATCAGCCGCGAGCAGATCAAGGTACCGGGCTTCGCCCAGCCGCTGGTGTTCAAGAAGGACGAGCGCTACGGCGATATGCTCGACTGAGCCGATCCACAGCTGCATCTGTAGGAGCGGGCTTGCCCGCGATCAAGCGCAAGCCCATCGCGGCCATGGGCCGCTCCTACAGATTGTGAGCGACGCAGGATGGGTTGAACGCAGCGATACCCATCACGCAACCGGGATATTCGCCGATCAATCCAGCGCGCGAGCCAGCTGAATCAGCTCGGCGCGCCATTCGGCGGCAGCCGGCAGGGCCAGAAAGGACGGATTAAGCAGGGATTCGCGCGCCTTATAACCGAGCACCTCACCCTTGAGATCGAGCACCTCGCCGCCCGCCCCTTCCAGTACGCCCTGCGCCGCGGCGGTGTCCCACTGCGAGGTCGGGGCCAGGCGCGGGTAGCAATCAGCATTGCCTTCGGCAAGCAAACAGAACTTCAGCGAGCTGCCGACGCTGGCCAGTTGCAAGTCGCCGAAGCGCTCGCTCAGGCCTGCCAACAAGGCCTCCTGGGCCGGGCTGGAATGGCGACGACTGGCCACCAGGGTAAAGGACTCCTGCGGAGCCAGGCGCACGCTGATTGCCGCGCTGACGCCCGCCGCATCGGCGCGCCAGGCCCCCAGCCCGGCACCGCCGTAGTAACACAGGCCGGTGGCCGGAATGCCGACCACGCCGAACACCACCCGGCCGTCTTCGATCAGCGCCACATTGACGGTGAACTCCTCGGAGCCTGCGATAAATTCCTTGGTGCCGTCCAGCGGGTCGACCAGCCACCAGCGGCTCCACTGGGCGCGTTCGCTCAGGGCGATATCCGCGGCTTCCTCGGACAGTACCGGGATGCTCGGGTCGAGGGCGATCAGGCCGGCGTCGAGAATATGATGGGCGGCCATATCGGCGGCGGTTACCGGCGAGGCGTCGGCCTTTTCATTCACGGCAACGTCGTTGCGCCAGTGCGGCAGAATGGCGGCACCGGCCTGACGCACCAGTTCGATAACTGCGGGAATCAGCGGATGGCTCACAGGCTGAAGGCTCCACGCTGGATCAACAGGTCGCGGGCCAGGTAGAGCGCCGCCAGGGCGCGGCCTTCGCTGAACTGCGGATGCTGGATCAGGCTCGACAGCTCGCGCAGGTTGACCTTGTCGACGCGCATCGGCTCGGGCTCATCGCCCGGCAGGCGCTCCTCGAACAGGTCCCAGGCCAGTACCACCTGGATCTTCTGGCTCATATAACCGGGCGACAGGCTCAGCTCGGTCAGGTGCTCCAGCTGCCGCGCACCGAAACCGGCCTCCTCCTTGAGCTCGCGGTTGGCCGCCACCAGGGCGTCCTCGCCCGGCTCGATCAGGCCCTTGGGCAACGACAGCTGGTAGTCGTCGGTGCCACCGCAATACTCCTCCACCAGCAAGGCATGCTCGGCATCGGCCATGGCCACCACCATTACCGCCCCATAGCCCACGCCCTTGCCCACCAGTCGCTCGTAGGTGCGCTCCACGCCATTGCTGAAACGCAGCTGCAGCTCCTCGACACGGAACAGGCGACTGCTGGCGACTATCTCGCGAGCGAGTACGGTGGGTTTCTGACGCATGGGGCGGCTCCTTGGCGTGACCTGGCGGGTTATCATAACGCGGCTTTTCCGATTATCTGCGACCGAGATGGCGCAATAACGACGATAACGGAACCACGCGCGACAGCCTGCACAACCTGCCATCAAGAAGCCGCCATGCTCCCATTACCCTGGAACGCCATCGACACCGTCCTGCTGGATATGGACGGCACCCTGCTCGACCTGCATTTCGACAACCACTTCTGGCTGCAACATCTGCCGCAACGCTACGCCGAGCACCATGGCATCAGCCGGGCGCTGGCCGAGGCCGAACTGCTGCCGCTGTTCCGCGAACACGCCGGCACCCTCAACTGGTACTGCACGGATTTCTGGAGCCGCGAGCTGAACCTGTCGATCCGCGACCTCAAGCGCGAGGTGGCGCACCTGATCGCCCTGCGCCCGGACGCCGACACCTTTATCCAGGCCCTGCGTCATGCCGGCAAACAGGTGGTGCTGATCACCAATGCGCACCGCGATTCGCTGTCGCTGAAGCTGGAGCGCATTGAGCTGGCACCTTACTTCGACCGACTGATCAGCTCCCATGACTATGGCTTCCCCAAGGAAGACCAGCAGTTCTGGCACGCCCTGCAGCAGGACATCAGCTTCAGGCCTGCGCGCAGCCTGTTTATCGATGACAGCCTGCCGATCCTGCGCAGCGCCGGACGCTTTGGCGTCGGCCACCTGCTCGCCGTACGCCAGCCGGACAGCCAGGCGGCACCGAAAGACACCGAGGAATTTACTGCGGTGGAGGATTACCGCGAACTGTTGCAAGGCCTGTAGCCCGGATGCAATCCGGGACAGATACCCGCCAAACCGCCCCGGATTAGATCCGGGCTACGGACTGGCGGGCGGGCGGGCGGGCGGGCGGGCGGGGAGATTTATTCGGGAATACGCAGCACCTGGCCCGGATAGATCTTGTCCGGATGGCTGAGCATCGGCTTGTTGGCTTCGAAGATTTTCGGGTAGGCATTGGCGTTGCCGTATTCGGCCTTGGCAATCGCGCTCAGGGTGTCGCCCTTCTTCACCGTGACAAAGCGCGCCGCCGGAGCCGGCGTGGTCACGCTGATATGGTCTTCCACTTCGGCCACACCGGCCACGTTGCCGAGGGCCAGGAGGATTTTCTCCTTCTCTTCCTGACTGGCCACTTCGCCACGGGCGATGACCTTCTCGCCTTCGACGCTGACCTGAATATTCGGGTTACCCAAGCCCACCTTGGCCACATGCGCCGTCAGCGACTCGGCGGCCTGGGCCTCCTGGCCAACCAGCGACTCCCACAGCTTTACCCCGGCTTCTTTGACAAAGGCGAACATGCTCATGCAAAACCCTCTTCATTCCATGGCTAGGACCAGGTCGACAGTCGCCTGGCTCAGAAGAGTCTAGACAGTCTTTGCGACGGCATAGTTTCCGCCCATCCAAAGCACCCCGCATGGCAAGCACACTAACGAATCCGTGACAGCGCGCACAGTGGCACTGCGGGCCAAGGAACTTTTCGCCCATCACGGCTCTAACTGCTCACAAATCCGTTTCTGTTGTCGAGGTTTGCCTTATGCGCACTCTTTTTTCTGCACTGACCCTCAGCGTATTGCTGAGCCCCCTGGCCCAGGCCGGCGATACCGGCAAAGTTGCCATCGGCAGTGGCCTCGGCGGGGCCCTGGGTAATGTGATCGGCCAGCAGGTCGGCGGTAGCACCGGAGCCGCTATTGGTGCGGGCCTGGGCGGTGCCGCCGGCGGCGTAGTGACCGCCCGCGACGGCCGCAAGACCGAAGCCGCCCTGGGTGGCGGTCTGGGTGCGGCAGGCGGCTCGGTGTTGGGCGGCCAGGTTGGCGGCAGCACCGGTTCGACCATAGGTGCAGGCCTGGGCGGTGCAGCCGGTGGCGCACTGGCCAATGAATATGCCGGCGGCCGCGAGCGTGACCGCGGCCATGTGGTCCATCACCACTACCACGGCAAGAAGCACAAGAAATACCGAAAGAACAAACACCGGCACCACTGAGTACCGATGCAGAAAAGCCGCTTAACAGCGGCTTTTTGTTTGTGCAACAGGGCGTAGGATGGGCTACGCAGCCGTCTCCATCAGCAACACCGTCAGCGCCGCCCGCAGGTTCTCGGGAATGCTCACCGGGCGGTTGCTGCTACGGTCGACGAAGACATGCACAAAGCGCCCGGCAGCGCAGGCCTCCTCTTCATCCGCCTTGAACACCGCCAGCTCGTACTGCACCGAGCTGTTGCCCAGCTTGCCGACCCGCAGACCGATCTCGATACGCTCGGGAAAGGCGATGGAGGCGAAGTAGTCGCAGCTGGAGCTGACCACGAAACCCACCACCTCGCCGTTGTGGATATCCAGGCCGCCAACCTCGATCAGGTAGCTGTTCACCGCACTGTCGAAGAAGCTGTAGTAGGTCACGTTGTTGACGTGGCCGTAGACATCGTTGTCATGCCAGCGCGTGGTGATCGGCTGGAAATGCCGGTAATCGCTGCGCAGATGTTGGGGCTGGTTCATCGGGAGTCCTTGTCTGTAGGTGTTGCGCGGCCTGCGTAGGGTGCGCCGCGCACACCAAACAATCCGCGCCTCAATAGGCTACTTGGTAGATGGCCAGGGCGTGAGCCTCGGTCATTTCCCGCGGGTTATTCACCAGCAGGCGCTGTTGCTGCATGGCGTCGCGGGCCAGGGTCGGCAGCATATCCTGCGGCACACCGGCATCACGCAGGCGCGTCGGCAGGCCGCTGCGCACGCTGAAGTCGGCCAGTGCGCCGATAAACTGCTCGGTCTGCTGCAACACGCCGCCGGCGCGCAACTGCTCGCCCAGCACCAGCGGGGCCAGCTCGGCATACAGCGGCGCGGCTACGCTGGCATTGAAGCCCAGCACATGGGGCAGCACCAGGGCATTGGACAGGCCGTGGGGGATATGGAAATGCCCGCCCAGGGGATAGGCCAGGGCATGCACCGCCGCCACCGGGGCATTGGCAAACGCCTGGCCGGCCAGGCAGGAGCCCAGCAGCATGGCCTGACGCGCCTCGCGGTCAGATCCGTCATGCACCACCTTATCCAGATTGGCCGCCAGCAGGCGTAGCGCCTCGCGGGCCAGCAGGTCGGACAGCGGGTTCTTTTTCAGTGCGCTGGTGTAGGCCTCGATGGCGTGGACCATGGCATCGATACCGGTGGCGGCGGTAACCGCCGGCGGCAGGCCGAGGGTCAGCTCGGCATCCAGCAGCGCCAGGTCCGGCAGCAGCAGCGGCGAGACCACGCCCATCTTGCTGGTGGCACCGGTGGTGATAATAGAAATCTGCGTGACTTCCGAGCCGGTGCCGGCGGTGGTCGGCACCAGAATCAGCGGCAGGCGCTGGCCCCGGACATTGCCTACGCCGTAGAGCTGCGCCAACGCCTGAGCGCAGTCGGGGTGGGCCAGCAGCGCCACCAGCTTGGCCACATCCATCGAACTGCCGCCGCCGAAACCGATGATCAGCTGCGCCTTGAGCGCCAGGGCCTGCTCCACTGCTGCCAGCAAAATATCCTCGGGGGGATCGGCGACCACCTGATCGAATACCTCGACCGTCAGCTCGGCGCGGGCAAAGCCTGGCAGCACCTCGTCCAGCAGGCCGAGCTTGCTGATGCCCGGATCGGTGACGATCAGTACCCGCTGCGCGCCGCGCTCGCGGCACAGCTCGGCCAGACGCCGCGACGCGCCGATCTCGCAGAGAATCTGTGCGGTGGTGGCAAAGCTAAAGGGCAGCATGGGGTGATCCTCTTGTTTGTTCGGCACAATTCGGTGCGCGCGGCGCACCGCAGATTCAGAAAGCGAAACTCGCCTCATCCATGGCCATCAGGCAGCCTGCGCCACCCAGCAGGGACTCGCGATGGGCGCTGGCCCGTGGCAACACCCGGCGCAGGTAGAAGTCGGCGGACTGCAGCTTGGCCTGATAGAACGCCGCCTCGCCGCTGCCAGCCTCCAGGGCATCCTGGGCCCGCGCCGCCGCCTGCAGCCAGAAGCCGGCCAGCAACACATAGGCCGAATACTGGAGAAAATCCACCGACACCGCGCCGATCTCCTGCACATCACGCTGGCTGGCGGCAATCACCTCGCAGCTCAACTCGCGCCACTCGCCCAGACGCGCCTGCACCGTTTTAGCCAGCGCGGCCAGGGTCGGACGACCCACCTGGGCATCACACAGCTCGCTAAATTCGGCCTGCAACGCCGACAGTTCGGCCCCGCCGTCGCCGAGCACCTTGCGGCGGATATAGTCCAGCGCCTGAATGCCGTTGGTGCCTTCATAAAGTTGGGTAATGCGGCTGTCGCGCATCAGCTGCTCGATGCCCCATTCGCGGATAAAGCCGTGACCGCCATACACCTGCACCGCATGGCTGGCGACTTCCTGGCCCATATCGGTAAAGAAGGCTTTGACGATCGGGATCAGCAGCGCCGCGCGTTTGCCGGCGGCCTTGCGCGCAGCGGCGTCCGGATGAGCGTGTTCCAGATCGAGTTGGCGTGCGCAGTAGGCGGCGAGCATACGGCTGCCTTCGACCAGGCTCTTCTGCGTCAGCAGCATGCGCCGCACATCGGGGTGAACAATGATCGGGTCGGCCGTCTTGCCCGGCTCGGCCGGCCCGCTCAGGGCGCGCGATTGCAGGCGCTCGCGGGCATAACGCAGCGCACCCTGAAAGGCCGCTTCGCCTATCCCTAAGCCCTGCAAACCGACCTGAAAACGCGCGTCGTTCATCATGGTGAACATACAGGCCAAGCCCTGATTGGCTTCGCCGATCAGCCAGCCAGTGGCACCGTCGAAGTTCATCACGCAGGTGGACGCGCCCTTGATGCCCATCTTGTGCTCGA
>CAZOEC010000057.1:0-29234 GCA_964578635.1 uncultured Pseudomonas sp.
GCCATGCGCCTGTGGGCCGAGGAGCGCAAGAGCGGCACCATCGAGCTGCTGATGACATTGCCGATCACCCGTTTCGACGCGGTTACCGGCAAGTTCCTCGCCGCCTGGGCCTTTGCCGGCCTGGCGCTGCTGCTGACCTTCCCGATGATCATCACCGTCAACTACCTGGGCGAGCCGGATAACGGCGCGATCTTTACCGGCTATATCGGTAGCTGGCTGCTGGCGGGCGCTTATCTGGCGATTGGCTCGTGCATGTCGGCGCTGGCGAAGAACCAGGTGATCGCCTTTATCCTCGCGGTCAGCGTGTGCTTCCTGTTTATCGTCAGCGGCTTTCCCATGGTGCTCGACGGCTTCAGTGGCTGGGCCCCGCAATGGCTGGTGGACGCCGTGGCTTCGCTAAGCTTTCTGACCCGTTTCGATGCGATCAGCAAGGGCGTGATTGACCTGCGCGACCTGCTGTATTTCCTCACCCTGATCGCCGCCTGGTTGGCCGCGACCGCGGTGGTTATCGATCTGAAAAAAGCTGACTGAGGCCGCCCATGAAAAAGCTGATGCTTTCCAGCGCCGGGCTCGTACTTATTGCCCTGGCGTTTCTCGCCTTTAACCTGTTCGCCAGCCTGGGCCTGAGCAATGCTCGCCTGGACCTGACCGAACAGAAGCTCTACACCCTGACCGACGGCAGCCGGCAGATCCTGCGGGAACTGGACCAGCCGCTGGAGCTGAACTTCTTCTACTCCGACGCCGCGACCAAGGAGCTGCCGGTGCTGCGCACCTACGCCAAGCGCGTCGAGGAGATGCTCAAGGCCTACCAGCGCGAGGCCGGTGACAAGCTCAAGCTGAATATCATCGACCCCGCGCCGTTCTCCGAGGACGAGGACAAGGCCGCCGAACTCGGCCTGCAGGGCGTCCCCCTGCAGCAGGGCGGCGACTCCATCTACTTCGGCCTGGCCGGCAAGAATGCCGAAGGCCTGACCCAGGTGATCCCGTTCTTCGCCCTGGATCAGGAGGAGTTCCTCGAATACGAACTCAGCCGCCTGGTGCAGAGCCTGGCCAAACCCGAACGGCCGGTGGTCGGCGTGCTGTCCGGCCTGCCGGTTAACGGCGGCTTCGATATGGCCGCGCGCCAGCCGACGCCGGCCTGGATGCTGATCGAGGAAGTACGCCAGCTGTTCCAGATCGAGAGCCTGAAAGCCGATGTGGACCTGATTCCGGAGCAGGTGTCGGTACTGCTGCTGATCCATCCCAAGCAGCTGCCGGAGCAGACGCTGTATGCGATCGATCAGTTCGTCCTGCGCGGCGGCAAGCTGCTGACCTTTGTCGACCCCTTTAGCGAGGCCGATACCCAGGCCGAGATGCCCGGCGAAATGGTCCTCGACAAGGCCTCCGACCTGCCCGAGCTGTTCAAGGCCTGGGGCCTGCGCATGGTGCCCGACCAGGTGCTCGGCGACGGTTCCTACGCCATGTCGGTCAGCATGGGCCAGGGCCAACGCCCGGTGCGGCACGCCGCCTGGCTGAGCCTGCCGAAAAAGGCCCTGGATCAGGACGACATTAGCACCGCCTCGCTGGAAACCATTACCGTGGCCACCGCCGGCATACTGGAGCCGCTGGAAGGGGCCAAGACCCAGTTCACCCCGCTGATCAGCAGCTCGCAGTACGCCATGCCCTTCGATGTGAAGCGCTTCGGCATGCTGGCCAACCCGGAAGAGCTGATCCGCGAACTGGAGCCCACTGGCGAGCGCTACACCCTGGCGGCGCGTATCAGCGGCCCGGCACAGTCGGCCTATCCCGACGGTATCGAGGGACAGAAGGATGGCCTCAAGCAGGCGGACAATATCAACGTGATCGTCGTGGCCGACACCGATATGCTCACCGACCGCATGTGGGTGCAGGTGCAGGACTTCTTCGGCCAGCGCATTCCGCAGCCCTGGGCCGACAACGCTGCCTTCGCCATCAACACCCTGGACAACCTGGCCGGCAGCGATGCGCTGATCAGCGTGCGCTCCCGGGGCCGCTTTAGCCGGCCGTTCGAGGTGGTGGAGCGGATTCAGCGCGAGGCCGAAGTGCAGTTCCGCGAGAAGGAGCAGACCCTGCAAGCGCGCCTGGCGGAAACCGAGCAGCAACTCGCGGCCCTGCAACAGAACGACGACCCGAGCAAGATGCTCGAACTGACCCCCGAGCAGCAGGCGGCAGTGCAGCGCTTTGTGCAGCAGAAACTGGCGATCCGCAAGGAACTGCGTGACGTGCGTTACCAGCTCAATGCCGATATCGAAGCCCTGGGCCGCACCCTCAAACTGCTCAATATCGTCCTGGTGCCGGTACTCCTGACCCTCGGCGTGCTGGCGCTGTGGTTGTGGCGCAGACGCAAGCACGGTTGATCTCGTTTGTACCTGCAAAGGGCCGCTTAATGCGGCCCTTTGTTTTTCTGTCATCCCGGTCAGATAATGCCCCCCGCGCATATGCGCCAAGCGGATCGCCGTGACCGATCTAACCAGTCCTGTTTCCCTGTTTTGAGGATTATTAGATGCCTACCCTCCTGGTCAAAATATTCGAAGGCCGCAGCGCTGAGATCAAACGCGAGTACGCCAAAGCCCTGACTGACGTCTCGACCCAAGTGCTCGGCTGCGATGCCGACGCGGTGGAGGTGATCTTCGAGGAAGTGAAGAAAAGCGATTGGGCCACCGGCGGCGTGATGTGGTCCGAGCGCGACTAGCGCTGAACCGCGCGATAGAACGGCAGGCTGCCTTGTTGCCCAGCTTTAGCGGCCCCTAGGGCAGGGACATGGATGTCCCTTATGACAGCCATGCCGTTCTGGCCGTTGCCATGGATTACGCCGCTGGGCTTAACCAGCGCTGCGGCAAAACGTGGCCGGTCGTTTTCTTCTGGTTAAATCTGCGACAATCGCCACCCTCCTGCCCCTTCCCTTGGCCCTACCCCGCGATTGCCCGATGACCGAAGCCACGCCCGCCGTTGACCAACTGCTGAAAAACCTCGACCAGACGCTGCTGGGCGACCGTCACCGCCTGCGCCGCCAGTTGCACGAATTGCGCAAGCAGAGCCCGGTGGACGAGGCCAAGCTGGCGCAGTGGCTGCAGCGCTTCGAGGCGTCCCGGGCCAAGGTCGAGGCGCGCCGGCTCAGTGTGCCGGCCATGCGTTATGACGACTCCTTGCCGATTGCCGCCAAGCGCGACGAGATCAAGGCCGCCATCAGCAAACACCAGGTGGTGGTGATTGCCGGGGAAACCGGTTCGGGCAAGACCACCCAGTTGCCGAAAATCTGTCTGGAGCTGGGCCGCGGCGTGCATGGTTTGATCGGCCACACCCAGCCGCGCCGCCTGGCGGCGCGCAGCGTGGCGACTAGGGTTGCGGAGGAAATTGGCACGCCGCTGGGCGAACTGGTCGGCTATCAGGTGCGTTTCGAGGACCAGAGCAACGAGCGCAGCCTGATCAAACTGATGACCGACGGCATCCTGCTGGCGGAAACCCAGCACGACCGCTACCTGGAAAAGTACGACACGATCATCGTCGACGAAGCCCACGAACGCAGCCTGAATATCGACTTCCTCCTGGGCTTTCTGAAAACCCTGCTGGTGCGCCGCCCCGACCTCAAGCTGATCATCACTTCGGCGACCATCGACCTGCAGCGCTTCTCCGCGCATTTCGATGGCGCGCCTATTGTCGAGGTGTCCGGGCGTACCTTCCCGGTGGATACCTGGTACCGGCCGCTGACCGCCGAGCAGGACGAAGACGGCAATCGGGTCGAGGAAGACCTGTCTGTCGACCAGGCGCTTCTCGCCACCCTGGATGAAATCAGCGCCTTCGAGAAAGCCGAAGGCAAGCGCCCCGGCGATGTGCTGGTGTTTCTGCCTGGCGAGCGCGAGATTCGCGACGCCGCCGAGGTGCTGCGCAAGGCCAATCTGCGCCTGACCGAAGTGTTGCCGCTCTATGCGCGGCTGACCCCGGCCGAACAGCAGAAGATTTTCGCGCCCATGGGCGCGCGCAAGATCGTCCTCGCCACCAACGTTGCGGAAACCTCGCTGACCGTGCCGGGTATCCGCTATGTGATCGACAGCGGTACGGCGCGCATCAGCCGCTACAGTTACCGCGCCAAGGTGCAGCGCCTGCCCATCGAGGCCGTGTCCCAGGCCAGCGCCAACCAGCGCAAGGGCCGCTGCGGGCGGGTCGAGCCGGGCATCTGCATCCGTCTGTACAGCGAGGAAGATTTCAACGGCCGCCCGGCCTTTACCGATCCGGAAATCCTGCGTACCAACCTGGCGGCGGTGATTCTGCAGATGCTCCATCTGCGCCTGGGCGAGATCGAGGCCTTCCCCTTTATCGAGCCACCGGATGGCAAGGCCATCAGCGACGGTTTCAACCTGTTGCAGGAGCTGTCGGCGGTTAATCGCGAGGGCCAACTGACGCCGCTGGGTCGCCAGCTGGCGCGCCTGCCGGTGGATCCGCGCCTGGGCCGTATGGTGCTGGAAGGGGCGAAGCAGGGCAGCCTGGAAGAAATCCTGATTATCGCCAGCGCGCTGTCGGTGCAGGATGTACGTGAACGTCCGTCCGACCGCCAGCAGGCCGCCGACCAGGCCCACGCGCAGTGGAAGGATGTGGATTCCGATTTCGCTGCGCTGATCAACCTGTGGCGCGGCTTCGAGGAACAGCGCCAGGCCCTGGGTTCAAGTGCGTTGCGCAGTTGGTGCCGGAAGAACTTCCTCAACTATTTACGTCTTCGCGAGTGGAGGGACGCGCATCGCCAGCTGGTGCTGATCGTCCGTGATTTGCAGCTCTCTGAAGGTGGTCGCGGTCAGAGTAGGAGCGGCCTTGGCCGCGATCAGCAATCTGCAGGCCAGCCCGCGGTAGCCGGGGATCGCCAGCTCTCCGCCGCCCAGAAAGAAAAAGAGCTGGCCGAAAAGGACCAAGCCGCCCAACGCGCCAAAGGCTACGCCGCCGTGCACAAGGCAATCCTCGCCGGCCTACTCAGCCAGATCGGCCAGAAGACCGAAGATGGCGACTACCTCGGTGCCCGCCAGCGGCGCTTCTGGGTGCATCCGTCTTCGGTAATCGGCCGCAAGAAACCCAGCTGGCTGATGGCCGCCGAGCTGGTGGAAACCACCAAGCTGTTTGCCCGTATGGTGGCCAAGATCGAACCGGACTGGATCGAGCCGCTGGCCGGCCATCTGATCAAGAAAAACCACCTGGAACCGCACTGGGAGAAGAAGCGTGGCCAGGTGGTGGCTTTCGAGCAGATCAGCCTCTATGGCCTGATCGTGGTCGGTCGCCGCCCGGTGCATTTCGGCCCTATCGAGCCAGTGGTCTGCCGCGAGCTGTTTATCCGTGAGGGCCTGGTCGGTGGTGAGATCAATTCGCGCGCCAAGTGCCTGACCGCCAACCGTCTGCTGCTGGAAAAGCTCGACGAGCTGGAAGCCAAGGCGCGCCGCCGCGACATTCTGGCCGATGATGAAACCCTGTTCGCCTACTACGAGGCGCGTCTGCCGGCGGATATCTACCAGAGCGCGACCTTCGACAGCTGGTACAAGACTGAGAGCGCGAAGAATCCCCAACTGTTGATCATGCGCGAAGAGGACGTGCTCGCCCGCGACGCCAAGGAAGTCACCGCCGCCCAGTATCCGGACAGCTTGCGCCTGGGCGAACTGACCCTGCCGCTGAGTTATCACTTTGAGCCCAACCACCCCCGTGATGGCGTCACCCTGCGCGTACCCGCGCCGTTGTTGCCGCAACTGCCGCCCGAGCGCCTGGAATGGCTGGTGCCGGGTCTGCTGGAAGCCAAATGCATGGCCCTGGTACGCGGTCTGCCCAAGGCGCTACGCAAGAACTTTGTCCCGGTGCCGGACTTTGTTGGCGCAGCGTTGGGCAAGATCAGCTTTGCCGACGGCAGCCTGCCCGAAGCCCTGGGCCGCGAGCTGACGCGCATGACCGGTACGCGGGTCAGCGAGGAAGCTTGGGCCGAGTCCGCTTCCCAGATCGAAAGCCATCTGCGCATGAATATCGAAGTGGTCGACAACCAGGGCAAACCCCTGGGCGAAGGCCGCGACCTGGCCGAGCTGACCGCGCGCTTTAGCGAAGCCACCCAGGCCGGCCTGGCCCTGCCGAAAACCGCCAAGAGCCAGCAGCCGGTGGAGGCCAAGGCCTTTAGCGAAGTGGCGGCGAAGACCCAGCAGCAAGTCGCAGGATTATCCATGACCGTCTACCCGGCGCTGGTGGAAGAGGCGGGTGTGGTCAAGGAAGGGCGCTTCCCGACCCTGGCCGAAGCCGAGTTTCAGCATCGCCGTGCCTTGCAGCGTTTGCTGTTGCAGCAGTTGGCTGAGCAGGCCAAGTTCTTGCGCGGCAAGCTGCCGGGGCTGACCGAGCTGGCGCTGCTCTATCGCGATATGGGGCGGGTTGATGCGCTGGTCGAAGATATCCTGCTGGCCAGCCTCGACAGCTGCATCCTCGAAGGCTGTGAGCCGCTGCCGCGTGACGGTGCCGGTCTCGCCGCCCTGGCCGAACGCAAGCGTGGCGACTGGACCAGTCACGCCGAACGCCTGGCCAAGCTGACTCTGGAAATTCTCAAGCTGTGGCACGGCCTGCAGAAGCGCTTCAAAGGCAAGATCGACCTGGCCCAGGCCATGGCGCTCAACGATATCAAGCTGCAGCTAAGCAATCTGGTGTATCCCGGCTTTGTCCGCGAAACCCCAGGGCAGTGGCTGAAGGAAGTGCCGCGTTACCTCAAGGCCATCGAGCAGCGTTTGGACAAGATTGCCGGCCAGGTGCAGCGCGACCGCGTCTGGAGCGGCGAGCTGGCCGGTTACTGGGAGCAGTACCAGGCGCGCCTGGGCAAACACAGCCAGGAAGGCAAACGCGATCCACAACTTGCCCTGTACCGCTGGCTGCTGGAGGAATACCGCGTGTCGCTGTTTGCCCAGCAACTGGGCACCAAGCTGCCGGTATCGGACAAACGTCTGAGCAAGCAGTGGCAAGCGGTCGAGACCTGAGTCTGGTATCGCCGGTTGGGCGCGGTGCGAACGGGGCGGTCTGCCGCGAACTCGGCCGTGCAGCCCTGCTAGACTCGGGGCACAACTCTTGAGCACGTTGTGAGCAATAACCTTGAACAGAGTCGCCGCCTGTTTCTGCAAAGCCCTGAGGCTTAACCCACCGCTAGTCCTGCTGGTGCTGGCAACTCTGCTGTCGGGCGGCGCGTGGGCCTGCGAGAAATCCCTGCGCTGGGACGACGATCCGCCGTTCAGCCTGCGCCGGGCGGATGGCAGTGTCGGCGGTATCGATGTCGACCTCAATCGCGCGGTTCTGGCGCGTCTGGGCTGTCAGGCCCGGCTGGTCAAACTGCCCTGGGGGCGGGCGCTCAAGGAGCTGGAACTGGGGCGGCTGGCGATTCTCCCCGGAGCCTTCCGCAAGCCCGAGCGCGAAACCTATGCCCATTTTTCCGGGTCACTGCTGCCGCCCTCGCGCAATATCCTCTTTATGCATGTCGATGCGCTGGAGCGCTGGCCGGCCAGCCGCTTGCTCGACTTGCAGGACACGCCATTTCGCCTGGGTGCACAGATCAATGTGTCCTATGGCCCGGATTACCAGCAGTTGATGGAGCGGGAGGCCTTTGCCGCCCGAGTCGCGCTGGTGCCCAGCCGGGAAAGCCTGTGGCAGATGATCGACAAGGGGCGGATCGACGGCATCATTGCCGACGAACACAGCGGGGTGTACGAGATCCAGGCCCTGGGCCTGGGCGAGCGGATCAAGCCCAGCGCCGTGGTGGTTTCAACCGATGCGGCCGAGGTGGCATTCAGCAAGCGGGCGCTCAGTCCGGCCTTTGTCGCAGCCTATACGGCGGCCCTTAAAGACCTGGTGGACGACGGCAGCTACGCGCGCATCGTGCAGCGCTACCTCGCACCCTGAGCGAGGGCTGTTCAGTCATCGTCGTCGCACTTGACCTCTTTCTTGTACTCGTCGTACTTGGCCTCGATCTTCACCTTGCAGCCGTGCTCCCAGTATTCGTCCTTCCACTCGCCGCGCGGCCAGTAGGCCCCGCGACCACCCGGGCACTTGATCTCTTCCTTGTAGTCGCCGTCGTCGGCCTCGCGTTTGACCCGGCATGGCCCGTCCCGGTACTCCTCCTCCCACTCGTCATCATCATCGTCATGGCGATGGTCGGCCGCCACCGGGCTTAGCCAGCTACAGAGCAGGATGCATGCCAGCCACAGGCCGGGCCTGGATTTCACCTTCATTGCAGTACCTCCGCTATAAACGCCGCCCTGGCGGTCGAATTGGTCTGTCGATATGACAACGGCGGCGGGCGGCTTTATCCGTGGCGCTGCAAGAATGCAGGGGCGTTGCAGCCTGGGCTCACTTCAAGCCAAAGCTGGCCAGCTCCTGGGCCGACAGCAGCTTCATCCGCTGCGGGGCGATGCGCTGCATTTCCTCGGCCAGACGGCTGGGCACATTCATTTCGCGGAAGTAGGCCGCCGGGCTGTAGCGTTCGTGGCGGTGGGCGGCCTGGGCCTGGGCGGAGTCGCCGCTGGAGAAGGGCGGGCGGTGCAGGCCGACATGGCCGCTGACGGTCTTCCTGTGGCCGGCGGCCAGCAGGTAGATGCAGCTGCCCTGGCACACGCCCGTGCTCGGCACCAGGGCATCGAAGCCGGTTTCGCGCAGCAGGCGGCCCATGCGCATGGCTTCCGGAGCGCTGCCGCCGATGGTGTCCAGCAGCACGATCTTGCGGTTGAACTGGCCGGGGTTGGCCTGGATGCCCTTGAGCAGGGTCTCGTAATCGCCGGGGGCAATCTCTTCGCTGACCTTGGCCGCCAGCACCCGGCCCAGGCTCGGGTGTTGCGCGGCTTCCACCTCGACCCTGGCCGATACGGCGGCCGCATACAGCGCGGTAAGGCAGAGCAGGGCGGTGAGCGGCAGACGTGGGCGCATGGGCTGATCCTGAAAAACGGCGGAGCGCAGACGATACCGGCAGGCGGCGATGGGCGCACGCTGTGTCTTGTTGTCATGCGGTTTTGCCCGCAAGCAGGTATGGTTTAGCCCATCTCACACCCTGGTTAACGGAGAACCCAGATGAGCCTGCACGGCGATTACGATGCGCAGAATATCTTTGCCCAGATCATTCGTGGCGAAGCCCCTTGCTACAAGCTGTACGAGGACGAGGATGTACTGGCCTTCCTCGATGTGTTTCCGCAGTCCTACGGCCATACCCTGGTGATCCCCAAACGCTCTGCGGCGCGCAATATCCTGGATGTCGACGCCGACAGCCTGGCCAAGGTGATGGCCGTGGTGCAGCAGCTTACCGGCGTGCTGGTCGCCGAGCTGGAGCCGGCCGGGGTGCAGGTGGCGCAGTTCAATGGCGCGCCGGCCGGGCAGACGGTGTTCCATATCCATATGCATATCGTGCCGCGCTACGCTGGCGAGAAACTCAGCGTACACGCCGCTGGCAAGGCCGAGCCGGAAGAGCTGGCGGCGCTGCAGGCGCGTCTGCTCAAGCGCATCGCCGGCTGATAACCCCCCGGTGCGGCGGCGCATCAGGTGCTACTTGAGGCCGGCCGCGCCAGGGGCAATACTCAAGCCGTTTTGGCTGTTCCCCTTTGCTGTTTCCTGCGCCCATGGAGGGCTCCCATGCGATTGATTTGTGCCGTATTACCGCTGTTGCTGTTGGCCGGTTGCTCATCCTTCAGGGGCGACCCGGAGAACGTCAAAGCGGTACCCGAGGACCGCCTGCTGGGCTATCAGGAAGCCCTGGGCAAGGCCGGGCAGCTGGTGGTCAACCGCGATTTCGGCGGTATGGGTGCGGGCTGTTATGTGGCCATTCTGGTGGACCGCACAGTGGCGGCGCGCATCGGCATGGGCGAGGTGGCGCGCTTCCAGGTGCCGACCGGCACGCGGGTGCTGGGCATCGGCATCGACGAGATGGACGACACCCTGTGCGGCATGGGCCGCTTGCGCCGCGAACTGGCGGTCAAGGTCGAACCCGGCAGCACGCAGAATTTCCGCATCGTCAGCGATAACCGCAAGGGTTTCGATATCGAGGCGGAAACCCGCTGATAGACCACTGAAAAGGGCGCAGCCGTGCGCCCCTCATACCTTTTCAGCTGAGGTGCGTAGGCACGGCGCACCCTGCCTACGCAGAACCGTTGGGCGAGACGTCCCTGGGCAACAGCCGTGAGTTCTGTTGAGCCCTGCACCCTAAAGATTTCTGCTAACGCGCCTCCTCATCTGTCTAGCGGGCAAGCCCTGCGTTGATCCGTTACTGGTGCCACGGGGCTTTGCAGCCAATGATGGTGGTCTGCCGGCCCAGGGTTACAGCGTGCATGGCGTCATGGTTTGCTTGTTTGCTTATGCGCATATAACAGGGTTGCGAAACTTTTTACTTTCCCCGTTGAATGCTATTGAGAAGTTATATCGATTGTGTATGTGCGTTACCCAACACACGGCGGAATTTTGTTTGTCCTTATTACTGCTGCTAAGGCTATAGCTCGTATAGGTTTTATGTTTTCCACGATAAATCACACCTCTTAATTTCGATAAATTTGCTAGCGCATATTTCTACCGTGCTATAGATTGCAGATAACTTTGTTTATATGGCGAAAATTTCGGAGCCATGCTGGCTGGAAATAGTTCAGTCGATTTGGCGATTATTGATTTTTTGCTGAGTGCTACACGCAGGCCGTCCTAGAGGTGTTTGCAGGCGATTTTACCGGGCCGCCGCGGTTGGCGAGCTGAAGCAGGTTTAATCAAATGGCTAGTGTGAGCTTTTATTAATATTCGAGTTCGCGGCACGATGCTGGGCCTGTTTGGGTAGCGTTCTCATCTCTTTATTTGTTTAACACCTTCAACGAATTTCGCGTGAATAAAAACGCGAGACGGGCCTCTGCGGATTTTCGCCAGGCGCGTTTCAAACAGTCAGAGCATGTTCAGGGGCAATATAATAATGCAAAAAAAGTTTATGACGTTTGCACTGCTGACCTTGAGTTCCGGTGTATTTGCCGCTCAGTTTCCAAGCGGCGGTAGCCAACTCCAGCAAATACCACCATCCCCTAGCCTGCAAAAAGCAGAGCCCGAGATTCGTGTCGAACAAAACCAGGTGCCTGTCACTCCCGCCACGGACTCGGCGAAAATACAGGTCAATTCGCTGCATCTGACCGGCCAGAGTCTGTACTCCGAAAGCGAACTGCTCGGCCTTACCGGGTTTACGGCGGGCGAAGAGTTGAGCCTCGGTCAATTGCAGCAGATGGCCGCACGAATTGCCGCTTTCTATCACGAGAACGGTTATTTCGTAGCCCAGGCCTACCTGCCTGCCCAGGAGATTCAGCAGGGTGCGGTGACTATTGCGGTGGTTGAGGGGCGCTACGGCGATATCAGCCTGCGCAACCAGAGCAATCTTTCCGATCGCCAGGCGAACAGCGCCCTCGATGGCCTCAACAGTGGCGAGGTGATCGACTCGGCTCCACTCGAGAGCCGCCTGCTGCTGCTCTCGGACACGCCGGGGGTAAACGTCCGCTCGACCCTGGTTCCGGGCGCGTCTGTCGGTGCCGCCGACCTGATCGTCGATGTCACGCCCGGGCAACGGGTAACTGGCAGCATCGATGCCGACAATGCCGGCAACTATTACACCGGCGAGTATCGCCTCGGCGCGACCCTGAATATCAACAACCTGGCCGGTCAGGGGGATGTCGCCACCCTGCGTGCGCTGAGCACCTTCGATGGCCTGAACTATGGGCGTGCGGCCTACCAGATGCAGTTTGGCAAGGCGACCGCAGGCGTTGCCTACAGCCGCATGGAGTATGAGCTGGGCAAGGGCTTCAGTGACCTGGATGCCAACGGTACGGCGGATATCTTCAGCGTCTTCGGCAGCTACCCGCTGCTCCGTTCGCGCAGGAGCAACCTTTATGCCCAGCTTGGCTATGACTACAAAACCTTCGAAGACCGCATCGATGCGATTCCGCTGGTTACCGACAAGAATATCCATGTGCTGATGGCCAGCCTGCACGGCAACCATCGTGATGATTTCGCCGGTGGCGGCCTGACGGCAGCTTCCCTGACCTGGTCCACCGGGGTGCTCGATATCGAAACCCCCGAGGCCCGCGCTGCAGATAGCGTAACGGCGCGTAGCAATGGTCACTACGACAAGCTGGGTTTCCATGTGATGCGCCTGCAGCACATCACCGACCGGGTCTCGCTGTATGGCGCGGTCAGTGGTCAGGTCGCTTCGAAAAATCTCGACAGTTCGGAGCAGATGTCCCTTGGCGGCATGTACGGCGTGCGCGCCTACCCCCAGGGTGAGGCCTTTGGCGATGAAGGCTATCTGGCGACGCTGGAGGCCCGGCTGTTGCTGCCGCAGTTCTCCGACCAGCAGGTCGGGCAAGTGCACCTGATCGGTTTCGTCGATGGTGGTTCGGTCACCGTCAACAAGGATCCCTGGGATGGCTCAGACAACAGCCGAACCCTCAGCGGCGCTGGTGTCGGCGTCAACTGGATCGACAACAACAATTTCTCTGTAAAGGCTTACTACGCGCAAAAGCTGGGCAGTGAGGAGGCAACCGCTGCTCCGGATTCGAACGGCCGCCTCTGGGTGCAGTTGGTCAAATATTTTTGATCGACGCATTCGCTACCGCAACGAACACGGGCCTGACCACGCCTGCAAAAACGCCTGAACAGAGTAGGAACACGCCATGAATAATATTTACCAGTCGATCTGGAACGCCAAGAGCGGCACTTTTGTTGCGGCATCCGAGCACGCCAAGAGTGGCGGCAAGAAAACCGCCAGTGCCAGCAAAGGCAACCTGAGCCGAGGCGTGGGCTTCGCCCTGAAATCCCTCGCTGCCTGCGTGATGCTGGCTGCCGGGGTCAATGTCTACGCCCTGCCTACGGGAGGTGAGGTGGCGGCCGGCAGTGCCAGCATCAGCGGTAGTGCCGGTAGTACGACCATTAACCAGACCACGCAGAATGTCAGCATCAACTGGCAGAGCTTCAATATCGGCAAAGGCGAAACGGTGAACTTCGCCCAGCCCAACAGCAGCGCAATTGCGCTCAACCGGGTATTGGGTTCCGACCCTTCGAGCATCCTGGGTAACCTCAACGCCAACGGTAAGGTGTTCCTGATCAACCCCAATGGCGTGCTGTTCGGCCAGAGCGCCTCGGTCAATGTCGGCGGCCTGGTGGCCTCGACCCTGAATCTGAGCGACAGCGACTTTATGTCCGGCAACTATCAGTTTGCCGGCACCGCTGACGGCAGCGTGGTCAACCAGGGCACGCTCAATGCAGACGGTGGCTATGTTGCCCTGCTCGGTGCCAACGTCAGCAACCAGGGGCTTATTCAGGCCAACCTGGGCACCGTAGCGCTGGCGGCGGGCGACGCCATCACCCTCGATGTGGCCGGCGATGGTCTGCTTAACGTCGCGGTCCAGCAGGGCGCTGTGGATGCGTTGGTGCAGAACGGCGGGATGATCCAGGCCGATGGCGGCAAGGTGCTGATGACGGCTCGCTCGGCGGGCAGTCTGGTCCAGTCGGTGGTCAATAACACCGGAGTGATCCGCGCCCAGAGCCTCGAAAATCGCAATGGCACCATCGTGCTGTCGGGCGACATGCAGAGCGGCACCATTAATCTGGGCGGCACCCTGGATGTTTCCGGCAGTGGGGCCGGGGAGAAGGGCGGCACTATCACGGCGACGGCGCAACAGGTCGGTCTGGTCGGCGCAACTATCAAGGCATCCGGCGACGCGGGCGGCGGCACCGCGCTGCTTGGCGGTGGCTACCAGGGCAAGAACAGCGCCGTGGCGAATGCCAAAGCTACCTATATGAGCGCTGATTCCAGTATCAGCGCCGATGCCATCACCAAGGGCGACGGCGGCACTGTGGTGCTCTGGGGTAACGAGTCGACCCGCGCCTACGGCACCATTACGGCCCGTGGCGGTGCGCAAGCGGGTAACGGTGGGCTGATCGAGACTTCCGGTGGCTGGCTGGACGTGTCGGGTATCAAGGTCAACACCAGCGCCGCGCATGGCCAGTTTGGCATGTGGCTGCTCGACCCGGCCGATATCACCATCTCCAGTGCGCCCACCTCGGGCGCTACCAACACGGGCAACGTCTTCGCTCCGGATTCCGGGGTTAACGCGGCCAATATCTTTGTCAACGATCTGGTTGTCGCCCTGGGCGGCAGCAATATCACTGTGACCACGGAAAACACTGGTGCCAGCGGTACCGGCAACGGCGATATCACGGTTATGGACGCCTTCACCTGGGTAGCGCCGACGACGCTGACCCTGAACGCTGATAGGGACGTGAACGTAAACCTGGGCGCCGATATCACCGCCACCCTTGGCAGCCTGGTGGCCAACGCCGGGCGCGACATCAACATCGATGCGGCCATCACCACCACCTCCGGTAACCTGAGTTTTATCGCGGGCAATGACGTCGAGGTCAGCGCGGCCACGACCATCACCACCGGCAACCTCACCGCGGTCGCTGGGCAGAACGTCACCCTCAACGCGGCCATGACGATAACCACTGGCGATGTAATCTTGCGTGCCGATAACAACGGTACCGGGCCAGGGGCTATCCTCGGCGGCACAGTGCTGATCACCTGCGGCACCGGCTGCATCGACATAACTACGGGCGATCTGAGCATCCGCTTCAACCCGGTGACCTACGCCAGTACCAACAACGAAATCAACGCCTACGGCTTGAACCTGACCGGCGGCGGTGCCTTGGACGCCAAAGCCTGGGTGTTCGGGCTGGGCGATGACAAGGTTTACGACGGCCTGCGCGACGCAACGGTCAGTGGTCTCGAGCCCGATATCACCGCTGCGCCGCCGCCGGTCGCCCTGGGTGCAGTCAGCAATGCCCTGTTCGACACCAAAAATGTTGGCGTTGAAAAGCTGATTACCTATGAAAGCAGCTTTTTCGATCCGGTCTTTGAGCTCTTTGCTCCCTTCGGGGCGGCGCTGGGGACCTATGTCACCCGGGCCGATATCACCCCGGCCCCGTTGACCATCACGGCGAACGATGCCACCAAGGTATTCGGCGACACGCTGGTCCTGGGTACATCGGCTTTCACCTCGGTAGGTCTGGTGGCCGGTGAAACCATTGGTGGAGTCACCCTGACCAGCCCCGGCACGGTGGCGACGGCCTCCGTGGACGGCAACCCCTATGCAATTACGCCCAGCGATGCAGTTCCGGGTACCTTCGATGCCGACAACTACGCCATCAACTATGTCGATGGCACGTTGTTGATCAGCCAGCTGGTGCCGGTCGATCCAGTAGATCCGGTAGATCCAGTCGATCCGCCCATTGATTCAACGCCTCCGGGCTCGACTCCGCCGGGTTCAACGCCACCCGACTCGACCCCGCCGGATCTGCCGACCGAGACATTGCCTGGGGTCACCAGTCCGAGTACCAGCAGCCCCTATGACGATGACAGCGGCCGCGAATTTGTTTCTGCGCCGCCACTCCTGGCTGCTGGCTTGAACTTCGCGACAGAAGGCGCAGGGATCAATATGCAGGTGGCCCAGTTGGCCCAGCTAACGGCCTTGCCCGTGGTAATGGAGGAAGAGGAGCCGCCAGTGCGCTATGTAACGCCGATCTACCCGCCGCGGCAGGATCGCAACTAAGCCGCGGTGTTACCTGACCAGGGCCTTAACGGGCCCTGGCTACAGGGCGCAGCCAACTCAATGGGAAGGTTGGGGAGCAGATGCTTATGGACAGGTTGGTCGTCCAACACCTGGACTGAATATGAACACTGATGAAAGCAGCCGCTCTCTGCCGTCGCTGCCCGTGCCAGCAGGCCATAGGCTAGCGGTTGGCTGTCGCGCGGGCGGTATAAAAGGAATCTGCCTGGGGTTGCTGCTCATTGTGAGCATGAGCGTCCTGCAATCGGCCTGGGCGGAAGATCCCTGGCAAGCATTTACGCTGACTCAGCCTGTGGCTGGGCCGCAACCTCTGGTGACCGAAACAGCCAGCGCGCTGGGTGTCGCGCGCCGGCGGGCGAACTTCAAGGATGAACAAGTCTCCTTGCCCGCGCGGCAGGCCGCGAACTGGGTTGTCGACTCGGGCGATAACCTGGGCATGCCCTTTATGATTGTGGACAAGGCGCAGGCCCGGGTCTTGCTCTTCGATGCAAGCGGGCAGCTCAACGGCTCGGCCCCGGCGCTGCTCGGTCTGGCAGTGGGGGATGACTCCGTGCCCGGTATCGGCACGCGCAAGTTATCCAGTATTCGTCCGGAGGAACGCACCACCCCAGCGGGGCGTTTTGTGGTGTCGTTGGGCCGCAACCTTCAGGGCAAGGAAATTCTCTGGGTGGATTATGAAAATGCCATCTCGCTGCACCGGGTCGCGACCGGTAACGCCAAAGAGCGGCGTGCCGAACGCCTGGCTTCGGCGAATATCCACGACAAGCGGATTTCCTATGGCTGCATCAACGTACCGGTGGAGTTCTTCGACCAGCTGGTAAGCCCGGTCTTCAAGGGGACCAATGGCATCGTTTATGTGCTCCCGGAAACCCGGGAGAACCACACAGCCTTTGCTGCCTACTACAGGGTCGAGTAAGCGCAACTGCTGATGCGCGGTCTAACTTGGCGGCGGCAGGGGCGCATCCGGTTCGCGGCGCGGCTGTATTTTTTGTGAGGCGGGCACAGTTTCCTTTGGGTCTGCAAGGCTTAGCGATAGCGCGCCAGGATAGCCTCGAATTCGCCGTCCTGTTTCATCTGCACCATGGCGCGCAGCAGGGCCATGGTGGGGACTTCCGGGTCATCGCGGACGATGCAGGCGATGGGGTCGGAGGCGATTTCGCCGAGCGTATGCAGGCGCTGGTGCGCCGGTCGCTGGCGGTTGAACCAGTGCAGGCTGAGTTCGTTGCTGATGGCGTAGCTGTAACGCGTTGCTTCCAGTTTGAGCAGTACCTGGTACTGGGTGCGGGCGTCTTCGCGCAGCAGCTGGCGGTTGTCGAACAACGGTTGCAGGCGCGGGTAGCTGAAGCCGAGTACGGTGCCGAGACGTTTCTTTTCGATATCTTCGGGTTGTATCTGGCCCGGGGTGCGGCCCACCAGCACATCGCGCTGGGTCATAAAGGGCAGGCTCCAGATATAGCGATGATGGCCGCTGTTGACCCAGTTCGGGCTGACGTAGCAGCGCACGTCGATATCGCCGCTTTCCAGGGCCTGCTGTACCCGCAGGCGCGGCATCACCAGCAGCTGCGCGGTGCGCCCGACCTTGGCGGCCAGGCGGCGTTGCAGGTCGACCAGTATTCCGCCGATGGCCTGGCCCCGTTCAATCTGCACCATGGGCATGGCCCAGCTGTCGTTGATCGCGAAGCGCAATGGGCGTTCCACGGCCAGCAACGGAGCGGACCCCAGGGCGAGCAGGAGTAGCAGACCTTTCATCAGGGCCCGGGCGCAGGGCAGGTGGCCGCGTGTTGCGTGCCCGCAGCGGGAGTGGCGGGGGGCTGGATTTTCCAGGCCCAGTAAAACACCAGCAGGCCGGCCAAGGCCGTGGCGGCTCCGATATAGCCGGTGACGGTCCAGGCAAAGCCGGCGCTGATCGCCAGGCCGCCGAGCCAAGGGCCGAGGGCGTTGGCGATATTGAAGGCGGCATGGTTGGAGGCGGCGGCCAGGGTCTGCGCGCCGTGGGCCACGTCCATCAGGTGGGTCTGCAGGGCCGGCGACAGGGCGACCATGGTGCCCACGGCGAATATGGCGGGGAACAGGCTCCAGGGCGACTGCGCCGCCAGGGGAAACAGCGCCAGTACCAGGGCGCTCCACAGCAGCAGCCAGGCCACGGCCTGGAAGCGCAGCCTGTCGAACAGCCAGCCGCCGAACATATTGCCGAGGATGCCGCCCAGGCCGAACGTCGCCAGGGCGAGGGGGATCCAGCGCGCATCGAGCCGGGTCACTTCGAGCAGGGTCGGGGCCATATAGCTGAATACGCAGAACATCCCGGCGAAGCCGACCGAACTGATCGCCAGGGCCAGCCAGACCGGGGCGCGGTTGAAGGCGCGCAGCTCGCCCAGCGGGTTGCTGCGCACCTGCTGTTTATCCAGCGGCAGAAAGATCGCCACCATCGCCACGGTAAGCAGGGCGATGGCCCCGACCATGACAAAGGCATAGCGCCAGCTCAGCCACTGGCCGAGCCAGGTGGCTACCGGGTTGCCGATCAGAATGGCGATGGTCAGCCCCATCAGCACCCGGCTGACCGCCTTGGCGCGCTTGTGCGGTGCGGCCATGGCGGCGGCCACCAGCATGGCCACGCCAAAGTAGGCCCCGTGGGGCAAACCGGCGAGAAAGCGGTACAGCATCAGCGTCTGGTAATCGGGGGCCAGGGCACTGGCAAAGTTGCCGATGGCAAAACAGCTCATCAGCAGAAGCAGCAGATGCCTGCGATACAGGCGCGAGCCGAGGATCGCCAGCAAGGGGGCACCGACCACCACGCCCAGGGCATAGCTGCTGATCACGTGGCCGACCTGGGGTTCGCTGATGCCCAGGTCCTGGGCGACATTGGGCATCAGCCCCATGATGGCGAATTCGCCGGTGCCGATGGCGAAGCCGCCGAGCGCCAGGGCCAGCTCGATCAGGATGATCGCGCGGGCAGACAGACGTGGGGCCGCAGTTGCGGTGGTCGGGGTCATGGCAAGCCTTGTGGGTGCGGGGCAGGAGCGGTGTAGCAGGGCGGGCGTGTCGGCTAGCGGGTCATCGGCAGGGCGGCCCCCATCAGGGCAAACAGGCTGCCGCAGCAACGGTTGAAGCCCTTGCCGCTGCGTTGCAGCCAGGGGCGAATGCGATGGGCCATACGCGCCAGCAGGTATTCGACGCAGCCTTCAACCAGGGCAAAGGTGGCGGCCATGATCGCAAATTGCAGCCAGAGGTCAGCGCGCGGGTCGAGAAACTGCGGTAGAAACGCGCCGAAAAACAGGATCACCTTGGGGTTGGACAGGGCCGACAGCAGCCCTTGGCCAAACAGCTTGAAAGCGCTGCGCTCGGTGGTTTTCTCGGCCATGGCGAGGTGCAGCGGCGGGGCGCGCCAGAGCTGAATGCCGAGCCAGATCAGATAGGCACCGCCAAGCCATTTGAGAATGGTCAGGGCCTGCGCCGAGGCTTGCAGCAGGGTGCCGATACCGAGCATCGACAGGGCCATCAGCAGGCTAAAGCCGAGTACGCCACCCCCGATGGTAAACAGGGTTTTGCGATGGCCATAGAGTGCGCCATGGCTGAGAGCGAGCAGGCCGTTGGGCCCCGGGGTCAGCGCCAGGCCGATCACCGCAGTGAGATAAATCAGCCAGGTATGCAGGGCCATGGGCGGGATCCAGATCGCGGAATGGAGCGCTGCGACCAGTAACTAGAGGCGCATGCGGCTCTGTTTTTTCATGATGTGACCGAATAGTCAAGTACGCATGCCCGGACGGGCCATGGCAATGGAGAAAGCCCGCGCCGGCGATCCAGCGATCCGGCGCACGGGTATGCGGCGCGGGCGTATAGCTGTCAGCGATTGGCTTCCTTGAAATTATCGTCGGACGGTTCCTTGGTATAGGCCCCCTGATCGTGCACCAGCTTCTTGCTGCCATTCATGATGGCGGCGATGCGGCTGTCGCTGGTTCTGGCCGAGGCGGCCTGGGTGCTGGTGCCGCTGATCAGCGGCGGGTTGCTGCTGAACGACCAGAGGTAGTGCCAGACCGCGGCGTTGTGTTTCTCGGTCAATTGAGTGGAGCCGAAGTACCAGGGCTTGAGTTCGGTAAAGGCGGTCATGTTCATCAGGCCACTGTTGCTGTCGCCGATAAAGCCGGTGCTGCTGGCCCCCGAGCTGCGGTAGGTCTCGAAGATCACGCCCTTGGTCTTCAGCTCGCTGACATAAGTGCGGCAGACTTCGCCGACCCATTTGTTGCCCAGGTAGCTCTTGGCGTAATTGGAGTAGAAGGGGTCGAGCAGGGCCACGCGCTTGGGCAGCAGGCGGCTGTTGAGGCTGCCGACGCTTACCGCGTCGCTGATCTTCTTGGTCAGCACTATGGCCATCTGGTTGCCCAGGGAGTGGCCGAGGATGCGGATATTGTTGCCGCTGTAGCCGGCCATATTGGCCTTGTAGCTGTTGAACAGCAGGTCACCGGCCGACTGGCTGGGACCGTTGCTGTAAACACCGCTGCTGTTGCGCCAGCGCATGGCACGCGGGCCGCTGGCGGTCCAGATCTTGGCTTCGGCGTCCTTGACCTCGCCTTCGTCGGCGAACTGGTTCCAGTACAGCACGCCGACGTTATAGCCCGCCGCAAGCCAGCTGTGCGCCAGGTCCAGGTTGGGGCCGCCGGCATCCTGACGGTTGAAGGTTTCGCGGTTCTTCCGCTGGGTCGAGCCGTTCTGCCAGCCGTGTACATAGATGATGGTCGGCTTGGCGCTGCCGAAATAGGCATTGCTCTGACCGGGCACGGCCTTCTGCCAGCTGTCGCCGTAACCAAACCAGTACAGCCCGTGGTCGAGGTTCTGGAAGGTACTGTCGGGGAACACGCCCACGGCGGCCTGGGACAGTGACGAAACACTGAGCAGCAGCAACAAGAACAGCCTGCGCATAGGGGGAAACCTTTTTTGTTATTGGAGGTGGAGCGCAGCTTATAGATTGTCCTACAGTCGGCCATCGCCCGGATGGGTGAGGCGCGGGCCAGGCTGGCTAGCACCTGGCAGCGGCGCTGCCGACCCTGTCTGGCCGTGGGTTCGGCGCAGTTTTGCCCCAATAGTCGTCATTTTCTTGCACCGGCACCGATGGGGAGGGCGGACGAAGTCCCTCGGCCTGTGGCAAACTCTGCGGCTAGTAACAGGACGTTTCATGGATCGAACACAGTGAGCCTGTAAGCCCGGATATGTGCCCAAGGTCAGTGCGCCTTGGGCTTACTGCCTAACTGGCCGCCCTGGGCGGCAAAGAACCAAGAGGAATGACCGTGCATAACGTCGTGATCAGTGGAACCGGCCTCTATACCCCGGCGAACAGCATTTCCAACGATGAGCTGGTTGAGTCATTCAACGCTTACGTGCAGCTGTTCAATGCCGACAATGCAGCGGCCATCGCCCGTGGCGAAGTGGAAGCGCTGAGCGAGTCGAGCAGCGGTTTTATCGAAAAGGCCTCGGGCATCAAGAGCCGCTTTGTCATGGACAAGGCCGGCATCCTCGACCCCCGGCGCATGGCTCCGCGCATCCCCGAGCGCAGCAACGAAGAGTGGGGCATTCTCTGCGAGATGGCCGTAGGCGCTGCCAAGGACGCCCTGGAGCGTGCCGGCAAGACCGCCGCCGATATCGACGGGGTGATCGTTGCCTGCTCCAACCTGCAGCGCGCCTATCCGGCCGTGGCGATTGAAGTGCAGGCCGCACTGGGCATCCAGGGTTTCGGCTACGACATGAACGTGGCCTGTTCCTCGGCCACCTTCGGCATCCAGGCCGCGGCCAACAGCGTACAGCTCGGCCAGGCGCGGGCGATCCTGATGGTCAACCCGGAAATCTGCACCGGCCACCTGAACTTCCGCGACCGCGACAGCCACTTTATCTTCGGCGACGCCGCCACCGCGGTGATTATCGAGCGCGCCGACCAGGCCACCTCGGCCTATCAGTTCGATATCGTCGGCACCAAGCTGATCACCCAGTTCAGCAACAATATCCGCAACAACTTCGGCTTCCTCAACCGCTGTGCGGAAGAGGGCATCGGTGCCCGCGACAAGCTGTTCGTCCAGGAAGGCCGCAAGGTGTTCAAGGACGTCTGCCCGATGGTGGCCGAGCTGATCGCCACCCACCTGGCGGAAAACCAGCTGAATGTCGGCGACGTCAAGCGCTTCTGGCTGCACCAGGCCAACCTCAATATGAACCTGTTGATCGCGCGCAAGCTGCTCGGCCGCGACGCAGAGCCGGGTGAAGCGCCGGTGATCCTCGACAGCTACGCCAACACCAGCTCGGCCGGTTCGGTGATCGCCCTGCACAAATACCAGGACGACCTGGCCAGCGGCAGCCTCGGGGTGCTTAGCTCCTTTGGTGCGGGTTATTCGATTGGTAGCGTGATCCTGCGCAAGCACTAATCTTGGGGTGCGCCTGAGCACCCTTGTTGACGCGGAGGCGGTGCGCACGGCCGAGGTGGCCCCGCGCACCCTACGGGAGCAGCATGACGGAAGCCGATCTGCTAAAGCGTCTACTGGCCGGTGAGCAGAAGGCTTTTCGTGAGCTGGTTGCCACCTATCAGGGGGCGATGCGCGCGGTGGCCTATGCCATTGTTGGCAGCCGCAATGCCGACGAGGTGGTGCAGGATGCCTGGCTGGCCGTGGTGCGCAGCCTGGACGGCTTTCAGGGCCGGGCGAGCCTGAAGACCTGGCTGCTGACCATCACCGCCAACACCGCCAAGACCCGCCTCAAGCACAACCGCCGCGAAGTGCTGCTCGACGATCTACCTTCCCCTCATGGCAGCATCGGCGACGAGCGTTTCAGCGAGAATGGCCATTGGCTGCTGGCCCCCCATGCCTGGCACCACGACAGCCCGGATGCGCTGCTGACCGAGGATGAGCTGCGCCAGTGCCTGGAGAAAACCCTGGCCAGCCTGCCCGAGCAGCAAGGCAGTGTGCTGCACCTGCGTGAGCGCGCAGGTCTGGAGCTGGAGGAAATCTGTAACCTTCTGCAGGTTTCCGCCTCCAATGTACGGGTGCTGCTGCACCGTGCCCGGCTCAAGGTGTATGCGACCCTTGAGCACTTCGAGGAGACCGGTCAATGCTGAGTTGCAAGGAGCTGGTAGCCCTTTCCAGCGATCTGCTTGATGCCCGCTTGAGCCTGCGTCAGCGCGTGGCCGTGCGTCTGCACCTGGCCATGTGTTATCGCTGCCGGCGTTTTATCCGGCAGATGCGTCTGAGCCAGGGCGTACTGCGTCAGTTGCCGCAAGGGCAGAGTGCCGAACTGGATGCCCTGGCCGCCCGTCTGGCCGAGCTGCGCCGTCAGCAGCCTTAGGCTCCCTTGTCCCATCCTACTGCCTGAATGTGCCCCCCTGCAGTTCGTACCCCGTTGTTCGGCGGGGCGGCTATCGCTGCGCCAATGTCTGACGCCTCGCCGTGAACGGCAGCAGATTTATTCGGCGTTGCCGCGATTTTTGTGAATTCCTCCTGTGACTCTGTAACGCCAGCGAATGGGCTCACTCTATTGAGCCGAGGGTGCCAATCAGGCCCCATTTTCAACTGCACTGGAGATTCGCCATGAAACATCTGAATACCGTTGTCGCCACCCTGGGTGCTGCTCTGCTGAGCAGCGCTGCATTTAGCGTACAGGCTGCCAGCAACCCGTTCGCCGCGCAGGAACTGAGCAGCGGTTACAGCCTGGCTGCTGGCGAGAAAGCCGCCGAAGGCAGCTGCGGCGAAGGCAAATGCGGCGGCGAAATGAAGAAAGCTGAAGGCGAAGGCAAGTGTGGTGAAGGCAAGTGCGGTGGCGAAGCCAAGGCCGAAGGCGAGGGCAAATGCGGTGAAGGCAAGTGCGGCGCTGAGAAGAAAGTCGAGTAACTGAATAACTGAATAACTGAGTGCAGGGGCAGAATATGCAGATGGATTTCGTCAACGGTGCCGGGTTGGGCCTGCGTCGCGGCCTGCTTGGCGCGCTGCAGGACTGCAGCAAACGCGAGGTGGATTTCCTCGAAGTGGCACCGGAGAACTGGATCGGCGTGGGCGGGCGTTTGGGCAAGCAGTTGCGCGCCTTAAGCGAGCGCCTGCCACTGCTCTGCCATGGCCTGTCCCTCAATCTCGGTGGTTTTGCCCCGCTGGATATCGAGCTGCTCAAGGCCATCAAGGGCTTTCTCGAGCAGCACGGTGTACGCGGTTACAGCGAGCATCTGTCGGCCTGCGCCGACCATGGCCAGCTCTATGACCTGATGCCGCTGCCCTTTTCCGAGGAGTCGGTGCTGCGTATCGCCGAGCGCGTGCGTATCGTGCAGGACGTGCTGGAACGTCCGCTGATCATCGAGAACGTCTCGGCCTACGCGCAGTTGCCGGGTGAGCTGGATGAAGCGGCGTTTGTCAGCGCGGTGCTGGAACAGGCCGACTGCCAGCTGTTGCTGGACGTGAACAACGTCTTCGTCAACAGCATCAATTTCAACTTCGATGCGGCGGCTTATATCGCTGCCATGCCCAGTGCTCGCATCGCCTATCTGCATGTGGCCGGGCATTACGACCAGACCAGCGATCTGAAAATCGACACCCACGGCGCGCCGGTAATCGACCCCGTGTGGGCGCTGCTGGAACAGGCCTACGCCGCGCACGGCGTGCGCCCGACCTTGCTGGAACGGGATTTCAACTTCCCACCGATTGCCGAGCTGTATGCCGAGGTGGCGCAGATTCGTCAGTTGCAGGCGGCTGCGGTTGCCGCTCCGCTCAGAGGGTACGGCACATGAGTGGCGTGGAGCTGCAACAGCAGTTTGCCGCGCGTATTCGTCAGCCGGCGCAACAGCCGTTGCTGGGTGGTATCAGCGCCGAGCGTATGGCGGTGTATGAAGCGTTGTTCTTCAACAATATCGAAGGCTTTATCAGCGGTGCCTTTCCGGTGCTGCGCCGGCTGATTGAGGCCAATCGTTGGCAGCGCCTGGTGCGCAGTTTTATCGCCGAGCATCAGGCGCGTACGCCGTATTTTCTGCAGATCAGCCAGGAGTTTCTTGCCTGGTTGCAGCAGGGCTATGTCGCCGAGGCGGGCGATCCGCCATTTATCCTCGAACTGGCGCATTACGAATGGGTCGAGCTGGCCCTGGATGTCAGCGAGGCCGAGGTGCCGGCGCAGGGCTGGTCGCCATTGGCTTGGCCGCTGGCTTATCAGTGGCCGGTGCAGCGTATTGGTGTGGACTTCCAACCCTGTAAGCCGGATGCCGAGCCGACTTGTCTGCTGGTCTGGCGGGATGGGCAGGACAAGGTGCGCTTTATGCAAATAAGCCCATTTGCCTACCAATTGGCGGCACGTCTGCAGGCCGGTGAAGCTGCCGAGCCGGCTCTGCTGGAGCTGGCGCAGCAGCATGGTCTAAACGCTGACAACGCCTATTTCAACAACGCCAAAACCTTGCTGGATGACTGGCAACGCCAGGGCATCTGGCACCCTTAACCCCTCGCTGTATCTGACCCTCGGTGCCAAGCGCCGGCTTGTGGAGATTTACCATGCTGAGCTTTTTCAATCGTCTCCAGGACGCCCTGGACGCTTCTCGTCGCCTGGATTTTCTTGGCCCCTTGTTGCTGCGCCTGTATCTGGTCCCGGTGTTCTGGATGGCTGGCATGCACAAGCTGGCGGATATCGACGCCACTGCGGCCTGGTTCGGCAACCCGGATTGGGGCCTGGGTTTGCCATTTCCCGAGCTGCTGGCCTGGGCCGCAGCCTTGACCGAGGCGGGCGGGGCGCTGCTGCTGTTGTTCGGCCTGGCGGTGCGCTGGGTGAGCCTCCCGCTGATCGTCACCATGCTGGTGGCGATCTTCGCCGTGCACTTGCCCTATGGCTGGCAGGCGATTGCCGATGCCTCAGCTCCGTTTGCCAATGAGCGGGTAATGGACTCGGTTGAGAAGCTGGAGCGTGCCCGCGAGCTGCTTAAACAGCATGGCAATTACGACTGGCTGACCAGCAGCGGCAAGCTGGTGGTGCTGAACAACGGCATCGAATTCACCGCCACCTATCTGGTGATGCTGGTGGCGCTGTTCTTCAGCGGTGCCGGGCGCTGGTTGAGCCTGGATTATTGGCTGGCGCTGCGGCTGCGTAAGCGCTGAGACACGAACAGGGGTGCCGCGCGCAGCGCAGGGCGGCAGTTGGTTTTATCCGATCTTGGTCTAGTCTCACGCAATAACAATTATTCGGCAGGTAGCGGTATGCCTCGGGCCATCAAGCTATTCGTATGGGCTGTAGAACGCATAAATCGGGTGGTGGGGCGGTTCGCCATGTACCTGATCTTCGTCATCCTCGGGGTGCTGCTGTACTCCTCCATTACCAAGGCATTTACCCAGCCCGCCGCCTGGACCCTCGAGTCGGCGCAGTTTCTGATGGTCGCCTACTTCCTCCTCGGCGGTGCCTATTCCATGCAGCTCGACGCCCATGTACGCATGGACCTGTTCTATAGCCGCTGGGCTCCTCGTACCCGGGCGATCATGGACGCCGTCACCATCGGCTTTCTGATCTTCTACCTGGTGTTTCTGCTGTACGGCGGCATCTCCTCGACCCAGTACGCCCTGGAATACAAGGAGACCAGCTACTCGGCCTGGTCGCCGCCCATGGCTCCGATCAAGATCGTCATGTGCATCGGCATCGCCCTGATGCTGCTGCAGGCCATTGCCACCCTGTTCAAGGACATCGCCGCGGCCCGGGGAGAAAAGCTGTAATGGAATACGAGCTGATAGCCTTGCTGATGTTCTCCTCGATGATGTTGCTGTTGCTCACCGGCAAGCGGGTATTCGGCGCGATCGGCTTCGTTGCAGTGGTCTCGGCTCTGCTGCTGTGGGGCGATGGCGGCTCGGAAATGGCCTTTAGCGCGGCCATGAAGCTGATGAAGTGGTACCCGCTGCTGACCCTGCCGCTGTTCGTCTATATGGGCTATATGCTCTCCGAGTCGGGGATCGCCGAAGACCTCTACCGCATGTTCCATGTGTGGATGGGGCCGCTGCATGGCGGCCTGGCCATCGGCACCATCGCCCTGATGGTGGCGATCTCGGCCATGAACGGCCTTAGCGTGGCCGGCATGGCCATCGGCGCGAGCATCGCCCTGCCGGAGCTGCTGCGCCGCGGTTACGACAAGATCATGATCACCGGGGTGATCCAGGCCGGCAGTTCCCTGGGGATTCTGATTCCGCCCAGCGTGGTGCTGGTGCTCTACGGCATGATCGCCCGCCAGCCGGTGGGCCAGTTATGGCTGGCCGGGGCCATTCCGGGACTGATGATGGCCGGTATGTTTATTCTCTATATCGCCATCCGCTGCCGCCTGCAGCCGCACCTGGGGCCGGCCCTCAGCGTCGAGGAGCGCGAGCAGATCAGCTGGGGCGAAAAACTGCGCCTGCTCAGCGCCGGGCTGGTGCCTCTGTTTATCTTTTTCAGCATGACCGGGCTGTTTCTCATGGGCTACACCAGCCTGGTGGAAAGCTCGGCGGTGGGCGCTGCGGCGGCGACCCTGGCGGCGCTGGCCAAGCGCCGGCTGACCCGTCATGTGATGGAAGAGACCCTGCGCAAGACCCTGGGCATCAGCTGCATGTTTATGTGGATCATCCTCGCCGCCCTGTGCTTCGGCGCGGTGTTCGATGGCCTGGGCGCGGTCAAGGCGATCGAGGCGTTCTTTCTCGAAAGCCTCGGCCTGGGGCCCTGGCAGGTGCTGATCCTGATGCAGCTGTCGTTCATCCTGATGGGCATGTTTCTCGACGATACCGCCATGCTGGTGATAGTCGCGCCGCTGTATATCCCCCTGGTCGGTGCCCTGGGTTTCGATCTGGTCTGGTATGGCGTGCTCTACACCATCACCTGCCAGATCGCCTATATGACCCCGCCCTTCGGCTACAACCTGTTTCTGATGCGCGCCATGGCTCCGCCGGAAGTCACCCTGCGCGACATCTATGTTTCGGTCACCCCATTCGTCTTGATCATGGCCCTGGCCCTGGTGCTGGTCATGCTTTTCCCGCAGATCGCCCTGTGGCTGCCGCAGTGGCACTACGGACGGTGAGCTATAAAGTTCAGGAGCAGTAGGTAAGCGCAGACGTACCGGCAGCAGCCAGTTGCGGATCGCCCGGCGCAAGCGCGGCGGATCCGCGGACGGCCTGTCGGTTGCCCACCTGAAAACCTGCACGGCCGCTCTGGCCGGTGCAGCGCGGTTGTATGCCATCTGAATCGACAAGACTGGAGAAACAGCATGAGTACGAGACGCAGTTTTCTGAAAACCGCCGCAGTGGCCACCGGAGCCGCCGGCACCGCGGCGCTGGGCTCGGCGCATATCTACGCCGAGGAACCGAAGAAGATCACCTGGCGCCTGCAGACCTATGCCGGCCCGGCGCTGGGTGAGCACGTGATCAAGCCATCCATCGACGCCTTCAACAAGGCCGCCAATGGCCAGATGGAAATCCAGCTGTATTACGCCGACCAGCTGGTGCCAACCGGCGAGCTGTTCCGCGCCATGCAGCGCGGCACCATCGACGCGGTGCAGAGCGACGACGACTCCATCGCCGCGCCGGTGGATATCTCGGTATTCGGTGGTTATTTCCCCTTTGCCACCCGCTACAGCCTGGATGTGCCGGTGCTGTTCGAGAAGTACGGCCTCAACGAGATCTGGGCCGAGGCCTATGGCGAGGTCAAGGGCGTGACCTGGCTTGGCGCTGGTGCCTGGGACCCCTGCCATTTCGCCACGGTGGAGCCCATCACCAAGCTCGAACACCTCAAGGGCAAGCGCATCTTCACCTTTCCCACCGCCGGCAAGTTCCTCTCGCGCTTCGGCGTGATCCCGGTGACCCTGCCCTGGGAAGACATCGAGGTGGCGATCCAGACCGGTGAACTGGACGGCATCGCCTGGTCCGGCATCACCGAGGACTACACCGTGGGCTGGGCCAACGTCACCAAGTACTTCCTCACCAACAATATTTCCGGGGCCTGGTGCGGCTCCTACTTCGCCAACTCGGACAAATGGGCCGAGGTGCCCGAGCACCTCAAGACCCTGTTCAAGCTGTGCATGGACAGTTCCAACTACTACCGCCAGCACTGGTACTGGGGCGGCGAGGCGCAACTGCGGGTGGAAGGCGGCAAGCTGGAGCTGACCTCGATCCCGGCCGAGGAGTGGGCCACGGTGGAGGCCGAGGCGCAGAAGTTCTGGGACGAAATCGCCAAGACCAGCCCACGCTGCGCCAAGGTGGTGGACATCTTCAAGAAGTACAACGCACTGATGGCCAAGGCCGGCGCGCCCTATCGTTGATCGCCGCGACCTGCCTGCACACCACGCCCGCACTGCAACGTGCGGGCGTTTTGCTTGGGTTATGCACCCGCTAACTGTTGCACGATTGTCTGGCCTACGCGGATCAGTCCCCTCGCCCCTCGGGGAGAGGGTTAGGGTGAGGGGGCATTCGCCGCGGAGTCGTGCCTCCTACAAAAGATCGCGCAGGCAACCGTTAACGGTACATCGCCTTTATTCGGAGAACTCACGTGTCGCGCCCTGCAACATTATTTGCGGCGATTCGAGCCGAGGCAGGTTTTAGACTTGCGCCTTGAGCTTCGCCTACCCATACGTTTCGAGATACGCACCATGACAAGCCATTACTCCGATAACCC
>CAZOEC010000058.1:0-2294 GCA_964578635.1 uncultured Pseudomonas sp.
ACAAGACCCGCCGCCTGGTGCTCGACCTGCTCGACGCCAGCAGCCTGGAAGAAGTCGTCAGCTGCGTCGAAGACAGCCTGCGCAGCGAGTTCCAGGTGCCCTTCGTCAGCCTGATCCTGTTCAGCGACGCCGCGTTGCCGGTGGGCCGCTCGGTCAGCAGCGCCGAAGCGCACCAGGCCATTGGCGGCCTGCTGGCCGGTGGCAAGACCATCTGCGGCGTGCTGCGCGAACACGAACTGAGCTTCCTGTTCGGCGCGGAAGGGCCCCAGGTCGGCTCCGCCGCGGTGGTGGCACTGTCCTTTCAGGGCCTGCACGGCGTACTGGCGATCGGCAGCACTGACCCGCAACACTACAAGAGCTCCCTGGGCACCCTGTTCCTCGGCTATATCGCCGAAGTCCTGGCCCGCGTCGTACCGGGTTTCGCCACGCCGCTGCGTTCGGTACGCTGACCGTAGGATGGGTGTCATGAGGTGCATGGATGCACCTCATGACACCCATCAAAATCGCCGCGATGGGTTACGCGGCGCACGATTAATATCTGGCACTTGAATCTTGCGCCACGCGCCGCTAACCCATTCTACGGAGCTTGCCGCTTGAAGCTTGAAGCTGCTCTTGACGCCTACCTCGAACACCTGCGCAGCGAGCGCCAGCTGTCGCCGCATACCCTCACCGGTTATCGCCACGACCTGAGCACGCTGTTGGGGTTCTGCACCCAGGAGCAGATCGACAGCTGGGCCGCGCTCGATACCGCGCGCCTACGGCGTATGGTCGGCCGCCTGAATATGCAGGGGCAATCCAGCCGCAGCCTGGCTCGCCTGCTCTCGGCAACCCGCGGCCTGTACCGCTACCTGATCCGCGAAGGCCACTGCCAGAGCGACCCGGCCAGCGGCCTGAGCCCGCCCAAGGGCGAACGCCGCCTGCCCAGAACCCTGGACACCGACCGCGCCGCGCAACTGCTCGACGGCGCGCTGGAAGACGACTTTATCGCCCGCCGCGACCAGGCCATGCTCGAACTGTTCTACTCCTCGGGCCTGCGCCTGTCGGAGCTGGTCAGCCTCAACCTCGACGGCCTGGATCTGCCCGCCGGCCTGGTGCGGGTACTCGGCAAGGGCAACAAGACCCGCGAACTGCCCATCGGCCGCATGGCGCGCCAGGCCATGGAACAGTGGCTACCGTTGCGCGCCCTGGCCAACCCGGCCGACGGCGCGGTATTTATCAGCCAGCAGGGCCGCCGCATCGGCCCGCGCGCGGTGCAGCTGCGGGTGCGCCAGGCCGGCGTGCGCGAACTCGGCCAGCACCTGCACCCGCATATGCTGCGCCACAGCTTCGCCAGCCATATGCTGGAATCATCCCAGGACCTGCGCGCGGTGCAGGAACTGCTCGGCCACGCCGATATCGCCACCACCCAGGTCTACACCCACCTGGATTTCCAGCACCTGGCCACGGTCTACGACAAGGCCCACCCACGGGCCAAACGCAAAGGCAGCACAGAATGAGCATCCAGCTGATTACCTTCGACCTCGACGACACCCTCTGGGATGTCACCCCGGTGATGCAGGACGCCGAGGCGGCGCTGCGCAACTGGCTGGCCATGCATGCGCCACGCCTGGGTGCGGTGCCAGTGGAGCACCTGTGGACCATCCGCGCCGGCCTGCTGCAGGCCGAGCCGATGCTCAAGCACCGCCTTAGCGAGCTGCGTCGACGCATTCTGTTCCAGGCCCTGGAGAACGCCGGTTACCCGCACAGCGATGCCCAGGTGCTGGCCGAGGCCGGCTTCCAGGTGTTTCTCGCGGCGCGCCATCAGGTCGAGCTGTTCGCCGAAGTGCATCCGACCCTGGAAACCCTGGCCAACCGCTTCCAGCTCGGGGTGATCACCAACGGCAATGCCGATGTGCGCCGCCTGGGCCTGGCCGATTACTTCCAGTTCGCCCTGTGCGCCGAGGAGCTGGGGGTCGGCAAGCCCGATCCGAAGCCCTTCCAGGAAGCCCTCAGACGCGCAGGAATCGCCGCCGAGCACGCGGTGCATATCGGCGACCACCCCAGCGACGATATCGCCGGGGCCCAGGCCGCCGGCCTGCGCGCCATCTGGTTCAACCCCCAGGGCAAGGCCTGGGAGGCCGACAACACCCCGGACGGGCAGATTCGCAGCCTGGCCGAGCTGCCGGCGCTGCTACATAGCTGGGCGTAAACAGCGCTTAACCGCCACCAATGGCGGCCACAAAAAATCGCCGGGAGCGATTTTTGACGTCGCGCAGCGACGGCCCCGAAGGGGTGGCCGCCATGGATGGCAGGCC
>CAZOEC010000058.1:2304-29154 GCA_964578635.1 uncultured Pseudomonas sp.
TGGGAGCGAGCTTGCTCGCGATGAGGTAGGCGAAGGCCACAAAAAAGCCCGCAGGCTTATGGCCTGCGGGCTTTTTGCGCTACGCCAACCGCTTAAATGGGGCGGCTGCCATATTTGCTATCCGGCTTCTTGGGCGGGTCGGAGACGACATTCGGCTCGACTTCCTGCACCTTGCCGCCGCGGGAGAGAAACTCTTCCATGGCGCGGGCCAGGGCATCGCGCTCTTTCTGCTTGGCTTCGATGCTGGGCAGCTCTTCGACGTCAACGGCAGCCTTGACCTTCTTGCTTTTGCTGGCGGGTACGACTTCGTCGTCACCGTCATCATCCACACTGTCGCCATCGTCGGCGGCGGCCAGTTCCTCGCCGTCGTCCTCGTCAGCGCCTTCCAGTTCGTCGTGTTCCAGATCTTCGTCGCTCATGTTCAACCTCATGACTTGCGAAAAGCAGAGTAGTTATAGCCCAGCTGCGTCAGCTTTCTAACGTCGCTGGAAAAAAATCCTGTGGCCTTGCCCAGGCTGAGTGCTACGCATCGGCGATCTGCGCTCAACGGCGCGCATTCTAGGGTCTGTTGCCGGTGCATCACAACAGCAGCGTGCGCAAACTCCGGCAGCCTCTGACGGCCCGCAGAAAAAACAAAGGGCGCCATAAAGGCGCCCTCGTCGAAACTCCGGACAATCAGTTCTTGGTGAACTCCGGATAGGCTTCCATACCGCACTCGGCGATGTCCACGCCTTCGTATTCTTCTTCCTCTGTAACGCGCAGGCCGATCACCAGCTTGATGATGGACCAGACGATCAGGCTGGCGATAAACACCCAGGCAAAGATCACACCGATACCCAGCAGCTGTGCGCCCAGGCTGGAGTCGCTATTGGTCAGGCAGACAGCCAGCAGGCCCCAGATACCGACCACACCGTGAACGGAGATGGCACCGACCGGATCGTCGAGCTTGAGCTTGTCCAGACCGAGGATGGAGAACACCACCAGCACGCCACCCACGCCACCGATCAGGGTTGCTTGCAGGGCAGTCGGGGTCAGCGGCTCGGCGGTGATGGCCACCAGACCAGCCAGGGCACCGTTGAGGGCCATGGTCAGGTCGGCCTTGCCGAACAGGATGCGCGCCACGATCAGCGCCGCGATCAGGCCGCCAGCAGCGGACATGTTGGTGTTGACGAACACGTTGGCCACGGCGTTGGCGTCTTCGATGGTGCTCATCTTCAGCTGCGAGCCGCCGTTGAAACCGAACCAGCCCATCCACAGGATGAAAGTACCCAGGGCCGCCATCGGCAGGTTGGCACCCGGAATGGCGTTGACCTGGCCATTGGCACCGTACTTGCCCTTACGCGCACCCAGCAGCAGCACGCCAGCCAGAGCAGCGGCAGCACCGGCCATATGCACCACGCCGGAACCGGCGAAGTCGAGGAAGCCCGCTTCGTTGAGGAAGCCCGAACCCCATTTCCAGAAGCCCTGTACCGGGTAGATGAAACCGGTCATGACCACGGCGAAGGCCAGGAAGGCCCACAGCTTCATACGCTCGGCCACGGCACCGGAGACGATCGACATGCAGGTCGCGGCGAACACCACCTGGAAGAAGAAGTCGGAACGGGCCGAGTAGTAGGGCGCGTCGTCACCGCCGGCCAGAACCGACTCGACGCTGTTCTCTTCACCCAGCAGGAAGCCCAGGCTTGGCAGAATGCCGCCTTCCGGGCTGGAGTACATGATGTGGTAGCCGATCACCAGGTACATCACGCTGGCCACTGCGTACAGGGCGATGTTCTTGGTGAGAATCTCGGTGGTGTTCTTGGCCCGCACCAACCCGGATTCGAGCATGGCAAAACCCGCTGCCATCCACATCACCAGGGCGCCGCAAACCAAAAAGTAGAAGGTATCAAAACCGTACTGCAGTGCAGTCAATGCTGTGTTGTCCATGGTTCACCTCTTGCCGTGCGCTTTATAGCGCTATTCGGTTAAGGCGTCCGGGGTTGGCTCCGGACGCGCTCCGTGTGCTTACAGGTTGTAGCCACGCTCGTTATGCAGGGCGAGATCGAGGCCGATGGTCTCTTCCTCGTCGCTGACACGCAGGCCCATTACTAGGTCGATCACTTTCAGGATCACGAAGGTCACCAGCGCGGTGTACACCACCGTGAAGGCCACCCCCTCGAACTGCACCCACAACTGCGCAGGAATGTTCTCCACTTCGCCAAAGCCACCCAGCGCCGGCGCGGCGAACGCCCCGGTGAGAATAGCCCCGACGATACCGCCCACGGCATGCACGCCGAAAACGTCCAGAGAGTCGTCATAACCCAGCTTGCGTTTCAGGCTGGTGGCACAGAAGAAGCAGATCACCCCGCTGGCCAGACCGATCGCCAGGGCCCCCATGGGACCGGCCGTACCGGACGCCGGAGTGATCGCCACCAGGCCTGCCACCGCACCCGAAGCAATGCCCAGCACGCTGGGTTTGCGATGGGTGATCCACTCGGCGAACATCCAGCTCAGCGCCGCAGTGGCAGTGGCGATCTGGGTCACCAGCATGGCCATACCGGCGCTGCCGTTGGCGGCCAGGGCCGAGCCGGCGTTGAAGCCGAACCAGCCGACCCAGAGCATGCTTGCGCCGATCAGGGTATAGCCGAGGTTGTGCGGTGGCATGGCGGTAGTCGGGAAGCCCTTGCGCTTGCCCAACACCAGACAGGCCACCAGCCCGGCAATACCCGCGTTGATATGCACCACGGTGCCGCCAGCGAAGTCCAGCACGCCCCAGTCCCACATCAGTGCGCCGTCGCCACCCCAGACCATATGCGCGATGGGCGCATAGACCAGGGTGAACCACACCGCCATAAAGATCAGCATGGCCGAGAACTTCATGCGCTCGGCAAAGGCTCCGACGATCAGGGCGGGGGTGATGATGGCGAAGGTCATCTGGAAGGTGATAAACACCGATTCCGGCACCGTGCCCACCAGGCTGTCCAGGGTCAGACCACTGAGGAAGGCTTTGGAGAAACCGCCGACAAAGGAGTTGAGATTGACCACACCCTGCTCCATGCCGGTGCTGTCAAAGGCCAGGCTGTAGCCGTAAACGACCCACAGGATGCTGATCAGACCGGTCACGGCAAAGCACTGCATCAACACCGACAGCACGTTCTTCGAACGCACCATGCCGGCATAGAACAGCGCCAGACCGGGAATGGTCATAAACAGCACCAGCACAGTGGCCACCAGCATCCAGGCTGTGTCGCCGCTGCTCAGGCTTGCCTCTTCGGCCATGGCAAAGCCAGGAACGAGAGACAAAAGGGCTCCTAGCCCTGCGATTTTTCGCAGAGTCATGGTTTAACTCCTGGGGCGTGGGGGTTCGAAGGGCGTTTAGATCGCGTCGGTATCGGTTTCGCCGGTACGGATGCGGATCGCCTGTTCCAGGTTTACAACGAAAATCTTGCCGTCACCGATCTTGCCGGTGTTGGCGGCCTTGGTAATGGCCTCGATCACACGATCGAGCTGATCGTCAGCGATGGCCACGTCGATTTTCACCTTCGGCAAAAAATCGACCACGTATTCGGCACCGCGGTACAACTCGGTATGGCCTTTCTGACGACCGAAGCCTTTGACTTCAGTGACAGTGATGCCCTGCACGCCGATCTCCGACAGTGACTCACGGACGTCGTCCAGCTTGAACGGCTTGATGATGGCAGTGACTAGCTTCATGTAACTTTCTCCCGTGTAAGGTGGACTTGCCCCAGGAATTACGAACCCGACTCAAGTCTAAGCGCAGTGTCTGGCTTTTGTAATGCATCGCGGCCCTGACCTAGCGGCACCGATGCTCACCAGCAGATCCCGGCGAAGCACTTCCCCGCTTCGCCTGACGCACCGGAACTGCATCGGAGCATGCGTCGCAAGAGACAAAGCAGAAAGCCTGCCAACTCCGGTAAAAGCTACTTATTTCATGCAGTTAGCCACTAAACAGGGGATTATTGTGGACATTTGAGCGCAATCAACGCACAACAATGGTGCGACACCCTGCCACTGCACGCGCGAAAAGCGTGCAGCGCGCCCGCCCAGTGCGCCAGCCTCGCCCAGGCAAGCCGTCCGAGACTGCGTGCTACACTGGCGACCATCTGTTACCGGAACCTCACCATGCTGCCACCCAAAGCCTTGCTCGACGCCCTTAGCCACCAGGCCTCCCGCCTGTTCAACGGCGACAGCCCGCTGCCACGCAGCGAGCTGGAAGCCCAGTTCAAACTGTTGCTGCAAAGCGGCTTCAGCAAGCTCGACCTGGTCAGCCGGGAAGAATTCGACAGCCAGATGGTTGTGCTGGCCCGCACCCGCGCCCGCCTGGAAGCCCTCGAAGCCAAGGTCGCCGAGATGGAAGCCCGCAGCCCAGAAGCCGCCGCCACTAACGAATAACGCCCGCAGCGGATGCCTCAGCCGATCAAGGAGTGATCGATGTCCCTGGCCATAGTCCACAGCCGCGCCCAAGTCGGCGTCGAAGCCCCGGCGGTGACGGTCGAGGCCCATCTGGCCAACGGCCTGCCCTCCCTGGCCCTGGTCGGCCTGCCGGAAACGGCGGTCAAGGAAAGCAAGGACCGAGTGCGCAGCGCCATCCTCAACTGCGCCTTCGAGTTCCCGCCCAGACGCATCACCCTCAATCTGGCCCCGGCGGATCTACCCAAGGACGGCGGGCGTTTCGACCTGGCGATTGCCTTGGGCATTCTCGCCGCCAGCGGCCAGGTGCCGCCCAGCGCACTGCAGCGACTCGAATGCCTGGGTGAGCTGGCGCTGTCCGGGGCGATTCGCCCAGTACAGGGCGTGCTGCCCGCCGCACTGGCCGCCCGCGCCGCCGGCCGCACCTTAATGGTGCCCAAGGCCAACGCCGAAGAAGCCAGCCTGGCCTCGGGGCTGGAAGTGATCGCGGTGGAGCACTTGCTCGAAGTGGCCGCCCATCTCAATGGCCAGACACCCATCGCGCCCTATCAGGCCCAGGGCCTGCTACGCCAGGTGCTGCCTTACCCGGACCTTGCCGAAGTGCAGGGCCAGATCGCCGCCAAGCGCGCCCTGCTGGTGGCCGCGGCTGGCTCGCACAATCTACTGTTTAGCGGGCCGCCCGGCACCGGCAAAACCCTGCTGGCCAGCCGCTTGCCCGGCCTGCTGCCACCGCTGGACGAACAGGAAGCACTGGAAGTGGCGGCCATTCACTCCGTGGCCAGCCATACACCGCTAAGTGCCTGGCCACAAAGACCTTTTAGAACACCTCATCACAGTGCATCAGGACCAGCGCTGGTCGGTGGTGGCAGTCGCCCGCAACCTGGCGAAATTACCCTGGCGCACCAGGGTGTACTTTTTTTAGACGAGCTACCCGAATTCGATCGCAAGGTTTTGGAAGTCTTGCGCGAACCCCTGGAAAGCGGGCATATCGTCATCGCCCGGGCTCGCGACAAGGTGCGCTTCCCAGCGCGCTTCCAACTGGTGGCAGCGATGAATCCCTGCCCCTGTGGGCATTTAGGCGACCCTTCCGGGCGCTGCCGCTGCTCGGCCGAACAGATCCAGCGCTACCGCGGCAAACTCTCCGGCCCGCTGCTCGACCGCATCGACCTGCACCTGAGCGTGCCGCGGGAAACCACCCGCCTGGAAACCAGCAGCAACCACGGACCCAGCAGCACCGAACTGGCCGCCCTGGTGGTCCGTGCGCGCCAGCAGCAACTGGCACGCCAGGGCTGCGCCAACGCCCACCTGGACCTCGCCGGCGTGCAACAACACTGCAGCCTCGACGGCGAAGACCGGCACTGGCTGGAAAACGCCTGCGAACGCCTGGGCCTGAGCCTGCGTGCCGCGCACCGGGTGATGAAGGTGGCGCGCACCCTGGCCGATCTGGATGGCGCAGCCAGTATCAACCGCACTCACCTGGCCGAAGCCCTGCAATATCGCCCCAGCAATAGCAACGCCTGAATCGCGCCCATAAAGAAGCCCCGCATTGGCGGGGCTTCCTTATTTCGGTTGCGTGCTTACTGGTCGCGTCGCGCGGCCTGTTCACGGCAGGCGTCGCCAAAGGCCTGGAAGATCTTCACCGAATGCGGGTTCTCTGCGGCCTGCCACTCCGGGTGCCATTGCACGGCCAGGGTGAACTGCGCCGCGTCCGGCACATGGATGGCTTCAATCAGGCCATCGTCGGCATGGGCCAGGGCCTCGATGCCTGCACCCAGGCGGTCCACTGCTTGACCGTGGAGAGAATTAACTGGGAACTCGGCATGCCCCATCAGCTCGGCAAACCAGCTGCCCGGCAGCGCGCGCACGCTGTGGCGGTCGGCATATTGTTCGGCAACCGAGGTGCTCGGATCTTCGCGATGGTCGCTGATGCCCGGCACTTCATAAGCCTTCTGGTGGATGCTGCCCCCGAGGGCCACGTTGATTTCCTGCATGCCGCGGCAGATACCGAACAGCGGCAGGCCACGGGCCAGGGCTGCGCGAATCAGAGGGATATCGAAAAGGTCACGCTCCTGATCCTGGCCCTTGCTCGGGGTCAGGTTTTCCTGGCCGTAGAGGGCCGGATCGATATTGCTGCCGGCACCGGTCAGGTAGACGCCGTCGACCATCGACAGATACTGCTCGATGTCATCGGTGCCGCAGCAGCTGGGTGCCAGCAGCGGCACGCAGCCAGACAGTTCGACCAGGGGAGTTATGTATTTGTGGGTCATGACTTGATAGGCATGCCCTTTGCGCTCTTGAGCGCCCATGGACATCAGGACAACCGGTTTACGCGCGCCTGGGCGCTGTTTCGTATTGTTGTTGGACATACATCACCTTGGGGCAGCCCGGATTGGCTGCCGTTGTTGTGCAGAAGGGCTGACGGTTGTCGCGCACCTTCTGTTTACGGCTGGTCGTGTCTGCCAAAGCGGCCACAGATACGCATACAACGCCCATCTGGCAGTCCCAACCCTGGGGCCAGTCTGCCAAAGCCGTAAAATATGTCAAACAAATAAGCGCAGCATGTTAAGAAATCAGACCGAGAGTAGCAGGCAACTCACTCTAAAAAACCACACAACTTGCTGTTTTATAACGACTCACCTGATACAGCCAAGAAGAGGCAGTCCAATATTTTTTACGCCCATGGCAAAAACGCCCTAACGGACGCTTTCCATCACCCGCTCCACCACTGGCAACTGCATCGCCGCCACATCGGCCACCAGATAATCGCGCAAACGGCGGAAACGCTCCTGACCGCGACGCGCCTTGGGCCAGACCAGGTAGTAGCTGCAACCACTGGGCACCGCGCTGGGCCAGGGCAGACCGAGCCGACCCTGGGCGACATCCTCGGCGACCATCACCAGATCGCCGATCGACACGCCATAGCCGCGCGCCGCAGCCACCATGCCCAACTCCAGGGTATCGAACACCTGGCCACCCTTGAGCGGTACCCGGTCGGCCAGACCCATGGCGTGCAGCCACTGTCGCCAGTCACGACGGTCCGGGGTCGGGTGCAACAGTTCGGCGGCCTGCAGGCGCGACAGATCCCAGGGTTGTTCACTCAAGGCTTCAGGCGCGCACACCGGAATCAGCCACTCGGCAAACAGCTCGGTGCTCTCCCATTCCTCCGGGAAGTCGCCCTGGCTGAGCAGCACGGCGCAGTCGAAGGGTTCATGCAGGAAGTCCACCTTGTCCACGTCCATCCAGGCGCTGGTCAGTTGCACCTCACTGGCGCTGAGCAGGCGATAGCGCGACAGGCGCGCCAGCAACCAGCGCATAGTCAGCGTCGAGGGGGCCTTCAGCCGCAACACCGCATCATCGACGCGCAGGGTGTTGCAGGCGCGCTCCAATGCCTCGAAGCCATCGCGCAGCCCCGGCAGCAACATGCGCGCCGTCTCGGTGAGTTGCAGGCTGCGGCCACGGCGCTCGAACAGGCGGCAGGCGAAGTGTTCTTCCAGGGTGCGCACATGCCGGCTGACCGCACTCTGGGTAATCGCCAGTTCTTCGGCCGCACGGGTAAAGGAACTGTGCCGCGCCGCCGCCTCGAAGGCGCGCAGGGCATAGAGCGGCGGCAGGCGCTGGCTCACGACTGCACTCCATGAGTAATAGTCATGCCTGTCATCGCTATTATCCTTTTGTGCTGTCGCGGCTGGCTCATGAGAATAGGCGCATTCTCTGCCTCCGCGGATCACCCGGGCAAGCCTTCTGACTGAGTAGAACTCATCATGCTGCATCCGCTCCGTGGCGAACTGCACGCCATCCTGAAACTCGCCGGGCCGCTGATTGCCGCGCAACTGGCGCACGTGCTGATGGTGTTTACCGACACGGTGATGATGGGCCTGCTTGGCCCCGCGGAGCTGGCCGCCGGCGGCCTGGGCGCGGCCAGCTATTCCTTTGTTTCGATCTTCTGTGTCGGGGTGATTGCCTCGGTTGGCAATCTGGTGGCGATCCGTCACGGCGCGCAGGACGCCGCCGGAGTGACCCGACTAACGCAGAACGGCCTGTGGCTGGGCTGGGGCCTGGCGCTGCTGGCCGGCCTGGCGTTGTGGAACCTGGGCCCGGCGCTGCTGTATTTCGGCCAGTTGCCGGAGAACGTCAGCGGCGGCATGCAGTTTCTTTCCACCCTGGTGTTTGCCCTGCCCGGCTATATGAGTTTTATGGCCCTGCGCGGCTTTACCAGCGCCATCGGCCGGCCTGGCCCGGTGATGGCCATCAGTATTGGCGGGGCGCTGGCCAACTTCATTCTCAACTATGCCTTGATCAAGGGCTGGTTCGGCCTGCCGCACCTGGGCCTGTCCGGGATCGGCCTGGTCACCGCCCTGGTGATGAATGTGATGGCGCTGCTGCTGGCCTGGCATGTGCTGCACCACAGCGCCTACAGCCCTTACCCACTGTGGCGCGGACTGCTGCGACCGGCCTGGGCCGAGCTGAAGGAGCTGCTGCGCCTGGGCCTGCCGATTGGCGGCACCTATGCGGTGGAGTCCGGCCTATTTGCCTTTGCCGCGCTGAGCATGGGAGCCCTGGGCAGCAGCCAGCTGGCGGCGCACCAGATCGCGATCATGTCGGTGTATGTGGCCTTTATGGTGCCGGTGGGGATTTCCTACGCGGTGACCTTCCGTATCGGTCAGCACTTCGGTGCCGGCCGCCTGCTCCAGGCGCGCCAGGCCGGCCGTCTGGGCATCGGTCTCGGCGCGCTGTGCATGCTGGGTTTTGCCTGCCTGTTCTGGCTGGCCCCGCAGTGGGTGGTGGGCTTGTTTCTCGACCGCCGCGACCCGGCCTACGCCGAGGTGGTGGCCCTGGCCGTGGCACTGCTGGCGATTGCCGCCTGGTTCGAGTTCTTCGATGGCATCCAGACCATCGCCATGGGCGCGATTCGTGGCCTGAAGGATGCCAAGACCACCTTCTGGGTCGGACTGTTCTGCTACTGGGCGGTGGGCGCGCCGCTGGCCTGGCTGCTGGCATTTCCCCTGGGCTGGGGTGCCCAGGGCGTTTGGTGGGGATTAGCCGGCGGCCTGGCTTGCGCGGCCATCGGCCTGACCCTGGGTTTCGAATGGAAAACCGCGCGCCTGCTGCAACCGGCGGCCACAGCGCTCACCTCAATGCCTAAGCGTCTGGTTTCTTGAAGCGATAGAACAGATTGGGCTCGCTGACCAGATAGAGCACGCCCTGGTTATCCATGGCGATGCCCTCGCCTTGGGGCACGCTGCGGGTCAGGCCGTTGCGCCCGCGGAGCAGTGACAGACTACTGATCGGCTTGCCCTCGACATTCAGCTCCAGCACCAGCCGTGACTCATCAGACAGCGCCAGCAGATGGCCGCTGCGCTCATCGAACTGCAGGCTGGAAAGATCGCGCACAAACAACCCGGCGTCACGCTTCTGGTCATCCACCACATGCACGGCGAAGGGTTGCTGCGGATCGCGCTGAGGAAAACCGTGAATCTCATAGATGCGGATCGGGTCGCGTTCCTTGGCGACAAACAAGCGCTGGCCGGCCGAGTCGTAGGCCAGGCCCTCGAAGCCCTTGTTGCCATTCAGGCCGATGCCCAGGGAGAACTGCTGCGCCTGATCGGCATGCAGTTCAGTGGTGGTGTCATCCACCCGCACCTTGATCAGGCGCTGCTGGCGCTCATCGGTGATCACATACAGGCCCTGACTGATGTACTCGACCGCCTCGGCATCACCAAAGCCGTGCAGGTCGATACGCCGCAGCAGTTCGCCATCCAGCGACAGCTCGATCAACTGCGGCTTCTGGTTGGTCACGGTAAACAGGCTGTTGCGGTCCGGATCGTAGGTCAGCGCCGAGACATCATCGTTCAGCCCCTCGATCACCCTGGCCTCAAGGTCCACCTGATAATCCGACAGCCGCAAGGAGGCCTGCGGCCCTTCGCCCGCCTGCTGCCATTGCTGCAGATTGAACCAGGCCCGCTCGAACAGACGGTACTCCTGGGCCAACAGGCCAAGCAGCAGCAACGCCAGCACGGCAAGGCTCAACAACAGGCGCTTCAGGGTCAAATGGTCTCGCATGGCGACTCACTCTCAAACAGTAACGGGTGACACAACGACGCCAGCCCGAAGCAGGGCTTCGGGCTGGCGTGGGTAACCAGGGACGTGGCTTATTTGACCAGTTCGAGGGAATCCACATCGATCTCGCGGCTGGTCAGGTCGTGATCGACTTCGCCGGCCAGCTTGACCGTAACGTTCTCGGAGATAGCCTGGGCCGGCCAATCTTCGTCGTCGATCTCGACATTGATGGTGCCGCTGGCGTCCTTGAACTCATAGAGCTCGTCCTGCAGACGCTTGACGATCTGCCCCTGCAACACCACCGGGGTGTCATCGCTGGCTTTCAACGCCGCCGCCACACTGGTGACCTGAGCCGTAGCGCCGGGGCCGGTATAGCCGGCCGCCAGGGCGGCAGTGGAGAACAGCGGAGCAAGCAGCAGAGCCAAAGTTAAACGTTTCATGGGGTAAGCCTCTAATCAGTTAGGTGATGGGGCCAGACTAGAGGGCACAGCTGAATCCAGGCTTAATCGCGGCTTAAGCCAAACTTAAATCAATCGTCCTCGGGGAGGTCCGCCGGGGGCAGCTTGCTCAGCACATAGAACAGGTTGGGTTCGCCAACGATATAGATATTGCCCGCCGCATCCATGGTCACCCCCTCCGCCTGCTTGATCCCGCGGTGCAGGCCGTTGAAGCCGCCGCTCAGGCTGATAAAGCTGACCGGTTCGCCCTCGGCATCCACCTCCAGCAGCAGACGCGACTCGTCCGACAGCACCAGCGCATGGCCAGTGCGGGCGTCGTAGCTCAGGGAGGAAATATCGCGCAGAAACAGATGCCCGGTTGGCAGCGGCTGCAATGCGCCCGCGGCACCATCCTCGCCAGGAAAGGGCAGGCTGAACAGCCCCAGCGGGCCGCGCTCCTTGCCCAGCAGCACGCGCTCGTTGCGCGAGTCCCAGGCGATGCCTTCGAAGCCCTTGTTGCCGGCCTTGGCAAAACCCAGGTCGAAAGACGCCAGATCGGCAAACTCAAGGCTGCGGGTCAAAGCGTCCAGCTTGAAGGTAGTCAGCGTACGCTTGCGCTCATCGATAACCGCCAGGCGGCCATCGGCAAGCATTTCCACCCCTTCTGGATTGGAAAACCCATGCAGATGGATGCGCCGGATCACCTGACCATCCAGCGTCAGCTCGACCAACTGCGGGTTCTTGCCCGTCACGCTGAACAGGGTATTGCTGGCGGCACTGTAGGTCAGGCCGGACAGCTCATCATCCTCCAGGCCCTGCACCGGCTTGCCCTGCAGCACCGTGCGATAACCCGGCAACCAGATGCTCGCCTGCTGTTCGGCCGGGCTCGCCTGTTGCTGCTTGAACCAGAAGCGCAGACGATCATCCCAGTGCCGGTAACCCGCCAGCAGGATCAAAGCCATCAGCAACAGCAACAGCGCCCACCAGCGCGGACGCAGCAAAGAGGAAAACCGCCCAGACATCGCACACGACTCGCTAGAACGATGACGATCAGACTAGAGCGCAACGCTTAAGGTTCTGTTAAGCCGCCAGCCAGCGGGCACCTCCAGGTGCCCTTTACCCAGCTGGCGACTCAGGCGTGTGGTTAGAGCGCGCGACTGGCGAAGCGGCTATGGCCAACCAGTTCCAGCACCAGCTCGTCGCCCTTGTGCAGCGGGCCGACGCCAACTGGCGTGCCGGTGAGGATCACATCGCCCGGCTGCAAGCTGAAGTGGCCGCAGATATGCTGGATCATCGGCAGAATCGGGTTGAGCATGTCGCGGCTGTTGCCGTCCTGACGCAGCTCGCCGTTGATGCTCAGACGAATACCGATATCGGCCAGATCCTCCATGGCATCGCCCGGGACAAAGGGGGCCAGCACGCAGGCACCGTCGAAACTCTTGGCGGTTTCCCAGGGATAGCCCTTGGCCTTGAGCGTGGCCTGCAGGTCGCGCAGGGTCAGGTCCAGGGCGGGGGCGAAGCCGGAGATGGCATCGCGCACTTCCTCGGCATTCGGCGTGCGCGACAGCGGTTTGCCGATCAGCACGGCGATTTCCGCCTCGTAATGCACGTCACCCTTACCCTCGACCAGAGTAAAGCCGTCATCCAGCGGCACTACGCAGCTGCCAGCCTTGATAAACAGCAACGGCTCGGTCGGCACCGGGTTGTTCAGTTCCTTGGCATGCTCGGCGTAGTTGCGGCCGATGCACACCACCTTGCCCATGGGAAAGTGGATATGGGTGCCATCAATGTACTGATGCTGGTAACTCATGGGCAACTCCTTATGGGAATGCGGTGCGCGGCTCTTTGTGGGAGGCTGCGGTGTAGGGCGGGTGCAACCCGCCGCTAACAGGTGGCGGGCTGCACCCGCCCTACGATCTGATCGCGTGTAGGAGCGGCCTTGGCCGCGAAGGGGCCAGAACCCCAAAACATCGCGGCCAAGGCCGCTCCTACAGACGTGGGCTCAACCGTCAGAGCGGAAAGATCTTGCCGGGGTTCATGATCCCGTTCGGGTCGAACACCGCCTTGATCGCCTTCATATAGCCAATCTCGGCTTCCGAGCGGCTGTATGTCAGGTAATCGCGCTTGGTCATGCCCACGCCGTGTTCGGCGCTGATCGAGCCGTTGTACTTCTGCACGGTCTCGAACACCCACTTGTTGACGGTGGCGCACTTGGCGAAGAACTCGTCCTTGGACAGGCTCTCCGGCTTCAAGATGTTCAGGTGCAGGTTGCCGTCGCCGATATGGCCGAACCAGACGATTTCGAAGTCCGGGTAATGCTCGCCGACAATGGCGTCAATATCGTGCAAAAACGCTGGCACTTTCGAAACGGTGACCGAGATGTCGTTCTTGTACGGTGTCCAGTGGCTGATGGTTTCCGAGATGTACTCGCGCAGCTTCCACAGGTTTTGCAGCTGCTGCTCGCTCTGGCTCATCACGCCATCCAGTACCCAGCCCTGTTCGACGCAATGCTCGAAGGTGGCCAGGGCCGCTTCGGCGACTTCCTCGGTGGTGGCTTCGAATTCCAGCAAGGCGTAGAACGGGCAATCCGTTTCAAACGCCGCCGGCACGTCGCCACGGGCCATGATCTTGGCCAGGGCCTTGTCGGAGAAGAATTCGAAGGCGGTCAAGTCCAGCTTGTTCTGGAAGGCATGCAGCACCGGCATGATCGAATCGAAGTCCGGGGTGCCGAGCACCATCGCGGTGAGGTTCTTCGGCGCACGGTCCAGGCGCATGGTGGCCTCGACAACGAAGCCCAGGGTGCCTTCGGCGCCGATAAACAGCTGACGCATGTCATAGCCGGTGGCGTTCTTGATCAGATCCTTGTTCAACTCCAGCAGCTCGCCGGTGCCGGTGACGACCTTCAGCCCAGCCACCCAGTTGCGGGTCATGCCGTAGCGAATCACCTTGATCCCGCCGGCATTGGTGCCGATATTGCCGCCAATCTGGCTGGAACCGGCCGATGCGAAGTCCACCGGGTAATACAGGCCCTTGTCCTCGGCGAACATCTGCAGCTGCTTGGTTACCACGCCCGGCTGACACACGGCGGTGCGGTCGAATTCGTTGAAGTCGAGAATCTGGTTCATGTAGTCGAAGGCCACGACCACTTCACCATTGGCGGCCACGGCGCCAGCGGACAAGCCGGTACGGCCACCAGACGGCACCAGCGCAACCTTGTGCTGATTGGCCCAACGGACGATGGCCTGCACCTGCTCGATGCTCTTGGGGAAGGCAATCGCCAGCGGCGCTGGGGCGAAGTGCTTGGTCCAGTCCTTGCCGTAGGCGTTGAGGGAATCGGCATCGGTGAGCACCTTGCCGGGCTCAACCAGGGTCTTCAGCTCTTCGATCAGCGCAGGGTTGGTCATCTACGGAACTCTCAAACGATTCATGGTCACCCTGAGCACGCTTCATCTGCCAGGGTAGGTGCTTCGCGGGGCTCGTATGCTAGCATACGCCCCCCGTGAATCGTGCCCCCGCGCCGATCTGCGGGCTGCGGCCGGCGGCGCTCGGCCTCTTCCCTGACACTATTTGTGGGACAACAGGTACTCCGATGAGCAAGACCTCTCTCGACAAGAGCAAGATCAAGTTCCTTCTTCTTGAAGGCGTCCACCAGAATGCAGTGGACACCCTGAAGGCCGCTGGTTACACCAACATCGAGTACCTCAAGGGCGCACTCTCCGACGACGAGCTGAAAGAAAAGATCGCCGACGCGCACTTTATCGGTATCCGCTCGCGCACCCAGCTGACTGCCGAAGTCTTCGACTGCGCCAAGCGCCTGGTAGCTGTAGGCTGCTTCTGCATCGGCACCAACCAGGTTGACCTCGACGCCGCCCGCGAGCGCGGTATCGCCGTGTTCAACGCCCCCTATTCGAACACCCGCTCGGTGGCCGAACTGGTACTGGCTCAGGCCATCCTGCTGCTGCGCGGCATCCCCGAGAAGAACGCTTCCTGCCACCGTGGCGGCTGGATCAAATCGGCGGCCAATTCCTTCGAAATCCGCGGTAAAAAGCTGGGTATCGTCGGTTACGGCTCCATCGGCACCCAGCTCTCGGTACTCGCCGAAGCCATGGGCATGCAGGTGTTCTTCTACGACACCGTGACCAAACTGCCGCTGGGCAACGCCACCCAGATCGCCAAGCTGCACGACCTGCTGGGCATGTGCGACATCGTGTCGCTGCACGTGCCGGAGCTGCCATCCACCCAGTGGATGATCGGCGAGAAGGAAATCCGCGCCATGAAGAAGGGCGGCATCCTGATCAACGCCGCCCGCGGTACCGTGGTCGAGCTGGATCACCTGGCCGCCGCGATCAAGGACGAGCACCTGATCGGCGCCGCCATCGACGTGTTCCCGGTCGAGCCCAAGTCCAACGACGAAGAGTTCGAAAGCCCGCTGCGTGGCCTGGATCGCGTGATCCTGACTCCGCATATCGGCGGTTCAACTGCCGAAGCCCAGGCCAACATCGGCCTGGAAGTGGCCGAGAAACTGGTCAAGTACAGCGACAACGGTACCTCGGTGTCCTCGGTCAACTTCCCGGAAGTGGCCCTGCCGGCGCACCCGGGCAAGCACCGCCTGCTGCACATCCACGAAAACATCCCGGGTGTAATGAGCGAGATCAACAACGTGTTCGCCGAAAACGGCATCAACATCTCCGGCCAGTTCCTGCAGACCAACGACAAGGTCGGCTACGTGGTAATCGACGTCGACGCCGACTACTCCGACCTGGCGCTGGAGAAGCTGCAGCACGTTAAAGGGACCATCCGTAGCCGCGTATTGTTCTAAGCACGGCAGCGATAAGAAAAAGGGAAGCTTCGGCTTCCCTTTTTTATATGGCCTGCCATCCATGGCGGCCACCCTTCGGGCCGTCGCTACGCGACGTTAAAAATGGCTCCCGGCCATTTTTTGGCATGGTCTGCTTAACACGTAGGTTGGGTTAGCGGCACCTGGCGCTTATCTACAGATGACGCGAATCTTCCGCGCCGCGTAACCCAACAGCATGTGTATCGCTGCGCGCCCGCCCCATCCTACGAAAGCGGCCGCTCTTCCAGCTCACGCAACGCCGCTTCCGCAGCCGGCAGCTCCTCTTCGCTAAACACCCGCACACCAGCACGGCGCAAAGCCGCTGCAGTCACGCCTTCACCGGCGACCCTGGTGCCGCTAAAACTGCCATCGTAATTTTCCCGGTTACCGCACGAGGGGCTACGCGCCTTGAGCAGCGCCATCCGGATGCCATATTTCGCCACCAGGGCCAAAGCCTGCTCGGCACCCTCGACAAAGGCGGCAGTGACATCCTCGCCATCCAGGGTCAGCACCGGCAACTGTCCATCGAGTACCTGCGCCCCCTGGCCACCGGCAATTTCCGCCGGTGCACGCGGGGTCGGCAGGCCGCCGGCGACTTCCGGGCACAGCGGCACAATGCGCCCCTCCTGCTGCCAGCGCTCAAGCAGGGTAAAGGGGCCATGGGCACCGCCGTCATAACGCACGGCATGGCCCAGCAGGCAGCGGCTTACCAGTATTTTCTGCATCACACCTTCTCCTGACAGGGTCACCCCAGGTAACACCCAGCCCCTTGCCGCGCCGTGATCGGCCAACCTAAGGGCCGGGGCACCGGCCAAACTGCCAAGCCGTTCACGCCGCGGCCCAGGCCCGCAGCAGCCTCGACCTATCCTTAGGCGGGAAGCCGCGCCGGGCAATGGTGCCACAGCCCGCGCGCGAACAGACTGCGTGCCATCACTGTTCCAGCGAGGGATACGCATCATGCCCACCGTCACTTCTCGGCTTCTACTGCCGACCCTGCTGACCTGTCTGCTGCCACTCGGCCAGGCCCACGGGGAAATGCAGGCCCTGGACAACTCGTCACTGAGCGCCATCGCCGGTCAGGCCGGCATCACCCTGACCCTGGACCTGAAAACCGAGGCGGCGAAAATCAGCTGGGAAGACGACGGTGGCAGCCTGCAGTTGCGCAACCTGCAGATCGACAACGGCTGCGCCGCCCCTGGCGACTGTCCGATCAGCGTCGCCTACGGCCCCGCCAAGCTGTACTTCAACAGCGCCCTGGTCAACGCCCCGACCCTGCAGGTCGACGTGGTCGACCAGGGCGGCACGCAGAAGCTGCAAATGGCCCTGCCCGACCTGAAAACCACCAGCGATCAGCTGCTGGCCGACGGCCTGATCACCACGCCACTGACCATCCGCATGCGCCTCGCCGCCGACATCGGTGTCGGCGATGCCGGCACGCCCGGCTCCAGCACCCTGGGCCGGGTGGAAATCCGCGACCTCAGCAACCTGCAGGGGCAGCTGCGCATCTGGGGGCATTGATCGATCACGTCAACCGTCCTAGAACAGGCCATCCCCGCGCCGGCGAAACCAGCCGGTCAGCGACAGGCGTTCGCGGGTCGCCGGCAACACCTCATGGGGCATGTCGGCTGAGAGAAACACCAGCAGAGTACCCGCCTGGGGCAATACATCGCGCGTCTCACCATCCGCCAGATACAGGCGCAGGGCACCGCCCTGCTCGGCCTGCCAGTCCTGATTGAGATAGAGCACCGCCGACACCGTGCGGCGGTCGTTATCGCGAAAGCGATCCAGGTGCTTGAGGTAGAACGCCCCTGGCGGATACAGGGCAAAGTGGCTTTCGAAATCCTCCAGCCCCAGGTACAGGTCCTGATTCAGCGCCTGGCGCAGCCCATCCATGATCGCCAGGTATTGGTCGCAGGCCGCATCCTGGCCGGCCTCCAGCCACTGGATACGGTCGCCACGCACCCCTTCACTGACCACCACCAGGGTGCCGCGGCCGACACTGGCCGGCACCAGCGCACCGGCAGCCGCGCGTCTACGGCACTCTTCGGCCAGATCGAGGGTCAGAGTAGGGGGTATGAACAGGGGTTGCAGCGACCAGCCGTGCGCGGCCAGGTCGTCGATGATGCGTGTCAGACACGCACTCAGGTTGTCGCCAGACAGGGTTGTCAATTATTGCCCCAGGAAATGAGTACCTGCATCTATGCAGGCCGGCGATTCTAGCAGGCCGCCGACTGTGCCTCGACAAGCGCCCACCGCCCACCGAAAATAGCCGCCTTCCCGAACGGAGTCCTTATGCGCGTCACTTCATTGCTGTTGACCCTGCTACTCAGCCTGCCCGCCCTGGCCGACGATTACCTGCAGCTGTATCAGGCCGCCGGCTGGCCGCAGCAGCGCATGCATTTCAGCGACGCCCTGCAGGCCGCCCAAGAACGTTATCGCAGCAGCCTGCCGCCGGCGGTGTACCAGGCCCTGGTAAACAACAGCAACCAGCGCTTCGCCCCCCAGGCCATCGACCAGCGCGCCCAGCAGGGCCTGCGCGACAACCTCGGCGAGCCCGCAGCGGCGCTGCAGTTCTTCCAGTCGCCCCTGGGCCGCAAGATCATCGACGCCGAACTGCTCGCCACCCGTAGCGACCAACTGGCGCGCTATGCCAACGGCCTGCCGCGCAGTGAAGCCAGCGCCACCCGCCGCCTGCTGATCCGTCATCTGGCCCAGGCGCTGCCAGCCCGGGAAGCCGGCGCGGAAGTCAGCCTGGCCCTGGCCGGGGTGGCCGCCGACAGCCTTAGCCAGATGCTCCCCGGCCTGCTCGGGGGCGACAGCGCCCAGGCCATGCTCAATGGCCAGCGCCAGCGCCTGATGGAACAGATAGGTGCGGATCTGGATAACACCCTGCTGCACGTCTACCGCGAGCTGAGCGACCCGGAGCTGGAAGAGTTTGTCGGCTTTGCCCAGTCAGAGGCCGGCAAGCGCTACTACCAGGCCGCCCTGGCCGCCATCCGCAGCGGCCTGGCGGTTGGCCAGAGCAGCGCCAGCCTGGCCCCGGCACCGCAGGGGATCTGAACAGACAAACACCGAGGCGCGGCGGTCAATCGTCGAGCGCAGCGCTACTCACGCCCTGCTGGGCTTTGCTGCGCTCAGCGCCAACCTACGTCAGTTAGCAGATCAGGTCAGGCGCTCGGTGAGAAAGTCGAAATAGCGCTGGCGCAAGGCAGGTAGCTCATTGGCCAGATGATGGCGCGCCTGGTCCAGGCGGAGGATCTGCGGCGCGGCGAACTTGTCCTGCAACACCTCGAGGTTGTGCTGCCAGGCCACCGTCATATCCGCCTCGCCCTGGATAATCAGCGGGCTGTGGCTGCTACGCGCGGCCGACTCGATGCGCGGCACCCACTGGCTCAACGCCCCGACCCAGGCAGTCGGCAGGCAACGCGGCTGCAGCGGGTCCTGGTTATGGATAAAGTCGATAAAGTCGGCGTCATTGGAGTTGGCGCTGAAACGCCGCGGAATCTCCCGCACGAAGTGCTTCATCACCCGATAGCTGAGCTGCGACCAGCCCCAGGCCCGCGGCCGGATCAGCGGTGCCAGCAGGATGGTCTGGCCCAGCTCAGGGCCCGGCTGGCCGCTGAGCAGGTAGTCGATCAGGATCGCCCCGCCGGTGCTCTGCCCACATAGATGCCAGGGTTGCGGCAGCGCCAGGGCGGCCGCTTCGGCCAACACCGCCTGCAACACCAGCTGATACTCGGCAAAGTCGTCGATGCTGGCCCGCGCACCACTGGACAGACCATGCCCGGGCAGGTCGAAGGTCAGCACGGCGAAGTCCATCGCCAGGGCCCAGTCGATCACATGGCGGTACAGCGCGCTGTGGTCGTAATAGCCGTGCAGCAGCACCAGGGTGGCGCGCGGCTGCTCGGGCCACCAGGCCTGCAGGGCAATCCGGTAAGCGCCCACCTGGATAGTGCCCAGGCGGCTGTGCGCTGCGCCATTGCCGGCAAAACCGTAGAAGCGCCGGTAATTCTGCTCGGCCGGAGTAAGCGACGCCGCTGCGGCCAAGGGTCGCAGACTGGCGATCAGGTTATCCGGCTGAAAGAGCTCTGACATAGGGTTTCCATCAATCATGCGGGGCGCTCACAGGCCATCCAGGCCAATGCAATCAAGATGCAGATATTCAGCTGTCGCGCCAGCCGTGGCAAGCTGCGCACCTGTTTACGAAGACCGACCATGCCCAGAACCTACAAACTCCTGCTCGCCGGCCTGCTGCTTCTGCTCTGGGGCGCGGCCATGCTTGCCGCCTACCAGTGGTACGAGGCGCGTTTTATCCGCAGTTTCAGCGACCAGACCGCGCTGTTCTACGGCGAACGCCTGCGCCTGCCCGCCGAGCTGGCCGGGCCCGGGCCGATCCGTCTGGTGCACTTCTGGGACCCGGCCTGCCCCTGCAATGTCGGCAACCAGCAGCACCTGGCCGAACTGCTCGAACACTATGGCCCCCTGGGCGTGAGCTTCTATGCCGTGCAGAAACCCGCCAGCAAAGGTCAGCTGCCCGCCACCCTGAGCGCCCTGCAGGCCCTGCCCGGCCTCGAAGGCAGCGAGCAGATCCCGGCCAGCCCGGCGGTGGCGATCTGGGACCGCGACGGCCAACTGGCCTACTTCGGCCCTTACAGCGAAGGGGCCACCTGCACCTCCAGCAACAGCTTTATCGAGCCGATCCTCGAAGCCCTGGCCGCCAATCGCCCGGTCAGCGCCAGCAATACCCTGGCCGTTGGCTGCTTTTGCCAGTGGCAACCCTAGCCACCGAGTCGCCTGGATTCGCGGGCATGGCGGAGTGCCGCCCAGCCGCTCCTACAGGTACCAACAAGCTGATAATCGCAATTGCACCCAAGTTTGCTGGGCGACAGCGCGGTACCTGGACGACGGGGACCTCCCACAGCCTTTGCGTCAACCCCTCCCACAGCCTGTGCTCATGCCAGAGGCGGATAAACCGCCCGGACAAAGGCGCTCACGAGCGCGAACGGTATAGGCCACGGCTTGGCGGAGCTTGCAGGTTCCCACTGCACTAGATAACTCCTGTCTGCTGGCGGTAACCCTGCGGCGTCTCACCCTGCCAGCGCTTGAACGCCCGGTAGAACGGCGACAGTTCGGCAAAACCACAGGCGCGGGCCACTTCGCGAATGGCCAGGCCGCTGTCGAGCAGGTTCTGGGCGCGCAGGCGGCGCACTTCATCGTGCAGCTGACGAAAGCTCTGCTGCTGTTCCGCCAGCGCCCGCTGCAGGCCACCGGCGCTGTAACCGAGGGCCTGGGCGCAGCGCGGCAAATCACACAGCTGCACCCCCAGGTTAACCTCCAGCCAGTAGCGCACGCGGTTGAGCAGCTGGTTTTCCTCCAGCTCCGCCAGCTCCACTTCGGCCTGCGCCCAGAGCACCGCGAACAGCCGCGGGTTGGCGCTGCGTGAGGGCCGGCTCAGCCAGGCACGGGGGAAAAGCAGCGCATCGTGGCGCTGGGCAAAACGCGGCAGCAGGCCAAACAGTCGCCGGTGCTCGCTGAGCCGGCGCGGTGCGGGGTGGCGAAAATCCACGCCGTCCAGGGTGAAAGCACCATCGCAGACACTGCCCAGCATCTTCAGCAGCAACAGCGCCAGGCACTCCATCTGCTGGCGCAGCGAGCCGATGCCGCGGTAGTTGAGGTCGAAGATCAGCCGCGCCTGCTCGCCCTCCAACTCCAGGCGCGCGGCAAAGCCGCCGGAAAGGATGTGCTGAAAACGCACAAAGCACTCCAGCGCCTGACCCAGATCGCGGCTGGCCAGCAGCAGGTAGCCGACCACATCCAGCGGCCGCGGCTGCATCACCGCGCCCAGATGCAGGCCGATGTCCGGGTCGCCGCTGATGGCCGCCAGGTCCTGCCAGAAGCGCGGCGCGTTGTCGTGGTCCTCGCGGGCGTTGAGCAGCGGCGGTGCCAGGGCCACGCCGCGGTAGGCCTGGCGATAGGTATCGGTTGGGTCGAGGCCGAGATCAGCCAGGGCCTCGTAGAGCAGCCGACGCAGGGTCGAGGAATGGGTCAGGGCACTGGCCATGGGGTTATGCGGATCGCTGTTCATCGAACCTCCAGTTAACGGTCATGCCGCGAGAGGCACCCCGAATCACGAAAGCCTTCGCGGCACACCCGCCGCCCTCATCCGGCGCTTCGCGCCACCTTCTCCCGGGGGAGAAGGACAAAGGAGGGCGTCGCTGCGCGGCTTTCACGTTAATGACCAAAGACTTTCATCCTCCAGACATTTGGTCAATGCCAGCCCTGCCGAGTGCCCCGCACAATGGCCGCGCCACAGCCCAGAATAAGGAAAACCGATGAAGCGCTCCCTGACCGCCCTTGCCCTGATAATCGCCGCCTCTGCCACCGGCGCTTACTGGTACCTCGACAGCAAGCAGCCGCAACGCGCGGGCGAGCTGAGCCTGAGCTCACTGCAAGCGCCGGTCACGGTGGATTACGACGAGCGCGGCGTGCCGCATATCCAGGCGCAGAATGAGGCCGATATGTACCGCGCACTGGGCTATGTGCACGCGCAGGACCGGCTGTTCCAGATGGAAATTCTGCGGCGTCTGGCCCGTGGCGAGCTGGCAGAGATTCTTGGCAGCAAGCTGGTGGATACCGACCGCCTGTTCCGCACCCTGGGCATCCGCGAGCATGCCGACCGCTACGCCGCGCAGATGAACATGAATACCCCCGGGAGCAAAGCGCTGCAGGCCTACCTGGACGGCGTCAACCAGTACCAGGCCAGCCGCCCGGCACCGCTGGAGTTCGATGTGCTGGATATCGAAAAGCGCCCCTTTACCGCCGCCGACACCATCAGCGTTGCCGGCTATATGGCCTACAGCTTCGCCGCGGCGTTTCGTACCGAGCCGGTGCTGACGCATATCCGCGATCAGCTGGGGGTCGACTACCTCAAGGCCTTCGACCTCGACTGGCACCCCCAGGGCGTGGTCGGACAGCGCCTCGCCGCCGGCGACTGGCAGGACCTCAACGCCATCGCCGAGTTGAGCCACGCCGCGCTGCTGAATGCCGGCCTGCCGCAGTTCGAGGGCAGCAATGCCTGGGCGGTGTCCGGCAGCCGCACCGCCAGCGGCAAACCGCTGCTGGCCGGCGACCCGCATATCCGCTTCGCCGTGCCGTCGGTGTGGTACGAGGCCAACCTGAGCTACCCCGGTTTCAGCCTGTACGGCCATCACCAGGCGCTCAACCCAGTGGCTTCACTTGGGCATAACAAGGCGTTCGCCTGGAGCATCACCATGTTCCAGAACGACGACCTGGACCTGATCGCAGAGACAACCAACCCGGCCAATCCCAATCAGGTCTGGTACCGCGACCAGTGGGTCGAGCTGCAAAGCCGCGTCGAGCAGATCACCGTCAAGGACGCCGAACCGGTCAGCCTGACCATCCGCCGCTCGCCCCACGGCCCGCTGATCAACAGCGCCCTGGGCGAAACCGCCGGCAGCACGCCGATTGCCATGTGGTGGGCGTTTCTCGAAACCGACAACCCGATCCTCGATGGCTTCTACCAGCTCAACCGCGCCGCCAGCCTGGAACAGGCCCGCGCCGCCGCCGAGCATATCGAGGCCCCGGGGCTGAACGTGGTATGGGCCAATGCCACGGGCGATATCGGCTGGTGGGCAGCGGCGAAACTGCCTCGCCGCCCGGCCGGGGTCAACCCGAACTTTATTCTCGACGGTGCCAGCGGCGAGGCGGAGAAGGACGGCTACTACCCGTTCAGCGCCAACCCCCAGGAAGAGAACCCGGCGCGCGGCTATATCCTCTCGGCCAATCACCAGCCCGTTTCGCCGACCGGCATCGAGGTGCCCGGTTACTACAACCTGGCCGACCGCGGCCAGCGCCTGGACGAGCGCCTTAGCGACAACAGTGTGAAATGGGATCTAAGCAACAGCCAGGCCCTGCAACTGGAGCCCGGCACCGACTACCCGCAGCGCCTGCTTGCGCCGCTGGCCGCCGACCTGCGCGCAGCAAGCGCTGACGCAGAGGAGCAAGCCCTGATCGAGCAACTGCTGAGCTGGGATGGCCAACATACCCTCGACGCCACGGCCGCCACGCTGTTCAACCAGCTGGCCTATCAACTGACCTTTGAGGCCATGGCCGACGAGCTGGGCGAAGCCTTCTTCAGCAACCTGCTGCAAACCCGCGTGCTCGACAGCGCCCTGCCGCGCCTGGCCGCCGATGCCAGCTCGCCCTGGTGGGACAAACGCGGCAGCGCAGCCGTGGAAAGCCGCGCCGATACCGTCAAGGCCGCCTGGCAAGCCAGCCTCGCCCACCTGCGCAGCAGCCTGGGTGACGACGTAACCAAATGGACCTGGGGCAGCGCCCACAGCCTTACCCACAGCCACCCGCTGGGCCAGCAGAAGCCGCTGGATAAACTGTTCAACGTCGGCCCCTTCGCCGCACCGGGCGGCCGCGAAACCCCGAACAACCTCTCGCAACCGATCGGCCCCGCGCCCTGGCCGGTGGTATACGGCCCCTCGACCCGCCGCCTGATCGACCTGGCAGACGACAGCACAGCCCTGGGCATCAACCCCGTAGGCCAGAGCGGCGTGCTGTTCGATAAGCACTACAAGGACCAGGCCGAAGCCTATATGCGCGGCGAGTACGTGCCGATGCACCTGGATACCGAGGCGATCAAGGTCAATAGCCGCAGTAGCCTTAAGCTGCTGCCCGCTACAGACTGAGACAAAGCCCGCGACATCTTGGCGGCGCGATAAACAAGGAGGTTTTATGCGTGTTTTCTTAGTTCTCGGTCTGCTGCTGTGTACCGCTTTGCAGGCTGCGGAAACCGTCAACGACATCAGCGGCCTCAACCCCATTCAGGTGGCCCAGGTGCTGGCTCCCACCGAGCTGGCGCAGATAGTCGAAGCGGTGCGCAGCCATCCTGGGCCCATCGCCATCGGCGGCGGGCGCTACAGCATGGGCGGGCAGACTGCGACGGAAAATGCCCTGCAACTGGATATGCGCCGCTTCAACCGGATACTGGAGTTTTCCGCCGAGCGCCGGGAAATTCGCGTACAGGCCGGCATTACCTGGCGTGAGATTCTCGAATACATCGACCCACACAATCTCTCGCCACAGATCATGCAGTCCTACGCCAACTTCACCGTTGGCGGCGCACTTAGCGTCAATGCCCACGGTCGCTATATAGGCCAGGGCCCTCTGGTGCTGGCGGTGCGCTCGTTCAAGCTGGTACTGGCCGATGGCAGCCTGGTGCTTGCCAGCCCGACCGAGAATGCCGCGCTGTTCTATGGCGCTATCGGCGGCTATGGCGGGCTGGGCGTGATAGTCGAAGCCACCCTAGGCCTAAGCGATAACCGCAAGCTGGCCCGCGAGTCGCAGAGTATGCCACTCGGCGCTTACCGCCAGTTCTTCGATCAGCAAGTGCGCGGCAACTCTAGGATGATCATGCATAACGCCATCCTCTACCCGGATGATTACGACCGCGTACGCGCGGTGTCCTACCTGATCAGTGATGCGCCACTGACCGTCAACGAACGCCTGGTGCCGCCCGAGCGCAACTACAAAGCCATGCGCACCGCGCTGAGCGTGGCCGGCAGCAAGAGCGGCAGCAAACTGCGAGAGGCCCTGGTCGACCCCTTGCTCTACCAAGCCCCGCAGGTGCAATGGCGCAACCGTGAAGCCAGCCTGGATGTGCGCGAACTGCAGCCCATCAGCGGCCCCGACTACAGCTATGTGCTGCAGGAATACTTTGTCCCCGAGGCGCAGCTGGAAGCATTTGTTGCGGATATGCGCGGCGTGCTCACAGAGCATCAGGTCAAGCTCACCAATATCTCCATCCGCCACGCCAAGGCCGACCCCGGCACCCTCCTGGCCTGGGCCCGCGGCGACACCTTCGCCCTGGTGCTGTATTACCGCCAAGGCAGCTCGGCTGCCGAGCGCGCCGCCGTAGGTGGCTGGACCCGTCAGCTGATCGACCTGGCCATCGCCCATCAGGGCACCTATTACCTGCCGTACCAGATCCACGCCAGCCGTAAACAATTCCTCGCCGCCTACCCGCGCGCGCCGGAGTTCTTCGCACTGAAAAAACAGCTCGATCCCAGCAATAAATTTCGCAACAAGCTATGGGATACCTATTACCGCTAAATGCGGGCAGGCCAGGGATTGAGCAGAGGCCGAAATATTGCGCGCCACCGCCAGATGGGTGAGAAAAGCCTCGATTTCCGCCGCCCCTCCGCCGCCGGGTGGCGCTAACGGTAAAAGCGGATATAACGTTTACCCATTCGGCGTAGACAGTCTCGGTACGGATGGAATAGTTTCTGACTCCAATGTGCCGGCGTACGTGATCCAGCAGATTGGGCTTGCCGTTACCCCTGTCGCGGCTTTCCCTGAATGCAGTCGCGTTTGCTGCGACCACCTTCGAACTAAATACGGGCTTAGGTGACGACAAGGAAGCTTATGCGATACGCATCGCAACAAAACACGACATACGTATCGCCTAATTAATAGTTATGCACCTTCGGAGTAATACCGTGAAAATCCTGAAGGAACAGACCATCTGCGAATGGAAGAATGTTGCCCCTCAGAAACCAGAGAGCGGATCAAAACTTGGAATCGCTTTAAGTACCCTAGGACAGCTCCCCATTAACGGACTAAGGCATAAACCAGAAAATGGTACTAATGGCTGGTACATATGGTGTGGCACCGAGCTGTCCGACGCTGACAATTTCTTTTCTCCGCTGCATATAGAACACATTGGCAGCTACCTTCCAGAGGTGGCTGGCTACCTTGAACTACCTGCCGGTTACCGTTTTCAGATCGACGGCCACAATTTCGAAGACGTATGGTTTGATCCCGAGTTACTCGATGCATAACAACTGGTCAAATCGCTCGCAGGGACGGACTAAAGCCCGCCCCTTAACCAAACGTTAGGCGTATTAGCTGGAGAAGTTGCAATGACAACAATCGATGTGAAATCCCGATTCGAAGCAAAGCTTCTTCGCCCGGCAAAGTCTGGTGATGAAACGTCGTGGGCGTTCGTAATACTGCCGAGAGACGCAAGTGAACAGCTCCCGAGGCGAGGAAGGACGACAGTTGAAGGCACAATCAATGGGC
>CAZOEC010000059.1:0-28325 GCA_964578635.1 uncultured Pseudomonas sp.
AGCCGAAGCCGAAGCCGAAGCCGAAGCCGAAGCCGAAGCCGAAGCCGAAGCCGAACCGGTCGATCCGCCTGCGCCCCTGGCTGCCGCGCCGCTGGCAGCGGTCGATGAGCGCGATCCCGAACTGGTGGAAATCTTCCTCGAGGAAGGCTTCGACATTATCGACAGTGCCGGCGCGGCCTTGCTGCGCTGGATGGACGACACCGATAACAGCCTGGAGCTGGAATCCCTGCAGCGTGACCTGCACACCCTCAAGGGTGGTGCACGGATGGCCGAGATCCGCGAGATCGGCGACCTGGCCCATGAGCTGGAGTTTCTCTACGAAGGCCTGGGCGATGGCCGGCTGCGCGCCAGTGCGGGTCTGTTCGCCCTGCTGCAGAGCTGCCATGACAGCCTGGCGGAAATGCTCGAAGCGGTGCGCGACCAGCGTCCAGTGGCCGATGGCCAGGCGCTGATCGCCACCATCAAGCGCTTTCGGGCCAACCCCGATGAGCAGCTGAGCATACCCTCGGCGGTGCAGCTCAAGGCGGCCGAGGCTGCTCAGGATGACGACACCGAGTCGGATATCCTGGATATCTTCCTCGAAGAAGGCGATGACCTGCTGGAGGCCATGGAGGTCGCCATTGGTCGTTGGGAGGCAGACCGCGACAACGGGGCCGCCATCGACGACCTGCTGCGCATTCTGCATACCCTCAAGGGCGGTGCCCGGCTGGCCGGGCAGAAACGCCTGGGCGACCTGACCCACAATCTTGAACAGCATTTGACCGAGGCGCAGCAGCACGGCGCGCCCTGGCCGCAGAGCCTGTTCGTCGACCTGCACTCCGGCTTCGAAGGCCTGCAGCTGGAACTCGATGGCCTGCGCCAGCGCCTGAGCGACAGTCTCGTTGCCGATACGGCTAGCCCCGAGCCGGCCGCCAGCAGTGCGCCAGCGGCAGTGCAGCGGGCTCCGGCGCTGAGTTCGCCGATTGTCGCGGCCAGCAGCATGCCGGCCCAGGAGCTGGTGGCCAAGGTGCTGCCGTTTGTCCGCCGCGCCGAAGAAGCCGCCCAGGAAGCCGCCTCGCGGCGCGCGCCGCAGGAACTGGTCAAGGTGCCGGCCGAACTGCTCGAAGGCCTGGTCAACCTGGCCGGCGAGACGTCGATCTTCCGCGGCCGGGTCGAACAACAGGTCAGCGACTTCGGTTTCACCCTGAGCGAGATGGAAGCCACCATCGACCGCGTGCGCGACCAGTTGCGCCGCCTCGATACCGAGACCCAGGCGCAAATTCTCAGCCGTATTGAGGCTGAAGCCGAGCGTATGGGCTATGAGGATTTCGACCCGCTGGAAATGGACCGTCACTCGCAGTTGCAGCAGCTCTCAAGGGCACTGTTCGAATCGGCGTCCGACTTGCTCGACCTGAAGGAAACTCTGGCCGCGCGTAACCGCGATGCGGAAACCCTGCTGTTGCAGCAGGCGCGGGTCAACTCGGAACTGCAGGAAGGCCTGATGCGTACCCGCATGGTGCCTTTCGACCGGCTGGTGCCGCGTCTGCGTCGTATCGTCCGGCAGATTTCCGGCGAGCTGGGCAAACAGGTGGAGTTTGTCGTCGGCAACGCCGACGGCGAGATGGACCGTACTGTACTGGAACGCATCGTCGCGCCGCTGGAGCATATGCTGCGCAACGCCGTCGACCACGGTATCGAGAGCGGCGAGGCACGTCGTGCCGCCGGCAAGCCGGAGCAGGGCACCATTCGCCTGAACCTCGGCCGTGAGGGCGGTGATATCGTCCTCACCCTGTCCGACGATGGCGGCGGTATTCGTCTCGAAGCGGTCAAGCGCAAGGCCATCGAACGCGGCCTGATGGACGCCGATTCCGACCTCAGCGACTACGAGATTCTGCAGTTTATTCTTGAGGCCGGTTTCTCCACTGCCGAGAAGGTCACGCAGATTTCCGGCCGTGGCGTCGGCATGGACGTGGTGCATTCCGAGGTCAAGCAGCTTGGCGGTTCGATGAGCATCGAGTCGCTGCCCGGCAGCGGCACCACCTTTACCATTCGCCTGCCGTTTACCGTATCGGTCAACCGCGCGCTGATGGTGCTGTCCGGCGAAGACCTCTACGCCATTCCGTTGAATACCATCGAAGGTATCGTGCGGGTCTCCCCGTACGAGCTGGAAGCCTATTATGCCCCCGACGCGCCGCGTTTCGAGTACGCCGGTCAGGCCTACGAGCTGCGCTACCTGGGCGACCTTCTGAACAATGGCCAGCAACCCAAGCTGGTCGGCCAGAGCCTGCCGCTGCCGGTAATCCTGGTGCGCTCCAAGGAGCACGCGGTGGCGGTGCAGGTCGACTCCCTGGCCGGTTCGCGGGAAATCGTGGTGAAGAGCCTCGGTCCGCAGTTCGCCGGGGTGCACGGCATTTCCGGTGCGACCATCCTTGGTGACGGTCGCGTGGTGGTGATTCTCGACCTGCTGGCGACCATCCGCGTGCTGCACGCGCACCTGCTCAACCAGCTGCAACCGCGTCTGCTCAAGCAGTCGGCCACCGCTGCCGAGATCGAGGCGGACCGTCCGACCCTGGTCATGGTGGTGGATGACTCGGTCACCGTGCGCAAGGTCACCAGCCGTCTGCTCGAACGCAACGGGATGAACGTGATGACCGCCAAGGATGGCGTGGATGCCATCTCCCAGCTGCAGGAGCGGCGTCCCGACATCATGTTGCTGGACATCGAAATGCCACGCATGGACGGCTTCGAGGTGGCGACCCTGGTGCGCCACGACGAGGGCCTGAAGGATCTGCCGATCATCATGATCACCTCGCGTACCGGTGAAAAACACCGCGAGCGGGCCATGGGCATCGGCGTCAACGAGTACCTCGGCAAGCCTTATCAAGAGTCCTTGCTGCTTGAAACCATTCAGCAACTGGTGGGCCGCCACCCGGTAAACCGTACATGACTGAGAAAACAGCAGCACGTATTGCGGTCATTGCCGACACTTCCCTGCAGCGCCATGTGCTGCAGCAGGCCTTGACCGGCAGCGGCTATCAGGTGGTGATGAACAGCGACCCGGCGCGCCTGGACGAAGGCATGCTGGGGGCCTGCGAGACCGATCTGTGGCTGGTGGACCTGGCCCAGTCGGACGACCTGCCGCTGGTCGACAGCCTGATGGAGAACGCCTCGGCCCCGGTGTTGTTTGGCGAAGGCCATGCCCCTGAGCGCCATTCGGAGAATTACCCGCGCTGGGAGCGGCGTCTGTTCGGCAAGCTGAAGAAGCTGGTCGGCGACCCCTCCGCAGCGGTTGGCCCCAGCCTTGAGGCCCTGCTGGCCGAAGCCCAGCGGCCGTCGCGCCTGGACCTGCCGGCGGCCCTGGCCGATACCCCACTGGTGGCCGGCGAACCGGCCCGTCAGGTGTGGTTGCTGGCGGCCTCCATGGGCGGCCCGGCGGCGGTGAAAGCCTTCCTCGATGCCTTGCCGGGCGGTTTGCCGGTGGGCTTCGTCTATGCCCAGCATATCGACGCCAGCTTCGAAACGGCCCTGCCGCAGGCGGTTGGCCGGCACAGCCAGTGGCACGTCAATCCGGCCCGGCATGGCGATGCAGTGCGCTGCGGCGAAGTGGTGGTGGTGCCGATCAGCCATGAACTGGGTTTCAGCGATGAGGGCCAGATGCAGATATCGGCGCGTGGCTGGCCGGAACCCTACAGTCCGTCCATCGACCAGATGATGCTCAACCTGGCCCAGCATTTTGGCGCGCTCAGCGGCGTAATCGCCTTTAGTGGCATGGGCAGTGACGGCAATGCCGCCGCCGCCTATGTGCGCCGCCAGGGTGGCCTGATCTGGACCCAGCGCAGCGACAGTTGCGCCTGCCCGAGCATGCCGGACAGCCTGCGCGAAGCTGGCTACAGCAGCCTCAGCGGTGATCCGCGCGAGCTGGCCGAAGCCCTGGTCAATCACCTGGCCGAGCAGTGCCGTTAATCCGGGGCAGTGCCCTGTACAGGATATTTTTATGAGCCAAGCCGTAGTCAGCGAAAATAGCGTCAGCAGCCTGACCGGGCTGCTGATGCCGTTGGCCGATCGTATTCTGCTGCTGCCCAACGTGGCGGTTGCCGAGCTGATTCCCTACCGTGCGCCGCAGGTCAGCGAAGGCATGCCGGACTGGTTTCTCGGCCAGATCGCCTGGCGCGACCTGCGCTTGCCCCTGCTGTCCTTCGAGGCGGCTTCCGGTGGCCAGGCGCAGATTGGCGCGGGAGCCCGGGTTGCGGTGATCAACGCCCTGGGCGGTCGCCCGGCGGTGAAGTTTATTGCCCTGCTGGTGCAGGGTATTCCGCGTTCGATCAAGTTCGGTCCCGAGCTGGCCCGGGCCAATGTGCCGCTGGCACCGCTGGAGCTGGATGCGGTCAGCCTGGGCGACGCGGTGTTGAAAGTGCCCGACCTGATTGGTCTGGAGCAGAAGCTGGCGGACGCCGGTCTGATCTAAACGGCAATAGCCGACAAAGCCCGCATCACTGCCAATTCGCCTCACTTAAGAAAAATGCCGCTTCCCCTTACCAGGCAAGCGGCATTTTTCTGGGTTTAGAGCCGTAGGATGGGTGATAACCCATCGGCCAATTGATGGGTTATCACCCATCCTACGTCCTGTGCAGTGCGTAATGATGCTGCCGATGCAGGCCTACAAATCCCCCCACAGCTGCTGCGCCACGCTGAGTGCCACCACCGGCGCGGTTTCGGTGCGCAGCACCCGTGGGCCCAGGCGGGCGGCGTGGAAGCCGCGGGCCATGGCCTGTTGCACTTCGTCCTCGCTCAGGCCGCCCTCGGGGCCGATCAGCATGGCCAGGGAGGCGGGCTGCGGGTGGCTGGCCCAGGGCTCGGCCACCGGGTGCAGCACCAGCTTGAGGTCGGCCTCGACCTGTTCGAGCCATTGCTCCAGGGTGAGCGGCGGGTTGATCTGCGGCAGTGACGAGCGGCCGCACTGCTCGCAGGCGCTGATCGCGATCTGCCGCCAGTGGGCCATGCGCTTGTCCGCGCGCTCGTCCTTGAGGCGCACCTCGCAGCGGGCGCTGACAATCGGGCTGATCTGGTTGGCCCCCAGTTCCGTGGCCTTCTGGATCGCCCAGTCCATGCGCTCGCCACGGGACAGGCCCTGGCCCAGGTGAATGCTCAGGGGCGACTCGGCCATGCCGGCCAGGGCCTCGCGCAGTTCGACCCGCACGCTTTTCTTGCCCACCTCGATCAGCTCGCCCAGGTATTCCTGACCGCTGCCGTCGAACAACTGCACCGCATCGCCGGCGGCATGCCGCAGCACGCGGCCGATATAGTGGGCCTGGGCCTCCGGCAGCTCATGTTGGCCGAGGGACAGGGGGGCATCGATAAAGAAACGGGATAGGCGCATGGGCGGCGGACCTGGAGCAAAGGCACAAATTCTAGCCGTAGGGTGCGCCGTGCGCACCGATATCTGCAGGGTGGATGACGTTTTTCCCCCCACCGGAATATCGCAATGGTGGATGGGGGAAGCGTCAGCTACGCGCCCCGATCCACCCTACACTCAGCCAGGGTCGCGAAAACCCGGGTACTGGGTATTGCCCTGGGCCACGCTGACCGAGGTGCGGGTGGCGATATCGATGCCTTCGCTGGCCACCTCGGCGAGAAAGTCGATCTGCTCGAGGCTGATCACATAGGGCGGCAACAGGTACACCACGCTGCCCAGGGGGCGCAGCAGGGCACCGCGTTCAAGGGCGTGCTGGTAGACCTTGAGGCCGCGGCGCTCCTGCCAGGGGTAGGCGGTCTTGCTCGCCTTGTCCTGCACCATCTCGATAGCCAGGGCCATACCGGTCTGCCGCACCTCGGCGACATGCGGGTGGTCGGCCAGGTGCGCGGTGGCGCTGGCCATGCGCGCGGACAGGGCCTTGTTGGCCTCGATCACATCGTCCTGCTCGAAGATATCCAGGGTCGCCAGGGCGGCGGCGCAGGCCAGCGGGTTGCCGGTGTAGCTGTGCGAGTGAAGGAAGGCGCGCAGGGTGTTGTAGTCGTCGTAGAACGCCTGGTACACCTCGTTGGTGGTCAGGCAGGCGGCCAACGGCAGATAGCCGCCGGTCAGGGCCTTGGACAGGCAGAGGAAATCCGGGCGGATACCGGCCTGCTCGCAGGCGAACATGGTGCCGGTGCGGCCGAAACCGACGGCGATCTCGTCGTGGATCAGGTGCACGCCATAGCGGTCGCAGGCCTCGCGCAGCAGCTTGAGGTAGACCGGGTGGTACATGCGCATGCCGCCGGCACCCTGGATCAGCGGCTCGACTATCACCGCCGCGACCTCATGGCCATGCTCGGCCAGGCACTGTTCCATATGGGCGAACATGGCCCGCGAGTGGGCTTCCCAACTGATGCCGTCGGGGCGGAAATAGCAGTCCGGGCTGGGCACCTTGAGGGTGTCGAGCAGCAGCGCCTTGTAGGTGTCGGTAAACAGGCCGACATCGCCCACCGACATGGCCGCGATGGTTTCGCCGTGGTAGCTGTTGGTCAGGGTGACGAAGCGCTTTTTCTCGGGTTTACCGACGTTGAGCCAGTAGTGAAAGCTCATCTTCAGCGCGACTTCGATGCAGGACGAGCCGTTGTCGGCGTAGAACACCCGGTCCAGGCCGGCCGGGGTCAGCTTGACCAGGCGCTCGGAGAGCTCGATTACCGGTTGATGGCTGAAGCCGGCGAGGATCACATGTTCAAGCTGGTCGACCTGATCCTTGATGCGCTGGTTGATCCGCGGGTTGGCGTGGCCGAATACATTGACCCACCAGGAGCTGACGGCATCCAGATAGCGCTTGCCGTCGAAGTCTTCCAGCCATACCCCTTCGCCGCGCTTGATCGGCACCAGGGGCAATTGCTCGTGGTCCTTCATTTGCGTGCAGGGGTGCCAGAGCACTTTCAGGTCACGCTGCATCCACTGGTCGTTCAGGCTCATCGCTGTATTTATCCCCGGCTCTCAATCATCTGCGCCAAGCCTATCAGAAGCACCGTGGCGGATGGACGGCACAACCGCGCAGGATTATCCGGACAGCCCGCTGGTCCGCTCTATCATGCCGTCTGTAGCCTTGCCGCTGAACTTCAGCGAGTGGCATCCGCCTAAAATGGCGGAGTAAAAAGGCGCGCACGACAGATCGTATTTCCCGATATTTCAAAGCGAAAATTTCCGCTTTTAGTCGATAGGTTTGTTGCTAGTCTTGCTCCACTCGCGGTTTAAGTCCTCCTTTCCCGGAAAGTTCGCAATGCAATGGCGCAATAGCTCTTCTCACTACGGCCTGGTCAGCATCCTGATGCACTGGCTGGTCGCCCTGGCCGTGTTCGGCCTGTTCGGCCTGGGTTACTGGATGGTCGGGCTGGACTACTACAGCAGCTGGTACAAGACCGCGCCGGATCTGCACAAGAGCATCGGCCTGGTGTTGTTTGCCCTGATGCTCGGGCGGGTGCTGTGGCGCTGGTTTAGCCCGCCGCCCTCGGCGTTGCCGAACCATGGGCGGATGACCCGCCTGGCCAGCAAGCTGGGCCACGGCTTTCTGTACCTGGGGCTGTTTGTGCTGATGATTTCCGGCTACCTGATCTCTACGGCAGACGGTCGCGGCATCCCGGTATTCGGTTTGTTTGAAGTACCGGCCAGCCTGACCAGCATTCCTGATCAGGAAGACGTAGCCGGGCTGGTGCATGAGTACCTGGCCTGGGCGCTGGTGATCTTTGCCGGCATCCATGCCCTGGCGGCCCTGAAACACCACTTTATCGACCGTGACCGCACCCTGGTGCGCATGTTCGGCCGCTAACCCCCCAGCCTTCAGTCGGCGTGGAATGGTCCGTGCCGGCACTTGTACAACCTCACAAGGAGTATGCCCATGTTGAAGAAAACCCTCGCAGCCCTGGCCCTCGGTACCGCGCTGTTCGGCGCAAGCCAGGCCATGGCGGCCGATTACGCCATCGACAAGCAAGGCCAGCACGCCTTCGTCAATTTCAAGATCAGCCACCTGGGCTACAGCTGGCTGTACGGCACCTTCAAGGACTTCGACGGCAGCTTCAGCTTCGACGAGAAGAACCCGGAAGCGAGCAAGGTCAGCGTGACCCTGAACACCGCCAGCGTCGACACCAACCATGCCGAGCGCGACAAGCATATCCGTAGCGATGACTTCCTCAGCGTCGGCAAGCATCCGACCGCGACCTTCGAGTCGACCGCAGTCAAGAGCACCGGTGAAGGCGCAGCCGATATCACCGGCAACCTGACCCTCAATGGCGTGACCAAACCAGTGGTGATTGCGGCCAAGTTTATCGGCCAGGGCACCGACCCGTGGGGCGGCTACCGTGCCGGTTTCGAAGGCAGCACCACCCTGCAGCTGAAGGACTTCGGCATCACCAAGGACCTGGGCCCGGCTTCGGAAAGCGTCGAGCTGATCATCTCGGTTGAAGGTGTACGCCAGTAGGATGGGTGCTAACCCATCGACGCATGATGGGTTGGCACCCATCCTACATCCTGGCTGACGGCATGAGCCGTCGCGCTCGGCACAAACAAAAACGCCGCCCAATGGGCGGCGTTTTTGTGTGCGACTCGCTGACTATGACTCTTCGCGGTTACGCGTCAGCAGGGCCGGCTTCTCGCCCCGCGGACGGGCACTCGCCAGTTCGTCGAGTTGCTCCGGGGTGGGCAGGCGATCCAGGCGCGAACCCTTGTGCACGATCACCGGTTGCTTGTCCCGCGGGTTCTTCACCGCCGCTTCCTGGCGCGGTAGTTCATCGCGGTTCAGCGAGGTGGTGCGGGTGTCGCGCGGCGGCCGCGCACGGCCGGAGCCATTACGCCCCTGACCGCCTTGGCCGCCCTGAGCACCTGCACCCTGACGACGGCCTTGGCCGCCGGCAGCGCCGGCACCTGCACCGTTGCTGCGTGGAGGCTTGGCTGGGCGTGCGCCCTGGCCGACACCATTGCTGGCGCTCGGGCCGCTGGCCACTGCAGGCGCACCGGGCCGACGGCCACGGTTCTGCTGCTTGTTCTGGTGCGGGCTTACATAGTCGACACGGTTGCCGAAATTATCGATTTCATCGTCGCGGAACTCGTCCGGCGCACGGTCCGGAGGTAACGCGGGTACTGCGGGCGCGGCGGCACGAGCCGAACCGCGTGGCTGTTGGCTGCGGCCGCCCTGGGGTTTGGCGGCGCGGCTGCTGTGTTCCTTGCCGCTGTCCTTGCCCTTGTCCTTGCGCCCGCCGCCGTGGCGTTCGCCGTCCGGCTTGGCCCCGCGCGGTTGCCGCGGCTTCTGCGGCTCGCGCACTTCCGGGCGCTCGGCCTCGACGGTGCTGGCATCGAAGCCGAGCAGGTCGCCGTCGCCGATCTTCTGCTTGGTCATCCGCTCGATGCCCTTGAGCAGCTTCTCTTCATCCGGTGCAACCAGGGAGATCGCCTCGCCGCTACGGCCAGCACGGCCGGTACGGCCGATACGGTGCACGTAGTCTTCTTCGATATTCGGCAGTTCGAAGTTGACCACATGGGGCAGCTGGTCGATATCCAGGCCGCGGGCGGCGATATCGGTGGCCACCAGGATGCGCATCTTGCCGGCCTTGAAGTCGGCCAGGGCCTTGGTGCGGGCGTTCTGGCTCTTGTTGCCGTGGATCGCCACGGCCGGCAGGCTGTGCTTGTCGAGGTACTCGGCCAGACGGTTGGCGCCGTGCTTGGTACGGGTGAACACCAGCACCTGTTCCCAGGCCCCGGCGGTGATCAGGTGGGCGAGCAGGGCGCGCTTGTGGCTGGCCTGGACGCGGAATACCCGTTGCTCGATGCGCTCGACCGTGGTGTTCGGCGGCGTCACCTCGATGCGCTCGGGGTTATGCAGCAGCTTGCCGGCCAGGTCGGTGATGTCCTTGGAGAAGGTCGCCGAGAACAGCAGGTTCTGGCGCTTGGCCGGCAGCTTGGCGAGGACCTTCTTGACGTCATGCACGAAACCCATGTCGAGCATGCGGTCGGCTTCGTCCAGCACCAGGATTTCCACGTGGGACAGATCCACGGCGCGCTGCCCGACCAGGTCGAGCAGGCGGCCCGGGCAGGCCACCAGGACGTCGACGCCCTTGGCCATGGCCTGCACCTGGGGGTTCATGCCGACACCGCCGAAGATGCAGGTGCTGACGAATTTCAGGTCGCGGGCATACAGCTTGAAGCTCTCATGCACCTGGGCGGCCAGTTCGCGGGTTGGGGTCAATACCAGCACGCGGGGTTGTTTCGGGCCGTGGCGCTGCTCGCGATCCGGATGGCCGTTGGGGAACAGCCGCTCGAGGATCGGCAGGGCGAAACCGCCTGTCTTACCTGTACCCGTCTGGGCAGCAACCATCAGGTCACGGCCTTGCAACACGGCGGGGATAGCCCGCTGTTGCACCGGAGTGGGTTGGGTGTAGCCGGCGGATTCGACCGCACGGACTAATGCCTCGGAGAGACCGAGGGAGGCAAAGGACATGTGTAATCCTGTCTAGTGAGGGCGTCGCCCTATGGGGTGTATTGCCTGGCTTGAATCACGCTTGGGGGGCGCAATCCCGTCCGGTACTGCTGGCCTCTGGGGGCTAGCATCCGGGCGCAAGCCTGGCGGGAAGGCCCGAGTATAACAGAGCCGTCCGTCTGTGCGAGTTTCCGCCTGCTCGGCGGTCGCGGGCCGGCCTGAGGCCTGTTGGCCGGCCCGCGCGGGTGCGTCGTTGCTCAGCCAGCGACCCGGTAACAGGGCACATAGGCACTGTTGCCCGGCAGCTTCATCCGGTGCTGGTCGACGAAGGCCTGCAGCAGCTGGCCCAGGGGCTGGAGAATCTCGGAATCACCGGTGATCTCGTAGGGGCCGTGCTTTTCAATGCGACGGATGCCCTGATCCTTGACGTTGCCCGCAACGATGCCGGAGAACGCCCGGCGCAGCTGGGCCGCCAGCTCATGCACCGGCTGCTGGCGGGTCAGCTTGAGGCTGGCCATATTCTCGTGGGTGGGCTCGAAGGGGTGCTGGAAGCTCTCGTCGATCTTCAGCAGCCAGTTGAAGTGGAAGGCGTCGTTATGCTCGCGGCGGAACTGGGTGACCGCCTTGATGCCCGCGGCCATCTCCCGCGCCACCTGGCTGGGGTCGTTGAGAATGATCTTGCAGCGCTGCTGGGCCTGCTCGCCCAAAGTGGCCCCGACAAAGTCGTGCAGCTGCTGGAGGTAGGGCGCGGCGCTTTTCGGGCCGGTCAGCAGCAGCGGGAAGGGGATGTGCTGGTTGTCCGGGTGCATCAGGATGCCGAGGAAATACAGCAGCTCCTCGGCCGTGCCCGCGCCGCCGGGGAAGATGATGATGCCGTGGCCGACACGGACGAAGGCCTCCAGGCGTTTCTCGATATCCGGCAGGATCACCAGTTCGTTGACGATCGGGTTGGGCGCTTCGGCGGCGATGATGCCCGGCTCGGTCAGGCCCAGGTAGCGTCCGCCAGTGTTGCGCTGCTTGGCGTGGGAGATGGTCGCGCCCTTCATCGGCCCCTTCATCACCCCGGGGCCGCAGCCGGTGCAGATATCCAGGCCGCGCAGGCCCAGTTCATGGCCGACCACCTTGGTGTATTTGTACTCTTCGGTGCTGATCGAGTGGCCGCCCCAGCACACCACCATCCTCGGCTCGACGCCGGCACGCAGGGTGCGGGCGTTGCGCAGCAGATGGAAAACGTAGTCGGTGATGCCCTGGGAGCTGCTGAAGTCCACGCGCTGGTTTTCCAGCTCGCTCTGGGTGTAGACGATATCGCGCAGGGCGCTGAACAGCATCTCGCGGGTGCTGGCGATCATCTCGCCATCGACGAAGGCGTCGGCCGGCGCGTTGAACAGCTCCAGGCGGATGCCGCGATCCTGCTGCAGGATGCGGATCTCGAAGTCCGGGTAGGCTTCCAGAATGGTCTTGGCGTTATCGCTGTGCGAACCGGTATTGAGGATGGCCAGGGCGCACTGGCGAAACAGTGCATAGACGCTGCCGGAGCCGGTCTCGCGCAGCTGCTGCACTTCGCGCTGAGAGAGGGTTTCCAGGCTGCCCTTGGGGGTCACGGTGGCGTTGGTGGTTTTGCGTGTGGCCATTGCGGCGCTCCATGGTTGTGTTGCCAGCCATACATGGCTAAGCGCTTGAGCAAATTGTCGACGTGGCTCGTTCGCTTGATGTCTGTCGAATTCAGGCGGGCGTAGCAAAAATGCCAGGGGCTGAGAGGGTTATATCAAGCAAATGAGGCCAGCAGTCGGCCGATGTAAGCAGTTTGAGTGGAGACCGGTCAATCGCCACGATCTGGCTCAGAGGAATGCTGTCAGCGAAAAAGCGCTTCCGGATTGCAATCGGGCTACCAGAGCGGGGCGCTTACGCCTTGCTCTGCTGTTGTAGCCCGGATGCAATCCGGGGCACCCAGCGCAAACATCCACCAATAAGCGTTGTTGCTTAGCGTGGCAGCTTGAGGTTGTTCCAGATTGCCAGGCTCGGTTCTACCAGGTTCATGCTGTAGAAGTGCAGGCCCGGCGCGCCGCCCTGCAGCAGGCGTTCGCACATCTCGCTGACCACTTGTTCGCCGTAGGCGCGGATGCTGTCGCTGTCGTCGCCGTAGGCTTCCAGCTGCTTGCGCACCCAGCGTGGGATCTCGGCACCACAGGCATCGGAGAAACGCGCCAGCTTGCTGTAGTTGGTGATCGGCATGATGCCTGGCACCACCGGGATATCCACACCCAGCTTGCGCACGCGCTCGACGAAGTAGAAGTAGCTGTCGGCGTTGAAGAAGTACTGGGTGATCGCACTGTCGGCGCCAGCGTTAGCCTTGCGCACGAAGTTGTTCAGATCGTCTTCGAAATTGCGCGCTTGCGGATGCATTTCCGGGTAGGCGGCGACTTCGATGTGGAAATGATCGCCGGTTTCTTCACGAATGAATTCAACCAGTTCATTGGCGTGACGCAGCTCACCGCTGGTCATGCCCATGCCGGACGGCAGGTCGCCGCGCAGGGCGACGATGCGCTTGATGCCGGCAGCCTTGTACTCGTTCAGCAGGCCGCGCAGGTCGTCCTTGCTGTCGCCGACGCACGACAGGTGCGGTGCGGCCGGGATTTTGACTTCGCTTTCCAGTTGCAGAACGGTGTTGAGGGTGCGATCACGGGTCGAACCACCAGCGCCATAGGTGCAGGAAAAGAAATCAGGGTTGTAAGTGGCCAGCTGACGGGCAGTGGCGAGCAGTTTTTCATGCCCAGCATCGGTCTTGGTCGGGAAGAACTCGAAGCTGTAGCGACGGTCTTGGGACATGGTCATACCCTTGGAAACAAGAACCTTCGAGGCGCTGCAATCCCGTGTGGGAGCGAGCCTGCTCGCGAAAGCGCCGGGTCAGACAACACGGATGTTGAATGTTTAGACGCCTTCGCGAGCAGGCTCGCTCCCACAGGGAGAGCGAGCAGTCTGCGCCTGTTAGTAGCGGTAAGCGTGCGGCTTGAACGGGCCTTCGACGGTCACGCCGATGTAGTCGGCCTGGGTCTTGGTCAGTTGAGTCACAACGCCGCCGAAACCGCGGACCATTTCCAGGGCCACTTCTTCGTCGAGTTTCTTCGGCAGTACTTCAACGGTCAGGCGCTCGGCTTTCTGGGCTGGCGACAGGTCGGCGTACTTCTGGCCGAACAGGAAGATCTGCGCCAGTACCTGGTTGGCGAACGAACCGTCCATGATGCGGCTCGGGTGACCAGTGGCGTTGCCCAGGTTAACCAGACGGCCTTCGGCCAGCAGGATCAGGTAGTCGTCGTTCTGAGCGTCGAATGCGCCAGGGCCGGTACGGTGGATCTTGTGAACCTGTGGCTTCACTTCTTCCCATGCCCAGTTCTTGCGCATGAAAGCGGTGTCGATTTCGTTGTCGAAGTGACCGATGTTGCACACCACGGCGCGCTTTTTCAGGGCCTTGAGCATGTTGGCATCGCAGACGTTGACGTTACCGGTGGTGGTGACGATCAGGTCGATCTTGCCCAGCAGCTGGGCGTCGATGCTGGCAGCGGTGCCGTCATTGATGCCGTCCTTGAACGGCGAAACCACTTCGTAGCCGTCCATGCAGGCCTGCATGGCGCAGATCGGATCGATTTCGCTGACCTTGACGATCATGCCTTCCTGACGCAGCGATTGTGCCGAGCCCTTGCCCACGTCGCCGTAGCCGATAACCAGCGCTTGCTTGCCGGACAGCAGGTGGTCGGTGCCGCGCTTGATCGCGTCGCTCAGGCTGTGACGGCAGCCGTATTTGTTGTCGTTCTTGCTCTTGGTCACCGAGTCGTTGACGTTGATCGCCGGGATCTTCAGCTCGCCCTTGGCCAGCATGTCCAGCAGGCGGTGTACGCCGGTGGTGGTTTCTTCGGTGACGCCGTGGATGCGCTCAAGCATCTGCGGGTATTTCTTGTGCAGGATCTCGGTCAGGTCGCCGCCGTCGTCGAGGATCATGTTGGCATCCCACGGCTGGCCATCCTTGAGGATGGTCTGCTCGATGCACCACTCGTACTCTTCTTCGGTCTCGCCCTTCCAGGCGAATACCGGGATACCGGCGGCGGCGATGGCGGCAGCGGCCTGGTCCTGAGTCGAGAAGATGTTGCAGGACGACCAGCGCACTTCGGCACCCAGGGCAACCAGGGTTTCGATCAGCACGGCAGTCTGAATGGTCATGTGGATGCAGCCGAGGATCTTCGCGCCCTTGAGCGGTTGCTCTTCGGAGTACTTGCGGCGCAGACCCATCAGGGCTGGCATTTCGGATTCGGCGATGATGGTTTCGCGACGGCCCCAGGCAGCCAGGGAAATGTCGGCGACTTTAAAGTCGGTGAAATCGGCAGGCGTCAGTACAGCGCTCATAAATGAGTTCTCCATTCGTTTGTGTCGAATGGGCGCCGTTGATGCGTATGGTTAACGCCCCATCCGAGCCTGACAGGCGGAAGTCTGATCTGAATCCGCCTGATTGCATTGCTGGAATGCGGGGCTTGGGGATTCAAAACAGATTTATCGCTTGCTGCAGCGCCCCTCGGACAGGTGGCGGGAGCGACCGGGCGGTGCCGGCCGAGTGAAACGGGGGGATTATAGCCATGCTGGCGCTTAAGCCAAAGGCTTTCCGTCGCCCCGTGCGGGCGCTGGTGGTAGCCTTGCGGCATCGCCCCGTCACGGACCCGCCATGGCCAATCACAAAATCGAGATTCGCCGACGCAATGTCGAGAAAATCCTCCTGTCCGCCGAAAAGGTCTTCGCCGAGAAGGGCTATGGCGGCACGTCCATGGGCGATATCGCCGAAGAAGTCGAACTGCCGCGCTCCAACCTGCACTACTACTTCAGCACCAAGGACGACCTCTACCGCGCAGTGCTGCTCGACCTGCTGGACGTGTGGAAGCAGGACGCCCTGTGTTTCGAGATGTATGACGATCCGCGCGTGGTACTGAGTACCTATATCCGCGCCAAGATGAACCACTCGCGCAGCCGCCCGCACGGCTCCAAGGTCTGGGCCGACGAGATCATCCATGGTGCGCCGATGCTCGGCGAAAGCCTCGACGACAGCCTCTACAGCTGGGCCAAGATGAAGGAAGCGAAGATCCGCCAGTGGGTCGAGGACAAACGCATCCTCGCCGTCGAGCCGTCCGCCTTGCTGTATATGATCTGGGCCTCGACCCAGCACTACGCCGACTTCAGCCATCAGGTGGCGATTCTCAACGATCACCAGGCGCTGTCCGAACTGCAGTTCGAGCGGGCGGTGCAGACGGTGACCAGTGTGATATTGCGTGGGATCGGCTTGGAGCCCTGAAAGCCTGATCGCGGGCAAGCCCGCTCCTACAGGTGCAGAGTTGTTGTAGGAGCGGTGGGGACGCCTAGTCCTTGCCCGCGATAGGTTCCGGCGAATTGCCGGGCTAGGACGCTACGCGATACGGATTGCGCGGGTCGTGGTTCCAGTCGAGGAAGGGCTTGCCGGTGTCCTGGGGCACCATTTCGATGCAGTTCTCCACCGGGCAGGTGATCTGGCACAGGTTGCAGCCCACGCACTCTTCGTCGATCACTTCGTACTTATGCGTGCCGTCGGCCTGGGTCAGGCTGGCGATGGCCTGGTGCGAGGTGTCTTCGCAGGCGATATGGCAGCGGCCGCAGCCGATGCAGGCGTCCTGGTCGATCTTGGCGATCACCTGATAGTTGATATCCAGGTACTTCCAGTCGGTGGTATTGCCCACCGCGCGGCCGGAGAAATCCGCAAGGCTCTGGTAGCCCTGACTGTCCATCCAGCGCGACAGGCCATCTTTCATCTCTTCGACGATGCGAAAGCCATGCAGCATGGCCGCCGTGCACACCTGCACTGCGCCGCAGCCCAGCGCCACGAATTCCGCCGCATCGCGCCAGCTGCCGATGCCGCCGATGCCACAGATCGGCAGACCACGGGTTTCCGGATCGCGGGCGATCTCGGCGACCATATTCAGGGCGATGGGTTTCACCGCCGAGCCACAGTAGCCGCCGTGGGTGCTCTGCGTGCCGACGATGGGATGGGCGACCATGCGCTCCAGGTCGACGCTGGTGATCGAGTTGATGGTGTTGATCAGCGACACCGCATCGGCACCGCCGCGATGGGCGGCGCGGGCGGACAGGCGCACGTCGGTGATATTTGGCGTCAGTTTGACGATCACCGGCAGCGAGCTGTAGGTCTTGCACCAGCGGGTGACCATTTCCACGTATTCCGGTACCTGGCCAACTGCCGCGCCCATGCCGCGCTCGGGCATGCCGTGGGGGCAGCCGAAGTTCAGCTCGATGCCGTCGCAGCCGGTGGCTTCCACCAGCGGCAGGATGGCTTTCCAGGATTCTTCGACGCAGGGCACCATCAGCGAGACGATCAGCGCGCGGTCTGGCCAGTCCTTCTTCACTTGGGTGATTTCGCGCAGGTTGATTTCCAGCGAGCGGTCGGTGATCAGTTCGATATTGTTGATGCCCTGCACCTGGCGGTTCGGGCCGAAATGCGCGGAGTAGCGCGACGACACGTTGACCGCTGCCGGGTCTTCGCCGAGGGTTTTCCACACCACGCCGCCCCAGCCCGCCTCGAAGGCGCGGACCACGTTGTAGGCCTTGTCGGTGGGCGGTGCGCTGGCCAGCCAGAACGGATTGGGTGCCTTGATACCGGCGAATTCGATGGATAGATCGGCCATTTATGCGGCCTCCACATTGAGCATCAGATGAGAGTGGATAGCCTCGGCGGCCAGCTTGCCGTGCTGCACGGCTTGTACGGTGAGGTCCTGGCCCAGGGCGGTGCAGTCGCCGCCGGCGTACACGCCGGGCACGCTGGTTTGCAGCTGGGCGTCGACCCAGATACGTTCGCCCTCACGTTTCAGCTCGCGGGCCAGCGGGTCGCCCAGGGCTTGGCCGTCAAAGGCCTGGCCGATGGCGGTAAAGATTGCATCGGCGGCGAGCTCGAAGGTCTGCCCGGTGCTCTGCAGGCGGCCGTTCTCCACGCGGGTGCGGGCAAAGCGCATGCCACGCACCTGGCCCTGGTCGTTGAGCAACACGGCGTCCGGTTGCGCCCAGGTCAGCAGGCGTACCTGATTGGCTTTGGCGATGTCCTGCTCGTGTTCGGTGGCACCCATTTCCTCGAAGCCACGGCGGTACACCAGGTTGACGTCGCGCGCGCCGAGTTTGCTCATCTGCACGGCCATGTCGATGGCGGTATTGCCGGCACCGAGCACGATGCAGCGCTCGGCCACGGGCAGCTGGGTCAGGTCATCGCTTTGGCGCAGTTCGCGGATGTAATCGGTGGCGGCGAGCAGGCCCGGCGCGTCTTCGCTCGGCAGACCGAGGCGTTTGCTGGCCGCCAGGCCGATGCCGAGAAATACCGCGTCGAACTGCTGGTGCAGTTCGCTCAGGCTGAGGTCGTCGCCCAGCTTGTGGCCGTGGCGGATCTCGATGCCGCCGATCTGCAGGAGAAAATCCACTTCGCGCTGGGCGAAATCGTCGACCAGTTTGTAGGCGGCGATGCCGTATTCATTAAGACCACCGGCTTTCTCGCGCGCTTCGAAGATCACCACCTCATGACCATGCATGGCCAGACGATGGGCGCAGGACAAACCCGCCGGCCCCGCGCCGACCACGGCGATACGCTTGCCACTGGCCGGGGCGCGTTGGAATGGGTGCTCAGTGAACTGCGCGTTGTCGATGGCATGGCGCTGCAGCAGGCCGATCAGCACTGGCGCGCACTCCTGGGCGTTGTTACGCACGCAGGCCTGCTGGCAAAGGATTTCGGTGGGGCAGACGCGGGCGCAACTGCCGCCGAGGATATTCGCCGAGAGAATGGTCTGTGCCGCGCCCTGGACATTCTCCTGCTGGATATTGCGGATAAACGAGGGGATGTCGATCTCGCTGGGGCAGGCGTTAACGCACGGCGCGTCGTAGCAATATAGGCAGCGCGCACTTTCCAGGGCGGCCTGGCGAGCGGTGAGCGGCGGGGCCAGATCGCTGAAACGATCGGCCAGTTCGGCGGTGCCGGCATCCGGTCGCGGCAAATGGCTGAGGGTGTCTATCACGGTTATTGCCTCACGGTTTTGTGGCTTTTATTGGGCAGTTAACAGCGTATAAGCGGCCGTCCAGCCTCTGCGGGCCGGTGTGGTGGAATGGGTTGCAGTTGTTTTTTTGTGGGAGGGGCTTTAGCCGCGACAGCTCCTGAGCTATCCACATTTTCGCGGCTGAAGCGGTACGCCGCCCGGCCCCTCCCACAGGTTCTTCTGTGTCCCTGACTTAGCGCTCGACGGCAGTCGGGCGGTTCTGCTCCGCGCGTTTACTGAGCAGGTCGAACACCGCCGGGTAGGCCGGTCGCTCGATATAGCGGCCGGCACCGCGTTCGGCGCGCAGCTCACCATCGGCCCAGACCAGCTTGCCCTGGCTGATGGTGTGGCTGGGCACGCCTCGCACGGTCTTGCCTTCGAAGATGTTGAAATCGACCTGCTGGTGATGCGTCTTGGCCGAGATGGTCCTTGTGCCCTGCGGGTCCCAGAGCACCAGGTCGGCGTCGGCACCGACGCGCAGCGCGCCTTTGCGCGGGAACAGGTTGAAGATTTTCGCGGTGTTGGTGCTGGTCAGCGCGACGAAGTCGTTGATCGACAGCTTGCCGCTGTTGACCCCTTCATCCCACAGCACCGCCATACGGTCCTCAATCCCTGCCGTGCCATTGGGGATCTTGCTGAAATCATCGCGGCCGGCGGCTTTTTGCCCGGCGCAGAAGCAGCAGTGGTCGGTGGCGGTGGTGTGCAGGTTGCCCGATTGCAGGCCGCGCCAGAGTGCCTCCTGATGGCCGCGCGGACGGAACGGCGGGCTCATCACATAACCGGCGGCGGTCTGCCAGTCGGGGTGACGGTACACACTGTCGTCCAGCAGCAGATGGCCGGCCAGCACCTCGCCGTACACCGGCTGGCCTTTGGCGCGGGCGTAGGTGATTTCATCCAGGGCTTCTTTGGTCGATACGTGCACCAGATACAGCGGCGTACCGAGGGTTTCGGCGATGCGAATGGCGCGGCTGGCGGCTTCGCCTTCAACCTGCGAGGGCCGCGACAGCGGGTGCGCTTCCGGCCCGGTGAGGCCCTGGGCCAGAAGTTTCTGTTGCAGGTGATAGACCAGCTCGCCGTTCTCGGCATGCACGGTGGGCACCGCGCCCAGCTCCAGGCAGCGCTCGAAGCTCGCCACCAGGGTGTCGTCGGCGGCCATGATGGCGTTCTTGTAGGCCATAAAGTGCTTGAAGCTGTTGATCCCGTACTTGGCCACCAGCTCGCCCATCTCGCAGCTGACCTCGTCGCTCCACCAGGTGATGGCGACATGAAAGCCATAGTCGGAGGCGGACTTCTCCGCCCAGCCGCGCCAGGTGTGGAAGGCTTCCAGCAGCGATTGCTGCGGGTTGGGAATCACGAAGTCGATGATCGAAGTGGTGCCTCCAGCCAGACCGGCAGCGGTGCCGCTGAAGAAGTCTTCGCTGGCCACCGTGCCCATAAAGGGCAATTGCATATGGGTGTGCGGGTCGATGCCGCCGGGCATCAGGTACTGGCCGCTGCCATCGAGTAGCTGACAGCCCGCGGGGGCGTCGAGGTTGTCGCCAATGGCCTGGATCAGGCCGTCTGCACAGAGCAGATCGGCGCGGTAGCTTTCCTCATGGGTGACCAGGGTGGCACCACGGATCAACAGCGACATAGCGAGTTCCTCTCAGGCTGACCGGTGCGTGCCGGTTCTTGGTGTTATGGCCTGCCAGGCGAGCGGTCTGTATTCCTGTCATGCCTGACAGGAATTGAATCTAGTCGCTGCTTGTGGATTGATCAAGATTATTTTTTAGCCTTTCTTTGTGTTTATAAGTTATTGAAAATAAACATAAAAAACTAAAAATCTGCAAAATGGTGCAGCCGCTCACCATTTTGACGCACTTGACAAGAACCAAATATGGTCAAGATTTCCTATGCAAAATCAGGCGTTTGAACCAGGTGGCGAGCAGGCGGTGGCGGCAGAAAAAATAGTTGCCTGCACCACTTTGAATCCTGACTGGGCAGACAGACTTGCGCGCTGGGTCGAGAACGGCCCGGCAGAGCAGGTGATGCAAACCCGCTTGGTTTATTGAAAGCCTTATAAAACAAGTGATTAGCCGTTTTTGCCTTGAGTGATAGATGAGTTGAACAGGTTCCCGGCACGCTTATTGATAGCCGTCGCTACCAAGCTGGCCGGCCCTGAGATGGAAATGTACTCCGGCCATCGCGAACGGCTGTTTGGTAGTGCAACCACTGCCCGGCGGCGGTTAAGCCCGATGAGCGAATAATCAGAACAATGACTGGAGAGGCCCATGCAACAGAGCAGATCGCAAGTGACCGAACGCGATGGCTTGTACGAACTGGCCGCTGGCCCCGACGTACTCGACAGCCCGCGCTATAACCACGACATCGCCCCGACCAAGGTGCATGAGCGCACCTGGAACAAGTGGCATATCACCGCGCTGTGGGTCGGCATGTCGATCTGCGTGCCGACCTACACCCTGGGTGGCGTACTGACCGCCTACTTTGGTTTGTCGGTGGGCGAAGCGCTGCTGGCGATTCTGCTGGCCAATATCATCGTGCTGATTCCGCTGACGCTGAACGCCTTCCCCGGCACCAAGTACGGCATTCCCTTTCCGGTGCTGCTGCGCTCTTCGTTCGGAGTGATCGGCTCCAACGTGCCCTGTCTGATTCGCGCCGTGGTGGCTTGCGGCTGGTTTGGTATTCAGACCATGTTCGGCGGCCTGGCCATTCACCTGCTGCTCGGTTCGATCTTCGAGGGCTGGAAGAGCCTGGGCGGCACCGGTGAGGTGATCGGCTTTATGATTTTCTGGGTGCTCAATCTGTGGGTGGTGCTGCGCGGTGCCGAGTCGATCAAGTGGCTGGAAACCCTTTCCGCGCCGCTGCTGGTGTTGGTCGGTGCCGGCCTGCTGGTGTGGGCGCTGCCCAATGTGTCGATGAGCGAACTGCTGGCGCAGCCGGCCAATCGCCCCGAGGGTGCCAGCGTGACCGGTTACTTCCTCGCCGGCCTGACCGCCATGGTCGGTTTCTGGGCCACCCTGTCGCTGAACATTCCTGACTTCAGCCGCTACGCCAAGAGTCAGAAGGACCAGATCATCGGCCAGGTGATCGGCCTGCCGCTGACCATGTTCCTGTTTGCCGCCCTCGGTGTAGTGATGACCGCCGCCTCGGCTTCTCTGGTAGGGGTAACCGTCTCCGATCCGGTCAGCCTGATCGGCCATATCCAGAGCCCCGGCTGGGTCGCCCTGGCCATGGCGCTGATCATCGTCGCCACCCTGTCGACCAACACCGCGGCGAATATCGTCTCGCCCACCAACGACTTCCAGAACATCGCGCCCAAGCTGATCAACCGCACCAAGGCGGTGATCCTTACCGGCCTGATCGGTCTTGGCCTGATGGGCCACGAGCTGCTGAAGAAGCTGGGCCTGCTGGTCTCCGACCTGAGCCTGGAAAGCGTGTATTCCAACTGGCTGCTGGGTTATTCCAGCCTGCTGGGACCGATTGCCGGGATCATGGTGGTGGACTACTTCCTGATCAAGAAACAGCGCCTCGACCTGGCTGGCCTGTACCGCGATGACGTGTACCCGGCGTGGAACTGGATCGGTTTTGCCGCCTTCGCCGTGCCGGTGGCGCTGACCCTGATGTCACTGGGCAGCAGCGCCTTCAGCTGGTTCTACGACTACGGCTGGTTTACCGGCTCCTTCCTGGGCGGGCTGATCTATTTCGCCCTGTGCAGTTTACGTAGCGCCCAGCCGATAGCGGCCAAGGCACCGGTTTAAGGCAAAGCCCGTACCTGTAGGGGCGGCGGGGACGCCTAGTCCATGCCCGCGATGCGATCCAGCAGACGCGCCCCGATGCCGCGGGCGTGTCACAGACAACTAGAAAGTCCGAGGAGATCACCATGAACACTGCCGTTGACGTCCTGCAATCCAGCCAGCCGCATATCAACAGCGAGCGCCTGTGGCAATCGCTGATGGAGCTGGCCCAGCTCGGGGCCACCGTCAAGGGCGGGGTCTGTCGTCTGGCCCTGACCGACCTCGACCGTCAGGCGCGCGACCTGTTCGTGCGCTGGTGCGAGGAGGCCGGCTGCACGGTGACGGTCGATGGCGTCGGCAATATCTTCGCCCGTCGTCCCGGGCGCAACGCCGCGCTGCCACCGGTGATGACCGGCAGCCATATCGACACCCAGCCCACCGGCGGCAAGTTCGACGGATGTTTCGGTGTGCTGGCCGGCGTCGAGGTGCTGCGCACCCTGAATGATCTCGGCGTGCAGACCGAAGCGCCGCTGGAAGTGGTGGTGTGGACCAACGAGGAGGGCTCGCGCTTCGCCCCCTGCATGATGGGCTCGGGCGTGTTTGCCGAGAAATTCACCCTAGAAGAAACCCTAGCCAAGCGCGATGCCGAAGGCATCAGCGTCGGTGATGCCTTGAATGCCATCGGCTACGCCGGCACTCGCGCGGTGACCGGCCATGCGGTGGGTGCCTATTTCGAGGCGCATATCGAGCAGGGGCCGATTCTCGAAGACCAGGGCAAGACCATCGGCGTGGTACTCGGCGCACTCGGGCAGAAATGGTTCGATCTGAATCTCAAAGGCGTCGAGGCCCATGCCGGGCCAACGCCGATGCACCTGCGCAAGGATGCGCTGGTCGGCGCGGCGGCCGTGGTCGCGGCGGTCAACCGGGTGGCGCTGGAGCACCAGCCGCACGCCTGTGGCACCGTCGGTTGTCTGCAGGCTTATCCCGGCTCGCGCAATGTGATTCCGGGCGAGGTGCGTATGACCCTGGACTTCCGTCACCTGGAGCCGGCGCGGCTGGATTCGATGATCAACGAAGTGCGTGGGGTAATCGAGGCGACCTGCGCCAAGCACGGCCTGAGTTTCGAACTGACGCCGACGGCGGATTTCCCGCCGCTGTATTTCGATCAGGGCTGCGTCGAAGCGGTGCGTGGCGCGGCGGCGGGTTTGGGCTTGTCGCATATGGATATCGTCAGCGGTGCCGGGCATGACGCGATCTTTCTCGCCGAGCTGGGCCCGGCCGGAATGATCTTCGTACCCTGCGAGGGCGGCATCAGCCATAACGAGATCGAGAATGCTGCGCCGGCGGATCTGGCCGCCGGCTGTGCGGTGCTGCTGCGGGCGATGCTCGCGGCCTCCGTGGCGCTGGCCAAGGGCAAGCTGGCGGCCTGATTGGCCGATACGCCATCGAATGGTTGCGATTAGGCGATGGACGACCGCTGGTCGGCAGTACAAGCTTGGGGCCCGCTGTCCCCAAGCTATGGAGTGCCCATGACAATTGCCTACTGGTGCGTGTTGGTTGCGCTGTTTCTGCCTTACCTGTCCACTGCCACCGCCAAGGCCGTCAGTGGCGGCTTTAGCCCGCGGCACAACCACGATCCGCGGGCGCTACTGGATAACCTCAGTGGCCTCGGCCGACGCGCCAATAATGCCCAGCTCAACAGCTTCGAAGTCACTCCGGCATTCTCCGCCGCGGTGATCATCGCCCACCTGGCCGGCGGGGCCGAGCAGTCGCTGATCGACCAGTTGGCGATTGCCTTTGTCGTCAGCCGTATCCTCTACTTCCTCTGCTACCTGGCCGACTGGGCGACGCTGCGTTCGCTGGTGTGGTTCGCCAATATGGGCCTGATCATCAGCCTGTTTGTAGTCTCGGCTTAACGTCTGCGCTGCAGAGCCCGCACAGCTTTTGTCATCTGCGGCAAAACACCACGCTTGGCCGCAGGCTAGCGGGTGACGATACTGTCGCCCGTTATCCACCCGGTTGTTGGCTCTGAAGGTGTTATGAAGTTTAAAACCCTGTCCCTCGTTGTGCTGGCGCTGGCCCTGAGTGGCTGCGGCGGTGTCGACCCCAATTCGCCGCAAGGCCAGCGCCAGACCATCTTCAAGCAGATGCTCAAGGTCAGCGAAGACCTCGGCGGCATGCTGCGCGGGCGGATTGCCTTCAAGACGCAGGCCTTTGTCGATGGCGCGGCCGAGCTTGATCAACTGACCCGCACGCCCTGGCAGCACTTCCCCCAGGTGCGCGAAGACGGTGATGAAAGCCGCGCCAAGGATGACGTCTGGCAGCGTCAGGCACGCTTTCAGGAACTGGCCCAGGCGATGGAGGCCAGCACCGCAGCGTTGGTTGTAGCCACCGCCGCGCAACCCTTGACCCCCGAGGCGCTGGCCGCGCCGATGCAACGGGTCGAGGACAGCTGCAAGGCCTGTCATGAAGAGTTTCGCGCCTTCTGACGATCGCTCAGAACCCCGCTATCTGCGCCGCACGCAGTTGGGCGCGCAGGGCCTGCACTTCCGGATGCTGAAAGAAAGCCCGCAATTGCGCCGCCCGCTGTGGGCCGATGCCGGCTTGGCGTTGCCAGTCGGCTAGGCTGCGCTGGGCCAGGCTGTCCCAGTCGGCGTCAAGAACCAGATCGCCATTGAGCGGCAGGCCGAGGGCGCGCAGCCAGTCCTGCATGGGCCGTTCGCGAGCCAGGCGGAAACTCTGCTGCAGCGCGGCGGAGCTGCGTGGGCCGAGGCCAGGCACGTTGCTGAGCTGCTCGCTTGAGAGGTGCAGCCAGTCGAGCAGACTGTTCAGGCGTTGTGCGTGCAGCAGTTTTTCCCAGGTGCCGGGGCCCACACCCGGCAACGCCAGACCCTGTTTGCCGCTAAGCCAGGCCAGGCGCGCGCGGAACTGGCTGGCGCAGGCCGGGGTGGCACGCCAGCAGCTCAGGGGGTGATAGGCCGCAGGGTCGGGTACCTGCAGTGCGGCGCGTTGCTGGGTGCGCCAGAGCACGCTGTCCAGCGTCGGGATGGTCAGGCCGGAGAGGCGGATCACCACCTGATCACCCGGGCGAATATCCAGGGTTTGCCAGCGTTGCAGCGAGCCGGCGCTGACATATTCGATGCGTCGGTCATCCAGCCTGACCGGTTGGACCCGCAGCACCGGGGTGATGCGCCCGCTGCGGCCGATACGAAAGTCCACCGCCTGCACCACTGCCAGGGCCTGGCTCACCGGGTATTTCCAGGCCACGGCCCAGTGCGGCGGTTCGGCTTGCCAGCGCGCCGCCGCCGGGCGTTGGCCCTGACGCAGCACCACGCCATCGGTGGCGAAGGGCAGGGCGCTGTTGTACCAGCGCTCGCGCCAGTGGGCGGCCTGCTCCAGGCTACGGATCGGCTGGCTGAAGCGCTGGCTGTCGGCAAAGCCCAGCTCAGTCAGCTCCTGCAGGCGCTGGGGCATCAGTGCCGGACCATCTGGCCAGTCCCAGACAAACAGGCCGATGCCGGCGGCTTCCGCGGCGGTCAACCTCTGTTTGTTCATCAGCCCGGCGACCTTGCTGCGTGCGCCGAGGCCGCCGGACTTGCGCTGGATATGCGCCGACAAGCGCCAGTACAACTCGCCCTGCAGCACCAGGTCGAGCGGCTCGGGCAGTTGCGCGGGAAGCGCCGGCAGGTGGCGCGCGTGGGCGCTCCAGTCCTGACCGCTGCGGCCATCGCCACGGCTGATCAGCTGCTGCAGCTGGCCGTGGCGATAGATCAGGGTCACGGCAACGCCATCGACCTTGGGTTGAATCCACAGGTCCTTGCGACTGGCGATCCAGGCTGTCACTGCGGCGCTATCGGCCAGTTTGCGCAGGCCGGTATGGACGGTGGGGTGGCGATGGCGGCCGCTGCTGGTGCGCAGTGGATCGGTCGTGGCGACTGTTACTGCGGGGAAGCAGGCGCGCCAGCGCTGCAGATTGGCGCTGGCCTGGTCATAGAGTTCGTCCGCCACCGGTGATTCGCCCTGGCGATGGTAGACGTCGTCCCAGGCCGCCAGTTGCTGGCTCAGCGCGGCGATTTCCAGCTTGGCGCGTTGCGCCGGCCAGTCGGGGCAGGGCGCGGCCCAAGTGTCGAGGGTCAGGGCGGTAAAGAGAAGCGCGATGGAGGCTTTCATGCTGAGCGTCCTTGCTCGGAAGCGGTTTTTTCAGCGTAGCAGCTATGCTTGATGGGTCAGTTCTGGCGTTTGTGTGGGGGCTTTATGCCAATGGGGTTGCTTCGACTTGGCCGTGTTTGCCTGTGCCTGCTTGTCGCAGGCCTTGCACCCTTTGCTGCGGTGCATGGGGCCGAGGATGTTGCGCCGCAGTGGCGCTTTATCCACAACGCCCCGGAAACCGAGGGCGACCAGCGCTACGCCTATCACTGGCGCGTACTGCGTGCGGCACTGGAGATTACCCGAGGCAAATACGGCGATTATCGGCTTGAACCTGGCCTGTCGATGAGCGAGAAGCTGCAGGTGGTCGAGATGCAGCGCCCGCAGGTTGGCCTCAATACCCTGGTGCTGGATGCCACGCAGACCCTGGAAGAGGCCCTGCTGCCGGTAAAGATCCCGGTCGACAAGGGCCTGCTCGGTTACCGGGTGTTCCTGATTCAGGCCGCCGATCAGCCGCGTTTTACCGGTATTCAGTCGCTTGAACAGCTTCGCCAGCTGCGTTTTGGTCAGCAGCGTGAATGGTCCGATGTGGCGGTGTATCAGGCGGCCGGATTACCGGTGGTCACCGGCAGCAGCTATGAGGGCCTGTTCCATATGCTGATGCTGCGCCGTTTCGATGCCTTCGGCCGTGGCGTGAGTGAGGTGAGCGGCGAGCTGGCGCATTGGCGCACGCAATACCCGCAGATGGCCATCGAGACTGAACTGCTGCTGTATTACCCGTTGCCGGTGTACTTCTGGTTTGCCCGCACCGACGAGGGGCGGTTGCGCGCGCAGCGTGTCGAGGAAGGCATGCTCGCGCTGATTGCCGACGGTACCCTGGATCGTCTGTTCGCCGAAGAATACGCCGCCACCATCGAGCAGCTTGGCCTGGAGCGCCGGCGCATGCTGATGATCGCCAACCCCCACCTCTCTTCCAACCATCCCTTCGACAAGGCGGCCTACTGGTTTACCCCGACGCCTTAGCACGGCGAGTCGGAAGTCGAGGCAAGAAAAAACCCGCCGTAGCGGGTTTTTCCTGCAGCCGGTTTGGCCTTACAGGCCGGCGGCGGCGCGCAGGTCGGCGACCTTGTCGGTCTTTTCCCAGGTGAAGGTGGTGAAGCTGTCGTCGCCGACAGTCTTCTGCTCCGGGGTACGGCCGAAGTGGCCGTAGGCCGCGGTTTCCTGGTACATCGGGTGGAGCAGGTCGAGCATCTTGGTGATGGCATAGGGGCGCAGGTCGAACACCTCGCGCACCAGTTTGATGATCTTGTCTTCGGCGATCTTGTGGGTGCCGAAGGTGTTGATCGAGATCGAGGTCGGCTGGGCCACGCCGATGGCGTAGGACACCTGGATTTCGCAACGCTCGGCCAGGCCCGCGGCAACGATGTTCTTCGCCACATAACGACCGGCATAGGCGGCCGAACGGTCGACCTTGGATGGATCCTTGCCGGAGAACGCGCCGCCGCCGTGGCGGGCCATGCCGCCGTAGCTGTCGACGATGATCTTGCGCCCGGTCAGGCCGCAGTCGCCCACCGGGCCGCCGATCACGAAGTTGCCGGTCGGGTTGATGTGGTACTGGGTGCCTTTGTGCAGCAGTTCGGTCGGCAGGGCGTGCTTGATGATCAGTTCCATCACCCCTTCACGCAGATCAGCCAGCGACACTTCCGGGTTGTGCTGAGTGGACAGCACCACCGCGTCGATGCCCACCACCTTGCCGTTTTCGTACTGGCAGGTGACCTGGGATTTTGCGTCCGGGCGCAGCCACGGCAGCAGGCCGGACTTGCGCGCTTCGGCCTGGCGCTGCACCAGGGCGTGGGAGAAGCGGATCGGCGCAGGCATCAGCACGTCGGTTTCGTTGCTGGCGTAGCCGAACATCAGGCCCTGGTCGCCGGCGCCCTGGTCTTCCG
>CAZOEC010000060.1:0-28107 GCA_964578635.1 uncultured Pseudomonas sp.
ACGTGGCGCGCGGTGACCTGGACCTGGGCAACCTGGACTCGGAAGAGGACAAGAAGGCCGCGGAAGAAGTCGCCAAGGCCAAAGAAGGTCTGGTCGAGCGTCTGAAAACTGCGTTGGGTGAGCAGGTTGCTGAAGTGCGCGTTTCCCATCGCCTGACCGACTCGCCGGCGATTCTGGCCATTGGTGAGCAGGACCTGGGCTTGCAGATGCGCCAGATCCTCGAAGCCAGCGGGCAGAAAGTGCCGGAGTCCAAGCCGATCTTTGAATTCAACCCAAGCCACCCGCTGATCGAGAAGCTTGATGGCGAGGCAGATGAAGATCGTTTCGCCGACCTCAGCCATATCCTCTTCGACCAGGCTGCCCTGGCCGCAGGCGACAACCTGAAAGATCCGGCCGCCTATGTGCAGCGGCTGAACAAGCTGCTGGTCGAACTGTCTGCCTGACACCTGCCGTAAAGAATTAAGCCCGCGCAAGCGGGCTTTTTTCTTGGCGCGGCGCGTACAGAGGCTACTGTTGAGGACTACTTATTCAAGAGGGATTCGGGGCGATGAAAAAATCACTTTTACCCTTGGCGCTGGCCGGTCTGGTTGGTGTCGCCGAAGCTGCCGTGGTAGTCAAGCCGGTGCCTTATGAAATCGACGGTGAAGCCTTCGAGGGCCTGCTGATCTACGACGATGCGGTGACCACGCCGCGCCCGGGCCTGCTGATGGTGCCCAACTGGTTGGGCGTTACCGAGGATTCGGCGAAGAAAGCCGCCCGCGCAGCCGGTGATAAATACGTGGTGTTTATGGCCGACATGTACGGCAAGGCCGTGCGCCCGACCAATGCCGATGAAGCCAAGGCCGCTGCGACCCTGGTGCGCAGTGACCGGCCGTTGATGCGCAAACGTGCGCAAGCCGCGGTTGAGGTGCTCAAGGCGCAAACTGCGCAGGTGACGCTGGATGTCAGCAAACTGGGGGCGATTGGTTTCTGCTTCGGCGGTGGAGCGGTGCTGGAACTGGCGCGCTCCGGGGCCGATCTGAAAGGCTTTGTCTCGTTCCATGGCAACCTGGATACGCCTAATCCAAATGACGCGCAGAACATCAAGGCACCGGTCCTGGTGCTGCATGGCGCAGACGACCCGGCAGTGCCGCAGGAGCAGGTCGATGGCTTTATTGCGGAAATGAAAGCCGCCAAGGCCGATTGGCAATTGGTCAGCTACGGCGGTGCGGTGCATTCCTTCACCAGCCCGGTGGCCAATGTGCCGGGGCGCAATGAGTACCACCCGGTGGTGGCCGCGCGTGCCTTCAAGGCCATGGATGATCTGTTTGCGGAAACCTTCGCCAAGTAAGGTGTGAGCGGGAAGGCCGGGCGGCCTTCCCGCATCCTTGCTTAGAACCTGTTTCGAGTCTCGCGAGCTAGAGCGAGACAAGGCAAAAATGGCCGAGGAAGCGGAGTTTACGAGCTGTAAATGAGCATTCCGAGGCCATTTTTAACGCCGTATCGCCGACGCGCAGCAGACTCGATATAGGTTCTACATGCCTGGCAGCACGGCTATATCAATGATATTGCCCGGCAGGTCGGCGACCTCACCGAGAGTGGTCGGCTTACCCGTGGCCAGATCCAGGGTGTGCAGCGTAGTGCCTGTCAGCAGGTAGGCGGTGTTGCCGCCCTTGCCGTCGCTGGCGATATCCAGCGCTGCGTTCTGCAGACCATCAACGATCTTGCCCACGGCTTGCTGAATGCCATCGTTCGGCGGGTTCTGCAGCATCAGGCTGCTGCTGGCCAGGTCGACGTTATACAAGGCGGTGGCTTGGGTGCCGGCATAGGCGTTGCTGTAGGCACCGGCGACCACTTCTGCGCTCTTGCCGGCGTAGGGGCCTTCTGCGGCGTAGGCCACGCTGCCATCGACCACCACTTCACCGGTTTCGACATTGACCCGGAAGCTGGTGCCATCGGCGGCCAGCATGCGCAGTTTGTCGGCGACCGGGTTGAAGTCGATGACCGCCTGACCGCTGCCCGGCAGCTGCTTGTTCAGGCTGGCGACCTTGCTGGCTGCGCCAGTGGCCAGGTCCAGGGTGTAGAGCTGATGGTCGCTGCCCAGCCCATAGAGCATGCCGTTGGCCGGGCGCACATCGATGCCGCGCAGTGGGCTTGGGCTGCTGGCGGGCATGCTTGCGGTGATTTTCTGGCTGGCGCTGTCGATCTTGAACAGCTGACCGTCGGCACCCAGTGCCAGCAGGGTTGCAGCGCTGGCGGTGCCGGCAGCAAGGCTGAGGGTGGCAGTGGCAACGGCGGTGGTCAGCAGGGTATTGAGCCTGTTCATAAGCGTCCTCTCATCTGTAGTAATCCAGCATCGATGCAAGGCTGGCTAAGGCCCGCCTTGCAGGTGCCTCGATGAAACACCTGATAGCTATACCCACGAGTGAGCGCTTGGATGTCGCCGCCTGAAAATAAATTCGGCGGCGTGCTTAACCCCTGTCAGTTGGCCGAGGCCATCACCGCGCGGCCGATATACAGCACCTTGCCGGTTGGCCGATCCTTGGGCGAGCCGCCGGCCGGTTCCAGGGTCAGTTCGAACAGCTGGCCGGCTTGTACGGTGCCAATCTGTTCGGCAGACAGTTGCAGCGGCTTACCCGGTTCGACCAGGCCCAGGGAGCGCGGGCCTATGGCTGGGTCGATCAACGTCCAGAATTGCACCGAGCGATCGGCCGGGATCTGATCCTCCAGCAGCGGTTGCAGACGGAGGCTGCCACTGCCATCAACATGCACCACCCAGCCTGGCTTGGCCGCTTCACCCGGGGCTTGCAGCACCACGGTGTAACGATTGCCTGTCATGTCAGTGCGCCAAAGGTTAGGCATTAGCGCGACGATCAAGGCAAGCGCCAGGGCGGCGCTGGTGAGGCGCCAGGTGGTCAGGCTTTGCCACCAGGTCAGCCAGCTGTTTACCCGGCTGACGGCTGGCGTCAGGCCGAGGCTGTCCTGCAGGCGTTGCCATAACTGCGCCGAGGGTGTTTGCGGCGGTAGCTGATCGCTCAGTTCGAGAAAGTGCTGTTGCCATTGCAGGGCCATTTGCGCGGCGTCGTTGTCGTGCTCGATCAACTCGCGCACCTCGGCTGCTTCGGCTTCATCGAGCAGGCCCAGAACGTATTCGCCGATCAAGGCGCGGCGTTCGGCAGGTTGCTGCGCAATCATGCTTGCAAACACTCCTGCAATGCGCGCAAACCTGCGCGTATACGGCCTTTGATGGTACCCAGCGGGGTGGTCAGGCGGTTGGCGATCTGTTCATGGGTCAGGCCGCGGTAGAAGGCCAGCAGGATCGGGTGGCGGCGGTTGCGTTCGATACCTTGCAGGCAACGGCGCAGTTGCTGCTGTTCACCTTGCTGCTCCAGCAGCTCGGCGGCCTGTGGGCTGTCGTCGGCGGCGCGCTCGATAAAGTCGTCATCCATCTCCATCGTGCGACCACGGCTGCGCAGCTGATTCAGCGCGCGGTAACGCAGGATGCTGTAGATCCAGGCACGGCCGCTGCCAAGCGCGCGCTGAAAGCGCTGGGCATTGCGCCAGATCTGCACAAAGGCATCATGCACACAGTCCTCAGCCTGATCACGGCGGCCGAGCAGGGTGATGGCCAACCCGAGCATTTGCGCAGCCTCCTGTTGGTAGAGCGCCTGGAATGCCCGTTCATCCTGCTGGGCGCAGGCTTCCAGATGGCTTTCGTAATCAAACAGCGGCTGCGCCATGCACAGGGTTCCTGAGTGTGTGAGCGTGCCAAGGGTTATACCCGAGCACCTGCGCTTTGGATGTCTCGGGAGTGCAACAAATTTTCTCCGTCAGCGTGGTAGCTCGATGCGCTCGTGCTCGCCCGGCACGGTTGGCCAGTCCTGCGCGGCCCAGCGTTCACGCGCCTGATCAATCAGGGCCGGGTCGCTGGCGACGAAATTCCAGTTGATCCGCCGTGGGCCAATCGGTGCGCCGCCAATCAGCACCAGGTGGCTCTCGCTGCAGGCGCTGAGGGTGTAGGTTTCGCCTTCGGGCAGCACCAGCAAGCCGCGCAGCGGCAGTTGCTGGTCGTCCAGTGTGGCTTCGCCGTCGATCAGGTACAGCGCGCGTTCGGCATGCTCGGCGGGAATCTGCAGTGCGCTGCCTGCGGCCAGCTTGATCTCGGCATAGACAGTGGGCGACAGCACCGGCACTGGCGATTGCAGGCAGAAGCCGGTGCCGGCAATCAGGCAGATGTCCACGCCCATGCTGGTGCTGCGCGGCAGGCTGTCGGCGGGGTGGTGGCTGTAGCTGGGTTCGCCTTGCTCCTCAGCGGCGGGCATGGCCAGCCAGACCTGCAGGCCATGCATGTGCGAGCCGCTTTGCCACAGAGCCTGCGGTGTGCGCTCGATATGCGCGACGGCACGGCCTGCGGTCATCCAGCTGACTTCGCCGGGGCTGACCAGTTGATCCGAGCCGAGGCTGTCCTTGTGCTGCAACTGCCCCTCGAACAGGTAGGTGAGGGTGGACAGGCCGATATGCGGGTGCTGGTTGATATTCATGCCGCTGCCGGCCGGGTAGGTGTTTTCCAGAATATGGTCGAAGAACACGAACGGCCCGACGCTGCGGCATTTGGCCGAGGGCAGGGGACGCAGGATAGGTTGTCCGCCGAGGTTTTCCGCGCGCGGCTGGATCAGCAGAAAGTCGCTCATTACGCGCCCTCGCTTAGCTGAGTGCTGACCTGAACCTCGCTGCTGGTCATCAGTTTGTGAATCGGGCATTTATCGGCGACGCGCAGCAGTTGCTGGCGTTGCGCGTCATCCAGCGCGCCATGCAGGGTCAGTTCGACATCCAGACGGTAGATGCCTTGACGCTCCTGGCTGTCATCGCGCTTGAGCTTGACGTCGAGGCCTTCCAGCGGCAAACCACGCTGCTTGGCATACAGCGCCAGGGTCAGCGCCTTGCACGCGCCCAGCGCAGCGTCGAACAGGTCATGGGGTTCAGGGGCTGAACCTTCGCCGCCCAGCTCCACCGACACGTCGCTGTGCAGGGTATGTGGACCGATGCTGATGCGCTGCAGCAGGCCTTTTTCATTGCTGATGCTGATCATTTGAGCTCCTTGTGCTGAATGTGGGCACGGCGCTGCGGCCAGTGCCAGCATCCTGATGGATGAACTAGAGCCCAGTGTAGTGAGTCTATTGGCTTCACGTCTTGAGTGGGTTTTGGCTTTGAAAGGATTGAGTCTTTGTCTGTTGGCCGCGCTGTGCAGCGGTCTGGTGCAGGCGCGGGATTACCGCTACAGCGACGCGCATCTGCACTATGTCGATTTCTTCCAGGAAAGCGCCGGCATGGAAAAGCTGCTCAAGCACATGACCGAGGCCAATATCGACCATGTCATGCTCTCGGGCATTCCGGTGGCGAAGAAGTGGGACGAAAACGAGCCCAAGCGCCCGCGTTACTACGCCGGCGATGATGCCAAGGCCTACTGGTACAGTGCCACCGATGTGCTGATCGCCCATGCCTACAAGCAGCTGTCCGCGGCGCAGCGCAAGCGCTTCCATCCGTTTCTTTCGGGCTTCAACCCCAACGACAAGAATGCCGATGAGCATATCCGCCGCATGCTCGAACTCGACCCGGGGCTCTGGCAGGGTATCGGCGAGATCTTCACCCGCCACGATGACCTTACGGCGCTGATCCACGGCGACGCCCCGCGGGCCGATAACGAGGCCCTGGCCAGGGTCTTCCACCTGGCCGCCGAATACGACCTGCCGGTGATGCTGCACTCCAATATCACCTCCAAGCGCGAGCGCAACCCGCTCTACCTGCAGGAAATCGAGACCCCGCTGCGCAATCATCCGCACGTGCGCTTTATCTGGGCCCATGCCGGGACCAGCATGGAGATCCATCGCCACCAGCAGCGCCTGGATTTTCTTCTGCCGACCCTGGAGCGCCTGCTTGAGCAATACCCCAACCTCTATATCGATCTGTCCTGGAGCATGCTCAGGCCCTATCTGCTGGACAAGCAGGGCAAGCCCGATGCCGACTGGCTCAAGCTGGTCAAGCGCTATCCCGAGCGCTTTATGCTCGGCTCCGATGTGGTGGGGCGTTTTGACAGCCTGAAGGACTATATGGACGGCTATCGGCCCTTTCTCGATGCCTTGCCGGCCGCGGTCGCGCAGCGGGTCGCGCGGGACAACTTCCTCGCCGTATTGCCCCGTCGGGTGCAGGAGCAGCTGGCCGAGTAGGCCTGTCATGTTCCTGTCACAGCTACGTCATAGGCTCGCGCCATCCATAACCAGGAGCGAACCATGCATTACAGCGTTTTCACTGCACTGGCGGCCTGCCTGCTGGCAAGCGGTCTGGCCCGGGCCGAGGTGCGGGTCGAGGGACCGGTCGAGTACGGCGTTTTCGCCAGCGACTATGAGGATTTTCAGGCTGGCGACCGGGTACTGACCCGCAGCAATCAGCCGATCGAGCCCGGTGCGGTGATCCCGGCCAAGCTCGGCACCAAGTTCGGCATGCGTTACAGCCTGGCCGGCAAGATGGCCGATGATTCGCCACTGACTCTGCTGTACCTCACGCCAGGTGTGGTAACCCCGCAAGGTACGCACCACGACAAGTTCGTCGTGGTGCAGAAGCTGGTGCCCGGAGCGGCCCAGGACGTCATGGCCTTCGAGTTCACCGAGCCTCATGAAGTGGTGCCAGGAGAGTGGCACTTCATGGTGTTTCAGGATGATCGCAAGTTGCTCGAACAGCGCTTCGAGGTCCGTTGAAACACCGACTGCGCCGCGCCTGACTATGCTGTGAAGATTACCGCGAGGGCTTCGGGGCATGGCAGGCGAGTGGCGGGTGCTGGTGGTCGACGATGATGCCGAGGTGCGGCAGTTGCTGCAGGACTACCTCGGCGCGCATGGCTACCGGGTGCAGGGCTGCGCCGACAGCGCCGCCTTGCGTCAGGCCCTGCAGCTTGAACTGCCGGATCTGGTGCTGCTGGATGTCGGCCTGCCGGGCGAGGACGGCCTGAGCCTGGCGCGCTTTCTGCGCGAGCACCATGATCTGGCGGTGATCATGATTTCCGGTGCCGGCACCCCGCTGGACCGCATTATCGGCCTGGAAGTGGGGGCCGACGACTACCTGGCCAAACCCTTCGACCCGCGCGAGTTGCTGGCGCGGGTCAAGACGGTGATGCGCCGCTACCGGCGCGAGGATCGCGAAGAACCTGCTCAGGAGCAGGACGGCATTCGCCTGGGCCGCTTCGTGCTGGATCTGCAGCGCCGCCAGTTGCTCGACGAGCACGCTGCCGAGGTCGAGCTGACGGCCATGGAGTTCGACCTGCTGCAGGCCTTCGCCCAGCGTCCCGACCGGCCGCTGTCGCGGGATCAGTTGCTCAACCTGACGCAGAACCGCGACTGGAACCCCTTCGACCGCTCCATCGATATCCGCATCGCGCGCCTGCGCCGCAAGCTCGAGGACGACCCGGAGAAGCCCCAGATCATCCGCACCGTACGCGGGGTGGGGTATATGCTGGTGTCCGCCAGGGCGCGCTGAGAACCTGTTTACGACTGCTGCGCGTCGGCGATACGGGGTTAGACATGGCCTGGCTCGCCAGAGCCTAAACAGGTGCCGAGAACAGCCTCTGTTTCAATTGTTTCAATGCGGTTGTCGGCGGCGGTCAGCCTGGCCCGGCTTTCTATACTGCGCACATAGCTCGCGTGCGGAGGTAAGCCATGCAGCAGCCGCTCCCATCACTGGTCACCAGCGATCCTGACCACCCGCTGCGGCAGATCGTCGACAACAGCAGCGCGGTTATCTATATCAAGGACCTGGAGGGGCGTTACCGCCTGGTCAACCCGGCCTTCGAGCGCTTCTTCCAGCTGCGCGCCGAGCAGGTGCTGGGACGCAGCGACCATGAGCTGTTTGCCGCTCCGGTGGCCGATGCCCTGCGCAGCAATGACCTGAGCGTGGTCAGCCTGGGCCATTCCATCGAGTTCGAAGAACAGCTGCTGCTGGAGCAGCGCAGCTGGGTCTATCTGTCGAGCAAGTTCCCGCTGTTCGATGCCCGGGGGCGGGTGATAGCGGTATGCGGCATTTCCACCGATATCAGCGAGCGCAAGGGGGTCGAGGACGCCCTGCGGCATGTCGCCCTGGGCGTTTCGGCGGCCACCGGCGATGAGGTGTTCGAGGCCATTGCACGCTATCTTGCGCGTTCGCTGCACGCCGATTTCGCCTTCGTCAGCCGGGTCTGCGCACCGGGCCAGCTGACCACCCTGGCGCTCTACCACGCCGGCAACCTGTACCCCAACGTAAGCTATCCGCTGGCCGGCACGCCCTGCCAGGATGTATTCGGCAAGGCCTTCCATCTGGTCGAGAAGGACCTGGGCACGCACTACGCCGGTGACGAAAGCCTGCGTCAGTTCCACCTCGACAGCTACGCCGGCTACCCCCTGTTCGCCAGCGACGGCCGGCCCCTGGGGCTGATTGCCGTGGCCCATAGCCGGGCGTTGCCGGCGCGCAGCCGGGTCGAGTCGGTGCTGCGGATCTTTTCGGTGCGCGCCGCCGCCGAACTGCAGCGCCGGGATGCCGAGGCCAGCTATCGCTCGATCTTCGACTCCTCGGAGGACGCCATTTTCGTCCATGACCTGGACAGCGGGGCGCTGGTCGACATCAATCCGCGGGCCTGTGAACTCTACGGCTACAGCCATGCGGAAATGCTCAAGCTGCCAATCGAGGCCTTCAGTGCCGGTTACCCGCCCTATACCGGCGTGGAGGCCATCGAGTGGCTGGCCCGGGCACGCGACAGCGGGCCGCAGCGCTTCGAGTGGCTCAGGCGTAATCGCGACGGCAGCCTGCACTGGGATGAGGTCTGTCTGAAGCGGGCGAGCATCGCCGGTATCGACCGCATCCTCGCCTTTACCCGGGAGATCACCCAGCGCAAGGAAGCCGAAAACGCCCTGCGCGCCAGCGAGCAGCAGTACCGCACCATAGTCGGCAGCGCCCTGGACTGCATTATCGGTATGGACGCCGAGGGCCGGGTGACCACCTTCAACCCTGCCGCCGAGCAGTGCTTCGGTTTACGCCGCGAGGAGGTGATGGGCCGACCATTGGCGCAGATGCTTATTCCGGAGCCGATGCGGGCGGCCCATGCGCAAGGATTGCAGCACTATCTCGACACCACCGAAGGGCCCTTTCTCGGTCGCCGGGTGGAGGTGACGGCGCAACGCGCCAATGGCCAGAGCTTTCCGGCCGAGCTGGCGATCTCCGTGGTGCAGGGCCATGCCGGGCCGCAGTTTATCGGCTTTCTGCGCGATATCACCGAGCGCCAGGAGGCCGAGCAGCAGCGCGCCGCCCTGGAGCAGCAACTGCGTCAGGCCCAGCGCATGGAAGCCATCGGCCATCTGACCGGTGGCGTGGCCCATGATTTCAACAACCTGCTGACCAGCATGCTCGGTTATACGGTCATGGCCGAAGAACTGGCCGAGAGCCAGGGCGACGAGCGCCTGTGCCGTTACCTGGCGCGGGTACAGCACTCGGCGGAAAAGGCCCGCGACCTGATCCAGCAGATGCTCACCTTCAGCCGTGGCAGCCGCGGCCAGCCGCAGCCGCTGGCCCTGGGCAAGCTGATCGGCGAGTTCCGCCAGTTGTTGCAGTCGACGCTGCCGGCCAGTGTCGAGATCGAGATGCAGCTGGCCCAGGATCTGCCGGCGGCGCTGTTCGATCCGGTGCAGCTGGAGCAGGTGCTGATGAACCTCTGCATCAACGCCCGCGATGCCATGGGCAGTGTCGGCCGCCTGCATATCGCCCTGCGTCGGCTCAGGCAGGCCCGGGGCGTCTGCGCCTCCTGCCAGCAACCGCTGGCCGGCGACTACCTGCTGCTGGAGGTGGAAGACTCGGGGCCCGGCATCAGCGAAAGCGTGCAGAGCCGTATGTTCGAACCCTTCTACAGCACCAAGGCCGCGGGGCAGGGCAGCGGTATGGGCCTGTCGCTGGTGCACGGCATCGTCCACGAGTATGGCGGGCACCTGCTGGTGCACAGCCAGGCCGGCTACGGGGCCTGTTTTCAGGTGCTGATTCCGGCGCTGGTCGAAACCCGGGCGCAGCCCCCGGAGCGCCCGCCGGCCATGCACGCAGGGCAGGTCTGGCCGGCCCTGCACGGCCGCCTGGCGGTGGTCGACGATGAGCGTTCGGTCGGCGAATTCATGGCCGAGCGCCTTGGCCAGTGGGGGCTGGAGGTGCGCCTGTGGTGCGATGCCGAGCAGGCCTCGGCCGCGCTGCTGGCCGACCCCTATGCCTGGGATCTGGTGATTGTCGACCAGTGCATGCCGCGCCTGACCGGTCTGCAGCTGGCGCGCCGTTTGCTGGCGGCCCGCGCCGATATGCCGATCGCCCTCTACACCGGCTTCAGTGACCGCCTGAGCGAGGCCGAGGTGCTGGCCCAGGGCGTGCGCGTGTTGCTGCACAAACCCCTGGATCAGGCCGAGCTGTACGCCTGGCTGCGCGCCAATCTGCCGGCTGAAACCGACTGAAACCAAGGCTTTACAAAGGCACAACCGGCCGCCATCGGGCCGATACAAAGGCGGTGCAACCTGACCTCGACTGCAGCCCCTGCAGCATCCCGATCACGAGGCAGGAACACCACCATGAAACGCTATGTCATTGAACGACACATCCCTTATGCCGGACAGATGAGCGCAAGCGAGTTGAGCCGCGCCGCCCTGCATTCCCATCAGGTCCTCAAGGGCCTGGGCAGTGAAATCCAGTGGCTGCACTCCTATGTCACCGAGGACAAGCTGTTCTGTATCTACCTGGCGCAGAGCCCCGAGCTGATCCGTCGCCATGCCCAGATCAGCGGTTTCCCCGCAGACAGCATCAACGAAGTCAGCAGCGTACTCGACGCCAGTCACGCATTCGCCTAATCCACCCGTCGCGCGGTTCCCGGGAGGGCGCGCGCCATGAGGGCCACACCATGAAACGCCTTATCATCTTTCTCTACGGCATCGGCAGTTATGCGGTGTTTTTCGCCACCTTTCTCTATGCCAGCGGCGTTGGCGGCAACCTGCCGATGGTGCCGCGCACCATCGACGGTGCGCCGCAGATGCCGTTCGGCAATGCCCTGGTCATCGACGTGCTGCTGCTGGCGGTGTTTGCCATTCAGCACAGCGTGATGGCGCGACCCGCCTTCAAGGCGCAGTGGACGCGGATCATCCCCGAGGCGGCCGAGCGCAGTACCTATGTGCTGTTCTCCAGCCTGGCGCTGATTGCCCTGTTCTATTTCTGGCAGCCCCTGGGCGGGGTGATCTGGGAGATCGAAAACCGTAGCGGTCGGCTGCTGCTCAACGCCGGTTTCGGCTTCGGCTGGGCGCTGGTGCTGTACAGCACCTTCCTGATCAACCACTTCGATCTGTTCGGTCTGCGTCAGGTCTGGCTGCAACTGCTGGGCAAGCCCTACACCAGCCTGCCGTTCAAGACCCCGGGGGCTTACAAGCTGGTGCGCCATCCCCTGTACCTGGGCTGGTTCTTCGCCTTCTGGTGCACCCCGCACATGAGCGCTACCCACCTGCTGTTCTCCCTGGTGACTAGCGTCTATATCCTCGTGGCGATCCTGTTCGAGGAGCACGACCTGCTCAAGGCGCACCCGCAGTACCACAGCTATCGCCAGCGGGTGCCGATGCTGCTGCCGCGCTTCAAGAGCAAACCGGCCGCTGCAGAAGTGGAAGAAGCGGCCTGAGGGCCAGACCAACAAAGGCCGCCCCTCGGGGTGGCCTTTTTTATGTGCGCCCAGCATGGGCGCACTCTTGTGGGTGAAAGCCCCGCCGTAAGCTGAGCACAGCGCACGAAGTGACGCGCAACGACATGAGGGTGACCCCCGCGGATCGAAGCCATGAGGGGCCGATGTACAAGAACCGGATAGAAGGCGAGGCTGATCAGGGCGAGCGGGCATAAAACCGCGAAGCTCTTGTGGTCAAGGATCAGGCTGCGTAAATCCGACGGTCGTGTGGTGAAGGATTGCGTTCTTACCTGAAGATATCTCGCCTCATGCCTGAAAGGGTGACGGTGACATCAGCAGAGGCCGTGTGGCAGGGGAGCGGCCTATCGAGGCGGCCTTTATATGCCGATTTAAAAGTTCAAGGGGAGGGTATGGGTCTATAGTTTTATTAGCTCAGTTAGCATTGGCTGAAGTCTTGATGTGCTCATGGGCTTGGGGGCGATATGCGTTGATACAACGCTGGAGATCGTCAAGGAGTGCCATGATGACCTTAAGAACCCTCAATATTGCACCCAGAGCGTCCCTTGGCTTTGGTCTGGTTGCACTGCTGCTGCTTCTACTTGGCGGGTTTTCGCTGCTGCAAATGGCGGAGATGAACAAGGACTCGGGCCAGGTGAATGACAACTGGCTGCCCAGCGTTCTGAGTCTGGGCGAGATGAATCAGGACATTCTGCAGTTGTCCGAGCTGACCTTGCGCCTGATGCTCAATACCGATGAGACCATAACCCGACAAAACCTGGCTCGCGTCGAAGAGCTCAAGCGTGTGTTGAGCAAGGCGGACGGCGAGTATGAAAAGCTGATTAGTAGCGCGCAAGAAAAGGCGCTTTACGACAGTTTCAAACAGGCGGAAAGGAGTTATCTGCAGGAGCAAAGCAAGGTCGTCGAGGCGGTGCGGCAGAACGATCTGGATGCGGCCCTAGCGGTGGCCAATGGTCCGCTTAACAGCCACGCCGATAGCATGGTCAAGGCACTGGCCGGCCTCTTGAGCATTAACCGGGGCGGTGCCACTGCAGCGGCTGAGCATGCGGATAAGGTATTTGCCCGCGCACGCTTGTGGGTGATCGTGATGATAGCGGCGGCGCTTGGCCTGACAGTGATTCTGGCGCTGCTGCTGACGCGCAGTATCGTCGCGCCGCTGACCGAGGCGGTGCGGATTGCCGAAGTGGTGGCGGGCGGCAACCTGACCCAGGCAATCGATGTGCAGGGCAGCGATGAGCCCGCGCGCTTGCTGACTGCCTTGAAAAGTATGCAGCAGAGCCTGCGCAGCACCATTCAGAATATTTCCGATTCTTCCAGCCAGCTTGCCTCCGCCTCGGAAGAGCTCAGCGCGGTAACCGAGGATTCGACCCGCGGCTTGCACCAGCAGAATAACGAGATCGAGCAGGCCGCTACGGCGGTCAATCAGATGACCAGCGCGGTGGAAGAGGTGGCGCGTAACGCCGTCAGCACCTCCGAGGCGTCCAGCGAGTCCAATCGTACGGCGATACATGGCCGTGAGCAGGTACGCCAGACCGTGGACTCGATCAGCCATCTGGCTGATGACGTGACCAACACCGCCTCCGAAGTCGAGCAGCTGGCGGGCCAGGTGCGCGATATCAGCAAGGTGCTGGATGTGATCCGTTCGATTGCCGAACAGACCAACCTGCTGGCGTTGAACGCAGCGATTGAAGCGGCGCGGGCCGGTGATGCCGGGCGCGGTTTTGCTGTGGTAGCCGATGAGGTGCGCGCCTTGGCGCACCGCACGCAGCAATCGACCCGGGAGATCGAACAGATGATCAGCGGCATTCAGCAGGGCACCGACAAAGCCGTCAACGCCATGCAGAGCAGCAATAGCCGGGCGCGTTCGACCCTGGATATAGCCAAGGCTGCGGGGCTGGCGCTGGATGAGATTACCGCAGCAATTGCGCAGATAAACGAACGTAATCTGGTGATTGCCAGTGCTTCGGAGGAACAGGCCCAGGTGGCCCGCGAAGTCGACCGTAACCTGATGAATATCCGTGATCTGTCGATGCAGTCTTCGGCTGGGGCGAACCAGACCAGTGCGGCCAGTCAGGAGTTGTCGCGTCTGGCGGTGGATCTGAATGCGCTGGTAGCGCGCTTCTCGGTCTGACAAAAAAAGGCCATCCCGATGGATGGCCTTTTTTATCCAGCAAACACAGGGCTTGGGCTTATTTGCCAGCCCAGCGCTTGAGTACCAGGGTGGCGTTGGTGCCGCCGAAGCCGAAGCTGTTGCTCATCACGGTGTCGAGCTTGGCGTTCTCCACGGTGCTGCGCTGGATCGGCAGATCGGCCATTTCCGGGTCGACTTCGTCGATGTTGACCGAGCCGGCGATAAAGTTGCCTTCCATCATCAGCATGCAGTAGATCGCTTCCTGCACGCCGGCAGCGCCCAGGCTGTGGCCCGAGAGGCTCTTGGTCGAGCTGATGGCCGGGGCTTTGGCACCGAACACTTCACGCACCGCGCGGCTTTCCGCGACGTCGCCGACCGGGGTCGAGGTGCCGTGGGTGTTCAGGTAGTCGATCGGCGTGTCTACAGTGGCCAGGGCCTGCTGCATGCAGCGCACCGCACCTTCGCCGCTCGGCGCGACCATGTCGTAGCCGTCGCTGGTGGCACCGTAGCCGACGATTTCCGCATAGATCTTGGCACCACGCTTGAGGGCGTGCTCCAGTTCTTCGACCACCACCATGCCACCGCCGCCGGCGATAACGAAGCCGTCACGCTTGGCGTCGTAGGCGCGGGAGGCCTTTTCCGGGGTTTCGTTGTACTGGGTGGAGAGGGCACCCATGGCGTCGAACAGGAAGCTCTGGCTCCAGTGCTCTTCTTCGCCGCCGCCGGCGAAGACCATGTCCTGCTTGCCCAGCTGGATCTGCTCCATGGCATTGCCGATGCAATGGGCGCTGGTGGCGCAGGCCGAGGAGATCGAGTAGTTGACGCCCTTGATCTTGAACGGCGTGGCCAGGCAGGCGGATACGGTGCTGCCCATGGTGCGCGGTACGCGGTATGGGCCGACGCGCTTGACGCCTTTCTCGCGCAGGATGTCCATGGCCTCCATCTGATTGAAGGTGGACGCGCCGCCAGAACCTGCGATCAGACCAACCCGCGGGTTGGAGATGTCTTCGGCGCTGAGGCCGGCATCCTTGATCGCCTGCTCCATGGACAGGTAGGCGAAGGCCGCGGCATCGCCCATAAAGCGATAGACCTTGCGGTCGATCAGCTCTTCCAGGTTGAGGTCGACGGAGCCGGACACCTGGCTACGCAGGCCCATCTCGGCGTATTCCGGATTGAAACGGATACCGGGACGGCCAGCGCGCAGGTTGGCGGAAACGGTTTCTTTGTCATTGCCCAGGCAGGAGACGATGCCCAGACCGGTAATTACGACGCGACGCATGCGGGGAGTCCTTTAGAAGCTGTCGGTAGAAGTGAACAGGCCGACACGCAGGCCTTCGGCACTGTAGATTTCGCGGCCATCGACACTCACGCTGCCGTCGGCAATGGCCAGAACCAGCGAACGGGCGATGGTGCGCTTGATATGGATGTTATAGGTGACTTTCTTGGCGGTCGGCAGCACCTGACCAAAGAACTTCACTTCGCCGGAACCCAGAGCGCGACCGCGACCGGGGTTACCCTGCCAGCCGAGGTGAAAACCTACCAGCTGCCACATGGCGTCGAGGCCCAGGCAGCCGGGCATGACCGGGTCGCCTTCGAAATGGCAGGCGAAGAACCACAGGTCCGGGGTGATATCGAGCTCGGCGACAATTTCGCCCTTGCCGTACTTGCCGCCGGTGTCGCTGATATGGGTGATGCGGTCGATCATCAGCATGTTCGGCGCGGGCAGTTGCGCATTACCTGGGCCGAACAGTTCGCCGCGGCTGCAGCGCAACAGATCTTCCCGGGTGAAGGCGTTTTGTTTGGTCATGCGAGCTCCTCAATATGTCCCATGCGCCAGGGCTGGGCGAATCGTCCTGGCCGGCGGCGCAGTTTGTGCGCCTTCCAGCAGCCTAGTCATAGACTGTTGCGTTGTGGTGAAAGTCACAGCGCGATAAGTACAGTTGTGCTCTGAGTGGTGCATCTTGCCACATAGACCTTGCGCAAAAGCCTGGCGCAGATCAAGCCTGGCGCATTTTATTCCGCCAGGCCACTCGCCGAAGGTCGTGGTGGTGCGGCCTTTTGGCTGCCCAGCCAGCGCTGCAACACCCGCTGCAGGTCGGCGCGTTTAAAGGGCTTGGCCAGGTAGTCGTTCATCCCGGCCTCCAGGCAGGTTTCGCGGTCACCCTGCAGGGCGTTGGCGGTCAGGGCGATAATCGGCACTGTTGCGCCGCCCGGCAGTCGGCGGATCTGTCGGGTGGCTTCGTAGCCATCCATGATCGGCAGGCGGCAATCCATCAGGATGCCGGCAAAGTCCTGCTGGCTGGCGCGGTGTACGGCCTGGGCTCCGTCGGCGACCAGCTGGACCTGGTAACCGAGGCTGCGCAGCATGGCCTCGATCACCGTCTGATTGACCGGGTTGTCTTCGACCAGCAGCACCTCCTGCCCCTGGCCCTGGACCGCATCCTGGGGTTGCTCCAGCAGCACCTGGCGCGGTTGCCGGGAGAAGGGCAGCGGCACTTCCAGGGTAAACACCGAGCCCTGGCCTTCCTGGCTGTGGGCCCGCAGGGTGCCGCCCATGCGCTCGGCCAGGGTGCGGGCGATGGGCAGGCCGAGCCCGGTACCGCCGTAACGTCTTGAAATAGATGTGTCGGCCTGCTGGAAGGCGTCGAACATCTGTTCCAGGCGCTCGGGGGAGATCCCTATGCCGCTGTCGTGCACCGCGCAGCTGAACCACAGCACCTGATTGTCCAGGGCCTGCCAGTGGGTTTCCACACGGATGCTGCCGGCTTCGGTGAACTTCAGCGCGTTGCCGATCAGGTTGACCAGGATCTGCCGGATCCGCGTCGGGTCGCCTTGCACTTCCAGCTGTTCCAGACCGCTCTGGGTTTCCAGATGCAGCTGCAGGCCACGTTGCTGGGCGCTGTGCTGGAACACCTGGATCGAGCTTTGCAGCAGCTCAGGCAGGTTGAACGGGATGCGCTCCAGTTCCAGCGCGCCGCGTTCGATACGGGAGAAGTCGAGAATGTCGTTGATGACCTTCAGCAGGTGCTCGGTGGACTCGGTGGCCAGGGCCGCATACTCCTCCTGCTCCTTACTCAGCTCGGTGGTTTCCAGCAGCTGCAGCATGCCCAATACCCCGTTCATCGGGGTGCGCAGTTCGTGGCTCATCATGGCCAGAAAGTCCGACTTGGCGCGGTTGGCCAGCTCGGATTGTTCGCGGGCCTGAATCAGCAGAGCCATGGCCCGTTGCTGTTCGGCGCTGGCGCGGGCCAGGCCGTTGGCCAGGTTGTTGATATGGCGGGCCAGGGCACTCAACTCGCCATCGCCCACTTCCGGCAGGGTGGTCTGGTAGTTGCCCGCCTGAATGGCGCTGACGGCTTCGCCCATGGCGCTCAGCGGCTGCGACAGGTGGCGGGCCAGGCGTCGGGCGAGGAGAAAGGTGAGGATCAGGGCGAAAAAGGCCAGCACCGTGGCCTTGAACAGGATTTCCTGCTGGCGGGTATTGAAGGCGTCATTGGACATGCCGACCACCACGTGGCCGAGGTAGTCGGCACTGGGCGCATCCAGGTCGTTGCGCCGTTCATAGAACGCGGCGCTATTGAGTTCGGCGCGCTGCAGGCGAATCGGAGCCTGGAAAATCTCCACCTGGGCGCTGGCCTGGCCGCTGCCCGGTGCCTGCTCGACATACACCAGGATATTACCGGCGTGATCGCGCACTTCGAGAAAACGCACATGGGGAGTCTTCAGGGTGGCCTGCAGCAGCGATTCGAGCACCTGCAGATTGCCGGAAATCACCCCGTACTTGCTCGCCGGGGCCAGTTGGCTGGCGATCAGCTGACCGTTGTGGTTGAGCTCCTGGCGCAGATCCTGCAAACGGGCAAAGGTGAAAAAACCGGTCAGCAGCAAGGTCAGCAGCAGGGCAGGGCCGACGCTGATCAATTGCGTGCGGGTATGAATATCCCAGCCACGGCGCAGCTTCATGGGGTACCTCCGTGTAACCTCGAACCGTGCGAGCGATAACCAGGGCCAGGCGCTTGGGTACTGTAGATCACGCAACAACCTTGTCGGCGTTTAAATGCAGCATGTTAACCGAGCCAGAGGGCTTTGCCAGCGTCTGCGCGGCTGCGAAACACTGGTCGCTGCCTCGCACCTCCGTATAATGCGAGCGATTCGCCACTTTGAATGGCCTAACACGGATGCCTTATGACTGATCAGCACCCCATCGCCGTACTCGGCGGCGGTAGCTTCGGCACTGCGCTTGCAAACCTGCTGGGCGAAAATGGCCAGCCAGTACTGCACTGGATGCGCGATCCACAGCAGGCCGAGGCGATCCGCCTGACCGGTGAAAATCCTCGTTACCTCAAGGGCATCAAGGTTCACCCGCGGGTGCAGCCGGTAACCGATCTGCCCGCCACCCTGCAGGCCTGCCAGCTGATCTTCGTGGCGCTGCCCTCCAGCGCCCTGCGCCAGGCCCTGCAGCCGGTGGCCGAACTCTTGAGTGGCAAGCTGCTGGTCAGCACCACCAAGGGCATCGAGGCGCAGAGTTTTCTGCTGATGAGCCAGATTCTCGAAGATATCGCCCCGCAGGCGCGCATCGGCGTGCTCTCCGGCCCCAATCTGGCGCGGGAAGTGGCCGAGCATGCGCTGACCGCCTCGGTAGTCGCCAGCGAGGACGAAGACCTCTGCCAGCAGGTCCAGGCCGCACTGCATGGCCGCACCTTCCGCGTCTACGCCAGCGGCGATCGCTTCGGGGTCGAGCTGGGCGGGGCCTTGAAGAACGTCTACGCAATTATTGCCGGCATGGCCGCGGCCATGGGCATGGGTGAGAACACCAAGAGCATGCTGATTACCCGCGCCCTGGCGGAAATGACCCGCTTTGCGGTCAAGCTGGGGGCCAACCCCATGACCTTTCTCGGCCTGGCCGGGGTCGGCGACCTGATTGTCACCTGCTCGTCAGCGAAAAGTCGTAACTATCAGGTCGGTTTCGCCCTGGGTGAAGGGCTCGGTCTGGAGGAGGCGGTGGAGCGTCTGGGCGAGGTGGCCGAAGGGGTCAACACCCTGCGCGTGCTCAAGGCCAAGGCCGAGGAACTGGAGGTGTATATGCCGCTGGTTGCTGGTTTGCATGCCATTCTGTTCGAGGGCCGCACCCTGGATCAGGTCATCGGCGCGCTGATGAGTGGCGACCCGAAAACCGATGTCGACTTTATTCCTGCCACTGGCTTTTAACGATTTGCCTGTCCGACGCGTTCAAGGAGATAGCCATGAGTGACAACAACCAAGAGCTGCAGCGTGAATCCATCCTGCTGCGCATTCTCTGGATGGTGCTGTTCACCATCGTCTGGCAACTGGCGGAGCTGCTGCTGGGGGCCGTGGTGCTGCTGCAACTGGGTTACCGGCTGTTCTATGGCGCGCCGAATGCCGGCCTGCTCGGTTTTGGCGACAGCCTGAGCCAGTACCTGGCGCAGATCGGTCGCTTCGGCACCTTCAACAGCGACGAGAAGCCCTGGCCGTTCGCCGATTGGCCGACGCCGCAAGCGCCCCAGGGCGAAACCCCGCACAGCATTCCGGCGGCCGCGCACCCGGTGCGCGATGAAGAGCCCAAACTGTGAGGGCAGCCTAGTGAGGCTCTGGTTGCTGCGTCATGGTGAGGCCGAACCGACGGCGCGCAGCGATGCCGAGCGCCGCCTGACCGAGCGCGGCTGCCAGCAGGTGCGCCAGGCCGCTGTGCAGCTGCAGGGACGGCCGCTGCGGACCATCCTGGTCAGCCCCTATGTGCGGGCGCAGCAGACCGCGGCCCTGGTCGTCGAGACCCTGGGTTTTAGCGGCCCGCTGCAGACCGTGCCCTGGCTGGTGCCGGAAAGCGATCTGCGTCAGGTCCTGCTGCAGCTCGATGGCTACCCGGTCGACGAGCTGCTGCTGGTCACTCACCAGCCCCTGGTGGGGGCGCTGGGCGGGCTGTTGATCCACGGTCATCGCCAGCAGCCCTTGCCCATGCAGACCGCCAGCCTGGCCGAACTGGAAGGCGAGGAGCTGGCCGCCGGACTGATGGATCTGCTGGCTTTGCTGCACCCGCAGCACGGCTAGCAGGCCTTTGCGCTTACGTCGTTTTCCAGGTCGCCGCACCGTCGCTTTCATTCTCAAGCGCCACTACACACCGAAACATTTCTCCTCTTGCGGCTCGCCTTTGTGCGTGGAATAGTCCGACCAAGCAATTGCTTGGTTGGCTCCACAAAAACAACAAAGGAGGGCACCCTGTGGCTGAAACAATACGTTTGCCGCTGGAGATGTTTTACCAGCGCGAGGCACGACATCCGCATAAACGCTATATGGTTCAGCCGCTGCCGGGTGGTCAGTTGCAGGAGCTGAGCTGGGCCGAGGTCGGCGAGCAGGCGCGGCGTGCCGCCAACTGGCTGCGCAGCCGGGAACTGCCCCAGGGCAGCCGCGTGGCGATCATTTCCAAGAACTGCGCGCACTGGATCATCAGCGATCTGGCGATCTGGATGGCCGGGCATGTCTCGGTGCCGCTCTACCCGAACCTTACCGCCGACTCCGTCAATCAGGTGCTGCGCCATTCCGAGACGGCGCTGGTGTTCGTCGGCAAGCTGGACGACTGGTCGGCCATGGCTCCCGGGGTGCCGCAGGATGTGCCGACAATTGGTTTGCCCCTGCGTCCCGAGGGCGAGTTCAGCTTTACCTGGGATGACCTGCAGGCCTGCACGCCGATTCAGGACGACCCCAGGCCCGCCGCCGAGCAGCTGGCCACCATCATCTACACCTCAGGCACCACCGGCACGCCCAAGGGCGTGATGCATCACTTCAGCAATTTCGGTTTTGCCGCCAGCCATGCCACCGAACTGTTCGGGGTGGGCGAGAATGATCGGGTGCTGTCCTATCTGCCGCTGTGCCATGTGGCCGAGCGCATGTTTGTCGAGCTGGCATCGATCTATTCGGGGCAGACGATCTTCTTCGCCGAAAGCCTGGAGACCTTCCTCGAGGACCTCAAGCGCGCGCGGCCAACGGTGATCTTCGGTGTGCCGCGGATCTGGACCAAGTTCCAGATGGGCGTCTACAGCAAGATGCCGGCCGAGAAGCTGGATTTCCTGCTCAAACTGCCGATCATCGGCCGCATTGTCGGTAAAAAGGTGCTGGCCGGCCTGGGCCTGGACGCGGTGCGTTATGCCCTGTCCGGAGCGGCACCGGTGCCCGAGGCGCTGCTCAACTGGTACAAGCGCCTGGGCCTGGATGTGCTTGAGGTGTACGGCATGACCGAAAACTGCGGTTATTCCCATGTCTGCCGGCCGGGCAAATTCAAGCAGGGCTGGATCGGTCAGAACAGCCCTGGCGTTGAGGTGCGCATCGCCGAGGATGGCGAAGTGCAGGTGCGTAGCGGTGCGACCATGCAGGGCTATTACAAGGACCCGGAGAAAACCGCGGAAACCATCACCACCGATGGTTTTCTGCGCACCGGCGACAAGGGCGAGCAGGACGCCGACGGCAATCTGCGCCTGACCGGGCGGATCAAGGAAATCTTCAAGACCAGCAAGGGCAAGTATGTGGCTCCAGCCCCCATCGAGAACCGTCTGGCCGAGCATTCGCGGATCGAACAGGTCTGTGTGGTGGGCGATGGCATGCCTCAGCCCATGGCGCTCTGCGTGCTCTCCGAGGTGGCCCGTGGCGAGGCCCGTGGCGAGCTGGAAAACAGCCTGAAGACCCTGCTTGCTGAGGTCAACCAGCGCCTGGACAAGCATGAGCGTCTGCAGCGTCTGGTCCTGGTCAAGGAGGTGTGGGCGGTGGACAACGGCTTTCTCACGCCAACCCTGAAGATCAAACGCGCCGTGGTCGAGGGCACCTATGGCGAGCGTTTCGCCGAATGGACCGAGCGCAGCGAGGCGGTGCTCTGGCACGACTGATTCAACCTGCCGGCCGGCCTGGCCGGCCCTATCCCCACCAAGGAGCTGGATAACCATGGCCCTGTGGCAGCAAATCCCCGATCTCAAGCAACTCAACGAAACCCTGAAAAACACCATCGGCGAACAGCTGGATATTCGTTTCGAGTCCTTCGACGACGAATCGATCAGCGCCAGCATGGTGGTCGATCCGCGCACCCATCAACCCTACGGCCTGCTGCATGGCGGCGCATCGGTGGTGCTGGCGGAAACCCTGGGCTCCACCGCCAGCTACCTGTGCATCGACAGCAGCAAGTTCTACTGCGTCGGCCTGGAGGTCAACGCCAACCACCTGCGCGGTCTGCGCAGCGGCCGGGTCACGGCGGTAGCGCGCGCCGTGCACCTGGGCCGCACCACCCATGTCTGGGATATCCGCCTGAGCGGCGAGGACGGCAAACCCAGCTGCATCTCGCGCCTGACCATGGCCATAGTGCCGTTGGGCGAGAAGGGCCCGGCACAGCGCTAGAACCTTTCCAAAGTCTGCTGCGCGTCGGCCCTGCTGCGTTAAAAACAGGCTCGGAATGCTCATGTACAAAAGTACACTCCGCTTCCTCGCCTCTTTTTGCCTTGCATGGCTCTAGCTCGCGAGACTTTGAACAGGTTCTTCGTGCTGCCGCACCAATAACCGTCAGTGTCGAGCGCAACTGGCGGGCCTCCCATCAGCTTTGGCCATAGTGCCGTCATTCACTGGCCGTTTTGTCATTGCCGTGTGGCGATAGCTGCCGGACAATCCTCAAGACTTTCTCGCATAAGCCAGCGCCATGACCCAGTCCGTGTTCTTCGCCCATGCCAACGGCTTTCCTTCGGCCACCTACGGCAAGCTGTTCAGCGCCCTGGCCCCTGACTATCAGGTGCAGCACCTGGCGCAGCATGGTCATGACCCGCGTTTCCCGGTGAACGACAACTGGGGCAACCTGGTTGATGAACTGATCCATCACCTCGAACAGGCTCCGCAGCCGGTCTGGGGTGTGGGCCATTCCCTGGGTGGGGTGCTGCATTACCACGCGGCGCTCAAGCGCCCCGAGCTGTACCGCGGGGTGGTGATGCTCGATTCGCCGGTGTTGACCCTGGCCGACCGCCTGGTGATTCGTGCCGCCAAGCGCTTCGGTTTTATCGACCGCATCACCCCGGCCGGGCGCACCCTGGGGCGGCGCGAGGAGTTTCTCGACCTGGCCGAGGCGCGCGGCTATTTCGCCGCCAAGGGCCTGTTCCGCCGCTTCGACCCCGAGTGCCTGGAGGCTTATGTGCAGCACGGCCTGCAGGCGTCGGGCAATAACCTGCGCCTGCGCTTCGATCCGGCCACCGAGATCAGCATCTACCGCAGCGTGCCGCACACCACCCCCGGGCGACCGCAGCAGCTGAAGGTGCCGCTGGCCATGGTCCGCGGCCGCCATAGCCGGGTGGTGTTGCCGCACCATGCGCATCTGGTGCGACGGGTGCCGCAAGGCGAATACCTGACCCTGCCGGGCGGCCATATGTTTCCCCTGGAACGTCCCCAGGACACCGCCGAACTGCTCAAGCAGCTGTTCCGGCGCTGGGCTGGACAGCACACAAGTGAGCACAGCGCATGAGCCTGAACTTTGAAGAGGTGCGGCTCAGCCTGCCGCATACCGAGCTGGCCGCCCATCTCTACGGTCCCGCGGATGGGGTGCCGGTGATCGCCCTGCATGGCTGGCTGGATAACGCCGCCAGCTTCGCCCGCCTGGCCCCGAAACTGCCGGGGCTGCGCATCGTCGCTCTGGATTTTGCCGGCCATGGCCATTCCGATCACCGCCCGCCAGGGGGCAGCTATGCCATCTGGGATTACGTGCACGACGTGCTGCAGGTGGCCGAGCAGTTCGGCTGGCAGCGCTTTTCCCTGCTCGGCCATTCCATGGGGGCGATCGTCTCGGTGCTGCTGGCCGGGGCCATGCCCGAACGGGTTGAACGGCTGGCCCTGATCGATGGCCTGATGCCCTACACCGGGGAGCCCGACACGGCCCCGCAGAAGCTCGGCGAGGCGCTGCGCGCGCAACTGGCCCTGGCCGGCAAGAGCAAGCCGGTGTATGCCGAGTTCGACCGTGCGGTGCAGGCGCGCATGCGCGGGGTCGGCGCGGTCAGCTTTGAGGCCGCCGAACTGCTGGCCCAGCGCGGCCTGATGCCGGTGCCTGGCGGCTTCACCTGGCGCACCGACAGCCGCCTGACCCTGCCATCGCCGTTGCGCCTGACCCGCGCCCACGCCCAGGCCTTCGTCCAGGCCCTGCAGTGCCCGGTAAAACTGGTGATGGCCGAGCAGGGCATGCTGCATGCCCAACCGAGTATCGCCGCGCTGCTCGAAGGCTTGCCGATGGAGGTCGCGACGCTGCCCGGCGGCCATCACCTGCATCTGGACGACGAAGCCGGGGCCGAGCTGGTCGCAGACTGTTTCAAAGCTTTCCTGGGCGTGCCTTGACTTAGCCAAGGCAACTGGGGAAAGGTGTGGTCGATAGCCATGGAGATTCGCATGATCGACCTGTATACCGCTGCCACTCCCAACGGCCACAAGGCGTCTATTGCCCTGGAAGAGTTGCAACTGCCCTATAGCGTGCATGCGCTGAGCTTCGACAGGAAGGAGCAGAAAAGCCCGGCCTTTCTCAAGATCAACCCCAATGGCCGCATCCCGGCCATAGTCGACCGCGACAACGACGACTTCGCCGTGTTCGAGTCCGGTGCGATCCTGCTCTATCTCGCGGAAAAGACCGGCCAGTTGATCCCCAGCGATGCCAAGGGCCGTTCGCGGGTGATTCAGTGGCTGATGTTCCAGATGGGCGGGGTCGGCCCCATGCAGGGCCAGGCCAATGTGTTCTTCCGCTATTTCCCGGAAAAACTGCAGGGCCCCATCGACCGTTACCAGCACGAAACCCGCCGCCTCTACGAAGTGCTCGACAGCCGCCTGGGCGAAGCCGAGTACCTGGCCGATGACTACAGCATCGCCGATATCGCCACCTACCCCTGGGTGCGTATCCATGACTGGGCCGGCGTCTCGGTCGAGGGCCTGGAGCACCTGCAGCGCTGGATGTCGGCACTCGACGGGCGACCGGCGGTGCAGCGCGGCCTGCTGGTGCCGCGGCGTGAAGAGGACGGCGAGAAACTTGTTCAATCTGCCCAAACGATGTTGATCAAATGAGCCGGGTTAATCGTTACTGCCTCGGTCTGAGCCTTTTGCTGGCCAGTGCCGTTGCCTGGGCTGATGTGGCGGGCAGCCAGGACCTCGAAGTGCTGCCGCGTTTTGCCGGCAGCAAGATTGTCAGCTTCAAGGATGTTGCCGAGCAGGAGCGCATCTACCCGCAAGGGGCGATACGGCGCATCAGCGGCACCTTGCGCTACGAGCGTGAAGTGGCGGCCCAGGGTCAGCTGACCGCCCTGACCTATGAGTTGCCGCGCACCCACACGGCCAATGAAGTGTTCGCCAACGCTCGCGAAGCCTTGCAAGAGCAGGATGCAGAATTGCTCTACTGGTGTGTGGGCCGTGAATGTGGCTCCAGCAGCCTGTGGGCCAACGCGGTATTCGATAATGCCACCCTGACTGGCTCGGATGATCAGCAGACCTATGCGCTGCTGCGTCTGGCCGAGCCGCGTCAGGACAGTCTGCTGGCGCTCTACAGCATCACCCGTGGCAACAAGCGCGCTTACCTGCATGCCGAGTTGCTGGCGGCCAATGCGCCGTTGGGGGACGTGTTACCCACCCCGGCCACCCTGCAGCGGCAGCTGAAAAGCACTGGTGAACTGCGTCTGGCCAAGCAGGTCGAACCCAGCGCTGCCTGGGTTGAGCTGCTGGCGCGGAGCCTCAGGCTGGATAGCACCTTGCGTGTCAGCATCAGCGGCGCACAAGCCGAAGCCTGGCGCGAAGCGTTAGTTGAGCAGCGCGTGCGCGCCAGTCGGCTGGAGTTGGGTGAGGCGGATGTGAGCGGCGTACAACTCAACGTGCTGCGCTAAGACGCTACTGTCGGTACTCTTGTCGTCATTAATTAATCTGGCTCTGCCCCTTGTGGCAGAGCCTTTTTGCGTTGTGCAGGGAGTTGGTTGAATGGCCAATAACGATCGTTTGCTGGTGCAGATTCTGCTGCTGGGTTTGCTGGGTGCCAGCCTGTGGGTGCTGGCCCCGTTCTGGTCGGCGCTGTTCTGGGCGGCGGTGCTGTCCTTCGCCAGCTGGCCGGTGATGCGCGTGCTGACCCGCCTGCTCGGCGGCCGCCAGGCCCTGGCTGCGGGTCTGCTGACCCTGACCTGGACCGTGGTGGTCGCCGTGCCGCTGGTGATGCTGGGTTTCAACCTGGCCGATCACATCCAGGACCTCACCGCTTTGCTCAAGGATTTCCAGGTCGAAGGCCTGCCACCGGCCCCGGCCTGGCTGATCGGCGTGCCGCTGGTGGGCGAGAGTCTGGCGAGCTTCTGGCTGACCATCGATCAGCAAGGGGCGGCCTTCTTTGCCACCGTGCGGCCCTATCTCGGCCAGGTCGGCAACTGGTTGCTGGCACGCAGCGCGCAGATCGGTGGCGGCATGCTGGAGCTGGCCCTGAGCCTGGTGCTGGTGTTCTTTTTCTACCGCGACGGCCCACGCCTGGCGGCTTTTGCCCGCAGCCTGCTGGAGCGGTTGATCGACGACCGTGCCGAGCACTATCTGGAGCTGGTGGCGGGTACCGTGCAACGGGTGGTCAACGGCGTTATCGGGACGGCGGCGGCGCAGGCGTTGCTGGCCTGGATCGGTTTTATGATTGCCGGTGTGCCTGGTGCGCTGATCCTCGGCATTCTCACCTTCGCTTTCAGCCTGTTTATGGTGCCGCCGCTGATCTGGGGCCCCGCGGTAATCTGGCTGTTCTCCCAGGGCGAACTGGGCATGGCGATCTTCCTGTTGATCTGGGGCTTCTTCGTGATCAGCGGGGTGGACAATATCCTCAAGCCTTACCTGATCAGCCGTGGCGGCAATCTGCCGTTGATCGTGGTGCTGCTCGGGGTGTTCGGCGGCATTCTGGCGTTCGGCTTTATGGGCCTGTTTCTCGGCCCGACCCTGCTTGCCGTGGCCTATAGCCTGCTCAGCGACTGGGTGGCGGACAAGGCACCCCCGGCCATCGTGCAGTCTTCCAACGGCTAAGGCGCGGCTGGCCTGGCCAGCCGCAGCCCCGCAGTCGCCTGTTCAACGTTCGCCGCGTTCGTATCTGTCCAGGGTGTCGCTGGCGATCTGGCGGCCGAGCATGATCAGCTCGGGGGCCTTGTAGAACTCGAAGAAGCGGCACACACGCTTGGGCACGTTGATCAGGATATCCGGCGGGTAGCCGGCGATCTTGTACTGCGCCAGCGAGGTCTGCATCACCTCGAAACTCTGGTTGATCAGCTCCAGCAAGGAGGCCGGGCCGCTGAGGTCGGCCACCCGTGAGCCGCTGGCGGATTTCGGCGCGGCCTTGTCGTCGCTGCTGCGCGCATGCTGCTGCCAGGGGTTCATGGCTTCGGCGGCCTGGGGCTGCGACTGGTCTTCCAGAAGCAGCAGTTCGTCATCGGTGGCGGACTTCCATTTGAAGTTGGGCAGGCGCGAGCCCAGCGAACTCATCAGCAGGTCGATGCGGCCTTTCAGCGCCGGAGGCCGCTCGATGGTCGGCAACTGGTAGGACAGCGGGTTGGCCGAGTTGAGGTTGACCGCCACGATCAGGTCGCAGTGGCTGGAGACCACCGGCACGATGGGCAGGGGGTTGAGCAGGCCGCCGTCGACCAGCATGCGCTTGCCCTGGACCACCGGGGTGAACAGGCTGGGAATCGCCGCCGAGGCGCGCATGGCCTGGTGCAGGCAGCCTTCCTGAAACCAGATTTCCTGCTGGTTGGTCAGGTCGGTGGCCACCGCGGTAAAGGGGATCGACAGGTCTTCGATATTGATTTCGCCGACGATCTCGCGGATCTTGCCGAACACCTTCTCGCCGCGAATCGCCCCCAGGCGGAAGCTCACATCGAGCAGGCGCAGTACATCCAGATAGTCCAGGCTCTGGGTCCAGTCGCGGTATTCGTTGAGCTTGCCGGCGGCATAGATGCCACCCACCACCGCGCCCATGGAGCAGCCGGCGATACAGGCGATCTCGTAGCCGCGGGCCTCCAGTTCTTCGATGACACCGATATGCGCATAACCGCGCGCACCCCCGGAACCCAGTACCAGCGCAATGCGCTTACTCATAAAACCTCTCCAAATACCTCAAGCGTTCGAACATACGCGCCGTAATGCCCGCCGCCAAGGCGCGATTTGCTAGAATCCGCCGCTTGTCGAGGCATAGGGTCTGTTGCCGTTTCATCGCGAGCCGCGTTGCCGCGAGAAATGGCCCCCGGTTAGGCGCAGGACGCAGGTAATGGTTATT
>CAZOEC010000061.1:0-28057 GCA_964578635.1 uncultured Pseudomonas sp.
CGAACAGCAGGCGACCGTCCAGCTCGTAGGTCCACTGGTGGTAGTGGCAGACCAGCTTGGCCACCTTGCCCTTGTCGCTGGTGCACAGGCGCGAGCCGCGATGGCGGCAGACGTTATGAAACGCATGCACCACGCCATCGGCACCGCGGATCACTATGATCGGGTTGTCGCCCAACTGCAGGGTGAGGAAGTTGCCCTTGGCCGGGATCTCGCAGGTCATGCCGGCGATCAGCCATTCCTTGTGGAAGATCTCCTGCATATCGATCTTGAACAACCGCTCATCGCTGTAGAACGGCTGCGGCAGGGAGAAGGTGCGCTCGCGGTTCTGCAGCATCTCGGCGGTGGCCTTGCGTGCGGGCTCCAGCGGGTCGCCCAGGCTCAGGTTGGAAGTAACGTCCATCGGTGGCTCCTCAATGGCGACTCGCAATGCGAGTCGCCGCAAAAAGTGGCTAATCGGTTATCTGGTCTGTCGGCGCATTGTGAGTCTTATCGCTACGCCAGCAGCCCCTCACGCAAGGTGGCGTTATTGCCTCGTTCGGCACCTGCCGCTGGTGCGTCGGGTGAACGGGGAATACGCTCGTGACCTTCTTGTTCGGCTGGTGATGAGTGTGGCGCTGGGCGTGGGGCAAACCTTGCCTATGGGCGACATGCTTACATCCGTTTCCGACGCGGCAAACCACCGGTTGTGCGGCCGGTCGCGATAAGTATGTAAATGTCGCTGGTAGATAAATGAGCGCCTGCGCCAGTACGCACAATCGCTCCATACAAGGCCGATGTCCGGCCACGCGGAGAGACGTCCATGACGACGACGAACGACTTCCTCAACCCGGTTACCACGCAGACCTGGAGCAACGGTCGGCATATGGTGCGTTGCGTCAAAGTCATCCAGGAAACCTGGGACGTGCGCACCTTCTGCTTTATGGCCGATCAGCCGGTGTTGTACTTCTTCAAGCCTGGGCAGTTCGTGACCCTGGAACTGGAGATCGAAGGCCAACAGGTGATGCGCTCCTACACCATTTCCAGTTCGCCGTCGGTGCCTTATAGCTTTTCCGTCACCATCAAGCGGGTGCCGGGTGGCAAGGTTTCCAACTGGTTGCACGACAACCTGCAGGAAGGTCAGGAGCTGCCGGTGCATGGCCCGGTCGGGCTGTTCAATGCCATGGACTTTCCCGCCGACAAGGTGCTCTACCTCAGCGGCGGGGTTGGCATTACCCCGGTGATGTCTATGGCGCGCTGGTTCTACGACACCAATGCCAATGTCGACATGGTCTTCGTGCACAGCGCGCGCTCGCCCAAGGACATCATCTACCACCGCGAGCTGGAGCATATGGCCGCGCGGATCAACAACTTCAGCCTCCATGTGATCTGCGAGAAGCACGGTCTGGGCGAGGCCTGGGCCGGCTATCGCGGTTACCTCAACCAGAAGATGCTGGAGCTGATTGCACCTGACTTCCTGGAACGGGAAATCTTCTGCTGCGGCCCGACGCCTTATATGAACGCGGTCAAGCGCCTGCTTCAGAACAATGGCTTTGATATGCAGCGCTATCACGAGGAATCCTTTGGCGCGACGCCGGCGGATGTGCGCGAGGAAGTCAAGGAACTGGCCGCCGAGGCCGCCGAGGCACCACCAGTACCACTGGCCGACCAGCACCGGGTGGAGTTCACCAACACCGGCAAGAGCATCCGCGTCGACCCGGGCGAAACCGTGCATGCTGCTGCCGCCAAGCTTGGCCTGCATATTCCCAAGGCCTGCGGCATGGGCATCTGCGGCACCTGCAAGGTGATGAAAACCGCTGGCGAAGTGACCATGGAACACAACGGCGGCATCACCGACGAAGACGTGGCCGAGGGTTATATCCTCTCCTGCTGCAGCGTGCCGCAGGGTGATGTGGCGATCGAGTATTAAGTGGGCAGTGGCGGATTGAGCGGTTTTGGCTAGGCTTCTCACTGCTCCGCAGCGTATTCGCCAGCAGGCAGTGGGTCGTGGTTTCGGGGCAGCGCATCGTCGAATGCGCCGAGCAACCTGCAACCGAGAGGCCCGTGCCGGCTGACGCCACCCCATGAGCGTGGCGGGCGGTTGCGGCCCTCTGGTAGCCCCGTACGATCAGGGAGCCAGCATGAGCCGCCAGCCTACCTCCGTGCCGCGCAGTCGCCACCCGCTGTTTTTCGCTTGTCGCCGTCTCGTCCCGCTCTGGCTGGGTGCCGGCCTGCTCTATGGCGGGCCGCTCTGGGCCCTGGAATTCACTGGCGATGACAGGGCTTCGGGTAGCCTGTCGTCGGCAAGCGAGGACATCCACTTCCGCGAGCAGAGCAGCGCGGGCGACGCCAGTATCGACAATTCCGTTTACCTCTTCGGTACCTGGTTCCATGACCAGAGCAGCGCCGGCGCTGCCAGCATCGACAATACGGACGGTGGTTTCACCCGCTTTGCCGGCCAGAGTACGGCGGGCAATGCCAGCATCAGGGTGGATAACGGCAGCTATGTCGCGTTCGACGAGCAGAGCAGCGCCGGCAATGCCACCCTGATTGCCGACGGCGAGGCGGGGGTGTTCTTCTCCGGCAACAGTACGGCCGGCAATGCCCGCCTGATTGCCGGCGAAAGCGGCTATTTCGATTTTTCCGAAAGCAGCGGCGTGGCCGGCGATGGTCGCCTGACGGCCGGCTCCATCGAGGGCAGCGGGGCCTTCTACCTCGGCTCCATTAGCCTGGAGGTGGGCTCCAACAACCTTGATACCAGTTTTGCCGGCCTGCTCGAAGGCGATGTGGACGGCAGCCTGATCAAGGTCGGCAGCGGCACCCTGAGCCTCAGTGGCGACAACAGCAACGCTTTTGCCAGCGCCATCCGGGTCGAAGGGGGGCTGCTCAATTTCACCAGCAACGCGGCGCTGGGCAGCGGCTCGATCACCCTGGATGGCGGTGGCCTGCAGTGGGCTGCGGGCAGCAGCGATGATCTGGCCGGCCGCCTCGCCCCACTGGGCAGTGCAGGCGGGGTGTTCAATACCAATGGCAACGAGGTGCTGCTGACATCCGCCCTCAGTGGTACTGGCGGCCTGAGCAAGCGCGGCGACGGCGTGCTGGAACTGCATGGGCCGGCCAGCTATGCCGGCACCACCCGGATCGACGCAGGCACCCTGCGCCAGGGTCAGGCCGGGGCCTTGGCCAGCGGCGGAGCCTATGTGATCGAGGGTGGCACGCTGGATCTGAATGGCTTCGATCTGGCCATGTCCAGCCTGTCCGGCAGCGGCGGCGCGCTCCTGCTGACGAGTACGCTGACCCTCGACCAGGCCAGTGACAGCCAGTATGCCGGCGCTATCAGCGGTGCGGGCAGCTTGCTCAAGCGCGGCGGCGGTACGCTCAGCCTGAGCGGCTCGAACAGCTTCTCCGGCAGCAGCGAAGTTCAGGCGGGCACCCTGGTGGTCGATGGCAGCCTGGCTTCCGCCGTGCAGGTGCGCAGCGGCGGGGTACTGGCGGGCACCGGCAGGGTCGGCAGTGTGTCGCTCGATAGCGGCGGTATGCTGGCCCCGGGCAACTCCATCGGCACCCTGCAGGTTGATGGCGATCTGCTGTTTGCCAGTGGTGCCACCTACCAGGTCGAGGTCGATGCGGCCGGCAATGCCGATCAGCTGCAGGTCGGCGGCCTGGCCAGCCTGGCCGGCACCCTGCAGGTGCTGGCGGAGAACGGCAGCTATGCCCCCGAGACCCAATACAGCATCCTCACCGCCAGCGGCGAAAGCCCGATCGTCGGCACCTTCGACAGCGTCAGCAGCAACCTGGCCTTTCTCGATCCCCGTCTGATCTATGCCGACAACGAGGTGATCCTGAGCCTGATGCGCAACGACATCAGCTTCGTCTCCCTGGCGCGCACCCCCAACCAGCGCGCCTTCGCCCGTGCGGCGCAAGGCCTGGACAGCGATCATGAGGTCTATCGCACCCTGCTCGATCTGGGCGAGGACGAGGTGGCTGAGAGCTTCGACAGGTTGTCCGGCGATGCCCACGCCAGCTTTGCCTCGGCGCTGGTATTCGACGACCTCAACCTGATGCGTGCGCCCTTGGGCAACCTGCGGCGCAACCTCAATGCGCCGGAGCGCGCCCTGCCTTACTGGGTGCAGGTGGGCGGTGGGCGGCAGCGGATCGAGGATGACGGCAATGCCGGTGAGGTGATTCAGGATCATCAGGGCATGCTGTTCGGTGGTGACTGGCCGGTATTCGGCGACTGGCGGCTGGGTGGGGCCTTTGGTTATGGCGAGGAGCGTTTGCAGGTGGATTCGCGCGAGGCCAAGGCCGACTCCGACAGTTATCGCTATGCCCTGTACGGCGGTCGCGATATCAAGCTGGGGCTCGGTAGCCTGAAGGTGTTTGGCGGTGGCGGCTACAGCCAGCACCAGATCGACAGCCGGCGCAGCGTGCAGCTGATCGATGGCCCGCAGCAACTGACCCGTGACTACGACCTGAGCACCGCCCAGGCCTTCGGCGAGCTGGCCTGGCATGTGAAATTGAGCGAGCCGGCCTATATCGAGCCCTTTGTCGGCCTGCTCAACATCGAGCAACGCAGCGACAGCTTTGCCGAGCAGGGTGGTGCCGCGGCGCTGTCGGCGGGCAGCCAGCGCAACCAGTTGCTCAGCACCACGCTGGGCATGCGTGGCCAGCAGCTGTTCAAGGTGGCCGAGCGCGATCTGCTGCTCAATGGCTCCTTTACCTGGCGGCAGCTCAATGGCGATCTGCGTCCGGAACTGGAATTGCAACTGGCCGGCGGCGACAGGTTCAAGGTGTTCGGCAGCGAGTTGCCGCGCAACAGCTTCCTGCTGGAGCTCAACGCCGACTATTCGATTACCCCGAATATCGTTCTCGATGTGGACTATAACGGCGTGTTCAGCAACAGCAGCCAGGCCAACAATATCGCCTTCAACCTGCGCTGGAAGATGTAGCCACGGTCACGGGTGTACAGCGGGAGCAGGGTGCGGCCGCATGCCAGGGGCGCGACTGGCCCTGGGGCTCAGGCTGTTAGATATCCGTTCCCGGGGCCCAGGGCTTGGGCCCGGCACGCCTGTCTTCACAGGCGCGGCGGTCGGCTTCGAAGCGGATCGACGCGCGCCGGTCGCCATGGGTGCGTCGCTCGCTCTTGCCGCGGGTGTCGATCTTGAAATTGGCCGGTGCCTTGGCCTTGACGGGCTCTGCGCTGGGTGGCTCCAGTGGTTCGAGGCTCAGTTCTTCCAGGCTGAGGTCCTGCAAGCTCAATTCAAGGGGTTCTTTGCTGTCCATCGGCGGGCTCCCATTGCTCGATTGCGCCAAGGGTTACGGATACCCACAGCGTAGCCGCAGTCGTCCGGCCGGGGAGCGCGGCCGGACGAACTGCAAGGCGAGGCGGCTTAAGCTGCTTGCATCGCCGAGCGGATGTCCGCAGCCAGCTGGCGCACCCGTGCCTCGTCGGTGTCCCAGGAGCACATAAAGCGCGCGCCGCCGGCCCCGATAAAGGTGTAGAAGCGCCAGCCCTGGCCGCGCAGGGTTTCCAGGGCCGCCTCGGACATCTGCAGGAACACCCCGTTGGCCTCCACCGGGAACATCAGGCTGACCCCGGGGATATCCGCGACCAGCCCGGCCAGCAGGCGTGCGCAATGATTGGCGTGGTTGGCGTATTTCAGCCAGGCGTCGTCCTGCAGGATGCCGACCCAGGGTGCGGACAGGTAGCGCATCTTCGAGGCCAGCTGACCGGCCTGCTTGCAGCGGTAGTCGAAGTCCTCGGCTAGGGCCTTGTTGAAGAACAGGATGGCTTCGCCCACCGCCATGCCGTTCTTGGTGCCGCCGAAGCACAGCACGTCGACCCCGGCCTTCCAGGTCAGCTCGGCCGGGCTGCAGCCGAGAAAGGCGCAGGCGTTGGAGAAGCGTGCGCCGTCCATATGCAGGTTAAGGCCCAGCTCGCGGCAGGTCGCGCTGATGGCACGCACTTCCTCGGGGCGATACACGGTGCCGACCTCGGTGGCCTGGGTCAGGGTCACCACCCGCGGCTTGGGGTAGTGGATATCCTGGCGCTTGAGGGCGATCTCGCGGATCGCCTCCGGGGTCAGCTTGCCGTTCTCGGTACGGGCCAGCAGCAGTTTGGAGCCGTTGGAGAAGAACTCCGGCGCGCCGCATTCGTCGGTTTCGACGTGGGCGGTCTCCGAGCAGATCACGCTGTGGTAGCTCTGGCACAGGGCGGCCAGGGCCAGGGAGTTGGCCGCGGTGCCGTTGAAGGCGAAGAACACTTCGCAGTCGGTCTCGAACAGGCGGCGGAAGTGGTCGGCGGCGCGTACGGTCCACTGGTCGTCGCCATAGGCGCGGTCGTGGCCCTGGTTGGCCTCGGCCATGGCGGCCCAGGCTTCCGGGCAGATGCCGGAATAGTTGTCGCTGGCGAACTGTTGGGTGGTATCGGGCATTGCTAGTTCCTTCTATAAGCGGCGCGGGAGAGGGCGCGTATGGCCTTACTCTAGCCGCGAGTGCCGGGGGCGTGCCGCCGACGCTGCGACATCTTGTTAAGCCCAGGCGCTATTGAGCGAGGCGGGCGGGCAGACTAGACGGCTGACTTCCCCTCGCGGGCACAGTCCGCCCAGGGTCGGGGCAATTAAAAGGAACTCATCGCCCCGAGCGCCCTCACAGCTAGTGCTCGACCCGTGCGGGTCGATGCCCTATACCCCGAACAGGAGTTCCCCATGAATTATCGTTACCTCGTTGCAGTGTTCGCCCCCCTGGCCTTTGCCTTGCCGGCCACCGCCGCAGAAGAGTGGCCCGCCGGTGCCAAGGCCGAGTTCGCCAGGGAATGTGTCGCCAGCGCCCAGTCGGACCACAGCAAGGCGCAGCTGCAAGCCTATTGCGAATGCGCGGCCGACAAGGTCAGCAGCCAGTTCAGCGAGGCCGAACTGCAGGCCATGGGCCGTCAGTCGTCGCCTGATCCGGCCATCCAGCAGCGTCTGCTGCAAGCCTCCAGCAGCTGCACCGCCAAACTGCAGGAGTGATGCGTAACGGCATGACGGCTCCTTGAGTTAAGGTCGAGCTCCCTCGGAGCCAGAACTGCCGTCATGCCCATTACCTTGCCCACTCCGGGCCGCCCGCCCCGCGATGCTGCGCTGGACCTGCTCAAGTGGCTGGCGCTGCTGAGCATGCTGATTGACCACCTGCGCCATGTCTGGCCGCAGCTGTACGCCGTCTATATCCCCGGGCGGCTGGCCTTTCCCCTGTTCTGTCTGGCCATCGCCGCCAACCTGGCACGCCCCGTGGCCGGCGAGCGTGGGCCCATACCGCTGCGCTATCTTGGCCTGCTGCTGGGTTTTGCCCTGCTATCCGAGTGGCCCTATCGCCTGTTGGTGCAAACGCCGCAATCGCTCAATGTATTGCCGACTCTGGCCCTGGGCCTGCTGATCGCCAGTGCTGCGCAGCATCCCCATGGCCAGCGCCGCTGGCTGGGGCTGGGAGCGTTGGTGCTGGCGCTGTTCGCGCATCCCTGGCTGATGTTCGGTTTGCCCGGCGCGCTGTTGCCGGCGGCGTTTCTCTATGCCCTGCAACGTCCCAACCCCGGCTGGGTATGGCCGCTGGTGCTGTGCCTGTTGGGCAATTACTGGCCACCGTTCTATATCGATGCGGCCCGTGGCGATCCCTTCGCCTGGGCGGTGATCGTCAGCTGCGCCCTGGCCCCGCTGTTCGGTCTCTGGCTGTTGCGTCAGCCACTGGCGCTGCCCGTGCCACCGGTAGGGCGCTGGGCCTACCTGTTCTATCCGGGGCACTTCCTGGTGCTGCTGGCCATCCGTGAGTGGTTGAGCTAAGCGCCACCTGAGCGGATCCAGTCAGGGGCGGTTTGTCGCCCCGCGATTTCCCTGAACTTTATTCAGGCTGCCGGCTCTTGCCGGCAGCACTGCCGTGCCCTGCATCTGGCCTGGCGGGTGCAACCGCCCTGCGGGGCCATGCATGGCGCAAACGGGCATGTCGCAAACGCAACCTCCTGTGGCGTGCATAGGCATCTGACCGATCAGGGCGAGTCATACCATCGATTGCAACTGGGGCCAGTCCCCATGGCCGACATACAGACACCGCATCCGGGTGCCGCAGGAGATAAGTGATGTTTAACAAAAACGACCAGATCAAGGGCTACGACGACGAACTGCTCAGCGCTATCGACGCCGAGGAGAGCCGCCAGGAACATCATATCGAGCTGATCGCCTCGGAAAACTACTGCAGCAAGCGGGTGATGGAAGCGCAGGGCAGCGGCCTGACCAACAAGTACGCCGAAGGCTATCCGGGCAAGCGTTACTACGGCGGCTGTGAGCATGTCGATGTGGTCGAGCAGCTGGCCATCGACCGCGCCAAGGCGCTGTTCGGTGCCGATTACGCCAACGTCCAGCCGCATTCCGGCTCCTCGGCCAACAGCGCGGTGTACCTGGCGCTGATCAATGCCGGCGATACCATCCTGGGCATGAGCCTGGCCCATGGCGGTCACCTGACCCACGGGGCCAAGGTCTCGTCCTCGGGCAAGCTGTACAACGCCGTGCAGTACGGCATCGATACCACCACCGGTTTGATCGACTACGACGAAGTCGAGCGTCTGGCCGTGGAACACAAGCCGAAGATGATCGTCGCCGGCTTCTCCGCCTATTCGAAAACCCTGGACTTCCCGCGTTTTCGCGCCATCGCCGACAAGGTCGGGGCCCTGCTGTTCGTCGACATGGCCCACGTCGCCGGTCTGGTTGCCGCCGGTCTGTACCCCAACCCGATTCCCTTTGCCGACGTGGTCACCACCACCACCCACAAGACCCTGCGCGGTCCCCGTGGCGGCCTGATCCTGGCCAAGAGCAATCCCGAGATCGAGAAGAAGCTCAATGCCGCGGTATTCCCCGGTGCCCAGGGCGGCCCGCTGATGCATGTGATCGCCGCCAAGGCAGTGTGCTTCAAGGAAGCCATGGAGCCGGCCTTCAAGGCCTACCAGCAGCAGGTGATCAACAACGCCAAGGCCATGGCCAAGGTGTTTATCGAGCGCGGCTACGACGTGGTCTCCGGCGGCACCGACAACCACCTGTTCCTGGTCAGCCTGATCAAGCAGGGCATTACCGGTAAGGACGCCGATGCAGCCCTGGGCCGTACCGGTATCACGGTCAACAAGAACGCCGTGCCCAACGACCCGCAGTCGCCGTTCGTGACCTCGGGCCTGCGTATCGGTACCCCGGCCATCACCACCCGCGGCCTTAAGGAACAGCAGAGCATCGAGCTGGCCGGCTGGATCTGCAATGTGCTCGACCACCTCGGCGATGCCGATGTCGAGGCGCAGGTGGCCACCCTGGCGGCAGGGCTGTGTGCTGACTACCCGGTTTATCGCTGAAGCAGTCAAGCAAGAACCGTAGGAGCGGGCCATGCCCGCGATACGGAATATAGGTCGATCGCGGGCGCAGCCCGCTCCTACGGTTAAGTTTTTACGTATCAGGAGTACCCACTGATGCAACGTTATTCCGGCTTCGGCCTAATCAAGCATGCGTTCAGCCACCACGAAAACTGGCAGCGGATGTGGCGCAACCCGACGCCCAAGCCGGTGTACGACGTGGTTATCGTCGGCGGTGGCGGCCACGGCCTGGCCACCGCTTACTACCTGGCCAAGGTGTTCGGCGTGAAGAACGTCGCCGTGGTCGAGAAGGGCTGGCTGGGCGGCGGTAACACCGCGCGCAACACCACCATCGTGCGTTCCAACTACCTGTGGGATGAGTCCGCGCAGCTTTACGAGCACGCCATGAAGCTGTGGGAGGGCCTGTCCCAGGACCTCAACTACAACGTGATGTTCTCCCAGCGCGGCGTGTTCAACCTCGGCCATACCCTGCAGGACATGCGCGACATCGAGCGCCGGGTCAGCGCCAATCGCCTTAACGGCATCGATGGCGAAGTGGTGGACGCCAAGCAGGTGGAGGAGATGATTCCTTACCTGGACTGCTCGAAGAACACCCGTTACCCGATTCTCGGTGCCTCGCTGCAGCGCCGCGGCGGCGTCGCCCGTCACGACGCCGTGGCCTGGGGCTTTGCCCGCGCCGCCGATGCCCTGGGCGTGGACCTGATCCAGCAGACCGAGGTGATAGGTTTCCGCAAGGAAAACGGCGTGTGCATCGGCGTCGAGACCAACAAGGGCTTTATCGGCGGCAAGCGCGTCGGCGTGGTCACCGCTGGTAACTCCGGGCATATGGCCAAGCTCGCCGGCTTCCGCCTGCCGCTGGAATCCCACCCGCTGCAGGCGCTGGTGTCCGAGCCGATCAAGCCGATCATCGACACCGTGATCATGTCCAACGCCGTGCACGGCTATATCAGCCAGTCGGACAAGGGCGACCTGGTCATCGGTGCTGGTATCGACGGCTACAACGGCTACGGCCAGCGCGGCTCCTACCCGACCATCGAACACACCCTGCAGGCCATCGTCGAGATGTTCCCGGTGCTCTCGCGGGTGCGCATGAACCGCCAGTGGGGCGGCATCGTCGACACCACGCCGGACGCCTGCCCGATCATCGCCAAGACCCCGGTGAAGAACCTGTTCTTCAACTGCGGTTGGGGCACCGGCGGCTTCAAGGCCACTCCGGGTTCGGGCCACGTATTCGCCGCCAGCCTGGCCAAGGGCGAGATGCATCCGCTGGCCAAGGCGTTCTCGATCGAGCGTTTCCACAACGGCGCGCTGATCGACGAACACGGCGCGGCCGGGGTGGCGCACTGATTTAGGCTGCCTCTCCCGGCGGGAGAGGACGGAAGGTTTTCTGGAGGTACCGATCATGCTGCATATTTTCTGCCCTCACTGTGGCGAGTTGCGTTCCGAAGAGGAGTTCCACGCCAAGGGCCAGGCGCATATTCCGCGCCCTCTGGATCCGAACGCCTGCACCGACGAGGAGTGGGGCGACTACCTGTTCTTCCGCGACAACCCGCGTGGCCTGCACCACGAGCTGTGGATCCATGCCAGCGGCTGCCGCAAATACTTCAACGTCACCCGTCACACGGTGAGCTACGAAATTCTCGAAACCTACAAGATCGGCGAGAAGCCCAGCGTGACTGAGGCTTCTCTCGCCGCGAAAAAGGCCGTCGACCAAGGAGTAACGGCATGAGCCAGGTCAATCGTCTTGCCAAAGGTGGCCGCATCGACCGCAGCCAGCCGCTCAGTTTCAGCTTCAACGGCCAGAGCTACCAGGGCTTTGTCGGCGACACCCTGGCCGCTGCACTGCTGGCCAACGGCGTCGACATAGTCGGCCGTAGCTTCAAATATTCGCGGCCCCGCGGCATCGTCGCCGCCGGTGCCGAAGAGCCGAACGCCGTGCTGCAGATCGGCAGCACCGAAGCCGCGCAGATCCCCAACGTGCGCGCCACTCAGCAGGCGCTGTACGCAGGCCTGGTGGCCAACAGCACCAACGGCTGGCCGAGCGTGAACAACGATGTCATGGGTATTCTCGGCAAGGTCGGCGGCAAGGCGATGCCGCCGGGCTTCTACTACAAGACCTTTATGTACCCGCAGAACCTCTGGCTGACCTACGAGAAGTACATTCGTAAGGCCGCAGGTCTCGGCCGTGCGCCCAAGGCCAACGATCCGGACAGCTACGACTATATGAACCAGCACTGCGACGTGCTGGTGGTCGGTGGCGGTGCCGCCGGTCTGGCCGCAGCGTTGGCCGCCGCGCGCAGCGGCGCGCGGGTGATCCTCGCCGACGAACAGGAAGAGTTCGGCGGCAGCCTGCTCAGCACCCGCGAAACCCTCGACGGCAAACCCGCCGCCGACTGGGCCGCCCAGGCGCTGGCCGAGCTGAGCAAAATGCCGGAAGTCACACTGCTGCCGCGCGCCACGGTGAACGGTTACCACGACCACAACTTCCTCACCATTCACCAGCGCCTCACCGATCACCTCGGCGAGATCGCACCGCTCGGTATGCTGCGCCAGCGTATGCACCGGGTGCGCGCCAAGCGCGTGGTGCTGGCCACCGGTGCCCACGAGCGGCCGCTGGTGTACGCCAATAACGACGTGCCGGGCAATATGCTCGCCGACGCGGTGTCCACCTATGTGCGCCGTTATGGCGTGGCCCCGGGCAAGCAGCTGGTGCTGTCGACCAACAACGATTACGCCTACCGCGTGGTGCTCGACTGGCTCGACGCCGGCCTGCAGGTGGTCGCCGTCGCCGATGCGCGCAGCAACCCCCGCGGCAGCTGGGTGGAAGAGGCGCGCAAGCGTGGCGTGCGCATCCTTACCGGCAGCGCCGTGGTGGAAGCGCGTGGCAGCAAGCGCGTAACTGGCGCGCGGATCTGCGCCATCGACCTGAAGAGCCATAAGGTCGGTAGCCCCGGCGAGTTGCTCGACTGCGACCTGATCGTCAGCTCCGGCGGCTACAGCCCGGTGGTCCACCTGGCTTCGCACCTGGGCGGTCGGCCGACCTGGCGTGAAGATATCCTCGCCTTCGTGCCTGGTGAAGGTTTCCAGAAGCGCCTGTGCGCTGGCGCGGTGAATGGTGTGTTCGCCCTCGGCGACGTGCTCGCCGATGGCTTCGAAGCCGGTGCCAATGCCGCCGCCGAAGCCGGCTTCAAGGCCAGCAGTGGCAGCCTGCCGCAGACCGAGGCGCGCTTCGAGGAACCCGCCGTGGCGCTGTTCCAGGTGCCCCACGACAAGCCCACGGCGCGTGCGCCCAAGCAGTTCGTCGACCTGCAGAACGATGTCACCGCCGCCGGTATCGAGCAGGCCACCCGTGAAGGCTTCGAGTCGGTGGAGCACGTCAAGCGCTACACCGCCCTGGGCTTCGGCACTGATCAGGGCAAGCTGGGCAATATCAACGGCCTGGCCATCGCTGCGCGTTCCCTGGGTGTCAGCATCCCGGAAATGGGCACCACCATGTTCCGCCCGAACTACACCCCGGTGACTTTCGGCGCGCTCGCCGGTCGGCATTGCGGCGCGCTGTTCGAGCCCAAGCGCTACACCGCCATGCAGAGCTGGCATCTGCAGAACGGTGCCGAGTTCGAGGACGTCGGCCAGTGGAAGCGTCCCTGGTACTTCCCGAAAAACGGCGAAGACCTGCATGCCGCCGTGGCCCGCGAGTGCCTGGCGGTGCGTAACGCCGTCGGCATCCTCGACGCCTCGACCCTGGGCAAGATCGATATCCAGGGCCCGGATGCCCGCGAGTTCCTCAACCGCGTGTACACCAACGCCTGGACCAAGCTCGACGTGGGCAAGGCCCGCTACGGTCTGATGTGCAAGGAAGACGGCATGGTCTTCGACGACGGTGTAACCGCCTGTCTGGCTGACAACCACTTCCTGATGACCACCACCACCGGCGGTGCGGCACGGGTGATGGAATGGCTGGAAATCTACCACCAGACCGAATGGCCGGAGCTCAAGGTGTACTTCACCTCGGTCACCGACCACTGGGCCACCATGACCCTGTCCGGCCCCAACAGCCGCAAGCTGCTGGCCGAGGTCACCGATATCGACCTGGACAAGGACGCCTTCCCATTCATGACCTGGCAGGAAGGCAAGGTCGGCGGCGTACCGGCGCGGGTGTTCCGCATCTCCTTTACCGGGGAGCTCTCCTACGAAGTCAACGTGCAGGCCGACTACGCCCTGGGCGTGTGGGAAAAGATCATCGAGGCCGGCAAGAAGCATGGCCTGACCCCCTACGGCACCGAGACCATGCACGTACTGCGCGCCGAGAAGGGTTTCATCATCGTCGGCCAGGACACCGACGGTTCGGTAACCCCGGACGACCTGGGCATGGGCTGGTGCGTCGGTCGCAGCAAGCCTTTCTCCTGGATCGGCTGGCGCGGCATGAACCGCGAGGACTGTGTGCGAGAGAACCGCAAGCAGCTTGTGGGTCTTAAACCGGTCGATCCGGACAAGGTGCTGCCCGAAGGCGCACAACTGGTATTCGATCCCAAGCAGACCATCCCCATGGACATGGTCGGCCACGTCACTTCCAGCTACGCCAGCGCGGCGCTGAACCATTCCATCGCCATGGCCCTGGTCAAGGGCGGCCTCAAGCGCATCGGTGAGCGTGTATTCGCGCCGCTGGTGGACGGCAGCCTGGTGGAAGCGGAAATCGTCAGCCCGGTGTTCTACGACCCTAAAGGGGACCGCCAGAATGTCTAACGTCAACGTCTACAAGCACCGCCCGGACGCCGCCCATGGCGAGTCGCCGCTGTTCCACGCCGGCCTCGACGAGATGGTACGCAAGGGCAAGAGTTCGGCAGGCATTACCCTGCGCGAGAAGAAGCTGCTTGGCCATCTGGTGCTGCGCGGCGACGCGAAAGACTCGGCCTTTGCTGGCGGCGTGCACCAGGCCACCGGCCTGGAGCTGCCGGTGGCTCTGACCCTGGTGGCCAACGAACACAGTTCGCTGCAGTGGCTGGCCCCCGATGAATGGCTGCTGATAGTGCCGAGCGGCACTGAGTACGAGGTCGAGCAGAAGCTGCGTGCAGCCCTGGACGGCCAGCATATCTCGATCGTCAACGTCAGCGGCGGGCAGACCCTGGTGGAACTGTCCGGGCCCAAGGTGCGCGAACTGCTGATGAAATCCAGCAGCTACGACGTGCACCCGAGCAACTTCCCGGTGGGCAAGGCGGTCGGCACCGTATTCGCCAAGTCGCAACTTGTGATCCGCCACACCGGCGAGGAAACCTGGGAACTGCTGGTACGGCGCAGCTTCGCCGACTACATCTGGCTGTGGCTGCAGGACGCCAGCGCCGAGTATGGCCTGACCATCAAGGCCTAAGCATGATCGGCTCCCTCTCCCCTTTGGGGAGAGGGGTGGGGCGAGGGGAAAGCGGATCGCGTTGCAACGGCGACCCTCACCCCCGACCCCTCTCCCGATGGAGAGGGGAATCAACATCGGAGCACGCTTATGAGCCGCACCCCGGATACCTGGATTCTTACCGCCCATTGCCCGAGCGTGCTCGGCACCGTGGATGCGGTGACGCGCTTTCTCTTCGAGCAACGCTGCTACGTCACCGAGCACCACAGCTTCGATGACCGCCTGTCCGCGCGCTTCTTTATCCGCGTGGAATTCCGCCAGCCCGACGGCTTCGACGAGCAGGCCTTTCGCGCCGGCCTCGACGAGCGCCTGAGCGCCTTTGGCATGCAGGTCGAACTGACCCCGCCGGGTTACCGGGCCAAGGTGGTGCTGATGGTCAGCAAGGCCGATCATTGCCTGAACGACTTGCTCTATCGCCAGCGTATCGGTCATCTGGCCATGGACGTGGTGGCCGTAGTGTCCAACCACCCGGACCTGGAACCGCTGGCGCGCTGGCACGACATCCCTTATTACCACTTCCCCCTCGATCCCCACGACAAGCCGGCGCAGGAGCGCCAGGTGCTGCAGGTGATCGAGCAGACCGGTGCCGAGCTGGTGGTACTCGCTCGCTATATGCAGGTGCTGTCGCCGGAGCTGTGCCGCAAGCTCGATGGCTGGGCGATCAATATCCACCACTCGCTGTTGCCCGGTTTCAAGGGGGCCAAGCCCTACCACCAGGCCTACCAGAAGGGCGTCAAGCTGGTTGGGGCCACCGCCCACTACATCAACAACGACCTCGACGAGGGGCCGATCATTGCCCAGGGCGTGGAGGCGGTGGATCACGCCCATTACCCCGAAGACCTGATCGCCAGGGGCCGCGATATCGAATGCCAGACCCTGGCCAAAGCCATCGCCTATCACCTCGAGCGACGGGTGTTCCTCAACGCCAACCGTACCGTGGTGCTGCACGCGTAGGGCGGCCACGGTCGGTTTGTAGGATGGGTAGAGCGAAGCGATATCCATCAACCGCGTCCAGGGACAGATTCGGTGCGAACAGCGACCACTATCTGGCCGCCGCGTCATTCGCACCAGGGGCCGGTCGTTAGGATAAGGCTGGCACAAATTCTGGGTGGGACCGACTGCCAAACCCGCGGTCCCACCCGGCAACAGACACAAGCTCCAGTGTAAGACCACGTGGCCGTTGGTCACGCCATGGCTCTACAACAAGAGTCCCACAACAAGAAAGGAGAACACCTATGTCTGGTAATCGTGGCGTCGTCTATCTCGGCGCTGGCAAGGTCGAAGTGCAGAAGATCGACTATCCGAAAATGCAGGACCCGCGCGGTCGCAAGATCGAGCACGGGGTGATCCTCAAGGTGGTGTCCACCAATATCTGTGGTTCCGACCAACACATGGTGCGCGGCCGAACCACGGCGCAAACCGGTCTGGTACTGGGCCATGAAATCACCGGCGAAGTGATCGAGAAGGGCAGCGACGTCGAGAACCTGAAAATCGGCGATCTGGTTTCGGTGCCGTTCAACGTCGCCTGCGGCCGCTGCCGCAGCTGTAAGGAACAACACACCGGTGTCTGCCTGTCGGTCAACCCGGCGCGTCCCGGCGGTGCCTACGGCTACGTCGACATGGGCGACTGGACCGGTGGTCAGGCCGAATACGCCATGGTGCCTTACGCCGACTTCAACCTGTTGAAACTGCCGGATCGCGACCGTGCGATGGAAAAAATTCGCGACCTGACCTGCCTGTCCGACATCCTGCCGACCGGCTACCACGGAGCGGTCACCGCCGGCGTCGGCCCAGGCAGCACCGTGTATATCGCTGGTGCTGGCCCGGTTGGTCTGGCCGCTGCTGCCTCGGCGCGTTTGCTTGGCGCTGCGGTAGTAATCGTCGGTGACGTCAACCCGGTGCGTCTGGTGCATGCCAAGGCTCAGGGCTTCGAAATCGCCGACCTGTCTCTGGACATCCCGCTGCACGAGCAGATCGCCGCATTGCTGGGCGAGCCGGAAGTCGATTGCGCAGTCGATGCAGTGGGCTTCGAAGCCCGCGGTCATGGTCATGCAGGCGTACAGCACGAAGCCCCGGCTACCGTGCTCAACTCGCTGATGGGTGTGGTGCGGGTCGCTGGCAAGATCGGCATCCCCGGCCTCTACGTCACCGATGATCCAGGTGCGGTCGATGCCGCAGCGAAGAAGGGTGCACTGAGCATCCGCTTCGGCCTCGGCTGGGCTAAATCCCATAGCTTCCACACCGGCCAGACCCCGGTGATGAAGTACAACCGCGCGCTGATGCAGGCGATCATGTGGGACCGCATCAACATCGCCGAAGTGGTCGGCGTGCAGGTCATCAGCCTGGACGACGCGCCGCGCGGTTACGGCGAGTTCGATGCTGGCGTGCCGAAGAAATTCGTTATCGACCCGCATAAGATGTTTAGCGCGGCCTGATCGGTCGTTAAACCGTCGCGGCTAAAGCGGAGTGCCGCCTAGCCCCTCCCACATGGACAGTTGATCCTGTGGGAGGGGCTTTAGCCGCGACATAGCCATCACAACTCCGCGCGTATCGCCGCGATCCGCGCATCCTTCTCTTCCCACAGCCTCGTCACCCAGCCCTGCACACACTCTCGAAAGAGCGAGTCATTCTCGTAGTCGCCCTGCCACAGCGCCGGATCGAGTTCGCGAGTCTGGATATCCACTATGACCTTGTCCACCTGGCCGCTGATCAGCTGCCAGAAACCCGGGATGCGGCCGTGCGGATACACCACAGTGACATCCAGCACCTTGTCCAGCTCCTCGCCCAGGGTGGCGAGAACAAAGGCCACGCCGCCGGCCTTGGGCTTGAGCAGATGGCGGTAGGGCGAGCCCTGGGCGGCGTGTTTGGCCGGGGTGAAGCGGGTGCCTTCCAGGTAGTTGACCACGGTCACCGGCAGGTCCTTGAACTTGGCGCAGGCACGCTTGGTGATCTGCAGATCCTGGCCCTTGAGTTCGGGATGCCTGGCCAGAAAGGCCTTGGAATAGCGGCGCATAAAGGGGTAATCCAGCGCCCAGAACGCCAGACCGAGCAGGGGCACCCAGAGCAGCTGCTGCTTGAGGAAGAACTTGAAATAGGGCGTCTTGCGGTTGAACGCCTGGATCAGCGCAGGAATATCCACCCAGCTCTGGTGGTTGCTGATCACCAGGTAAGAGGTGCTCTGGCGCAGCTCGGCGTTGCCGCGAATATCCCAGCGGGTTGGCAGCAGCGTGGCGAAGATCAGCTTGTTCAGCTCGGCCCAGCTTTCCGCCACCCACATCACCCCGCGCGAGCTGGCGGTCTTCAGCGCCTTGCCGGGCAGTACGAACTTGCCCAGGGCGATCAGCAGCAAGGGGCCGATCAGCAGCAGGGTGTTGAGCAGCAACAGCAGGGTCACGCTGGTGGCGGTCAGCAGGCGGCGCATGGCAATTCCTTGTGGGGCGCGAAGGCCTCGATCATAAGCAGTGCCGGCGGCGCTTCCAAGCCACTGCTCCGTCAGGCTTGGCCTCAGGCGGCCCCGCGCGATCTTTTAACTATGCTCAAGGCAACTGCCTGTTAGTTGACGTTTGACGCGGGCGCGTTTCTTGCTTGATCAGCTGCTTTAGCGCATCCACCTAGAAGGTGCGTTACACAGGGTGAGGTAGTTATGACTGGAGTACTCAAACCGGGGGTGCGGCTGCTGGAGCGGTTCAGCTTCGCGCGCAAGTTTCAGCTGGTGTTTGTTCTATTTGCCCTGCCACTCGGCTTTTCGCTATGGGTGATCAGCAGCAGTTATCTGGAGCGCTTGCGCGCCATCGACCACGAGCTGCAGGGCATGCAGGCGTTGCAGGCCATGGCGGACGTGCAGCAGGCGCTGATCGAGCAACGTACCTTGCTGGCGCGCTGGAAGGGCACTGATAGCCAGGCCCAGGCGCTGATGCAGCAGCGCGCCGGCAATCTCGATCAGGCGTTGCAGGCGCTGGCCGCGCCGCTGCAGGCCGAGCTGGTCAGCGAGCAGGCCAGGCAGCATTTTCAGGGGCTGGAAGCCGGGCGGGGCGCATTGAGTGTCGAGGCCCTGGGCAAACTGGCCCTGCCCGATGCCCTGGAACGTTACCAAAAGACCCTACTGGGCCTGCTGGCGTTGCGCGAGCAGGTGGCCACCGACAGCGGCCTGATTCTCGATCCGCAACTCGACACCTACCTGATGATGGAGCAGTTGACCTATACCTTGCCGCGTCTGCTCGAACAGTTGGGCAGCTTTGCCAGCCAGGGCCATGGCGCGGTGGTGTCGCAGCATTTCACCCTGCAGAGCCGGGTGCTGATCCGCGACCTGCGGCGCAATCTTGACGAGTCGCGCAGCCAATTACTCAAGGCCCAGGCCACCCTGGGCCTGGAAGCGCCCGAGGCCATGCGCCAATTGCAGGAGCCCTATAGCGAGGCCCTGCAAGGCTATGAAAGCTTTCTCGCCGGGATCGACCGCGATATGTTCGAGGCCAGCCCCATGGCCCTGACGCCCGAGCAGTTCGTGCAACGCATCGAGTTGCTGCAGGGCCAGCTCAACGCCCTGCAGCAGGCGCTGTATCGGCAGTTCGGCGCGAGCCTGGGGGATTACCGCAGCACCGCGTTGATCCTGATGAGCGAGACCGTCGGCGTGTTCAGCCTGCTGACCCTGCTGGCGCTCTATGTGCTGTTCTGCCTCAACGCTTCGATCCGCCGCAGCACCGCCGGCATCATCCAGGCTGCCGAAGGCCTGCGTGACGGCGACCTGCGGGTGCGCATGCAGGTCCACGGCGCAGATGATCTGGCCAGTATTGCCCAGGCCCTGAATGCCGCCGTCAGCCAGTTGCGCGACTCCATGCGCGGGGTCAACCAGCAGAGTCAGCAATTCGGTGGCACGGTCGACATGCTTAACGGCGAGGCGCAGAGCGCCCTGCAGTCGGTCGAGCAGCAGCAGGCGCAGATGAGCCAGATTGCCGCCGCCGCCACGCAAATGGCGGCCACCGCGCAGAGCGTCGCGCAAAGCTGCGAACAGGCTGCGGTGGAGGCCGGGCAGACCCGCGAAATCGCCAACCAGAGCAACCAGCGCAGCGCCCGCACCAGTGAAAGCATGCGCCAGCTCAGCCGTCGCCTGGGCGACAGTGCGGCCACCCTGCAGCAACTGCGCGCACAGACCGAGCAGATCACCCGGGTGGTGGATGTGATCAAGGGTATCGCCGAGCAGACCAACCTGCTGGCACTCAATGCCGCCATCGAGGCGGCCCGTGCCGGCGAGCAGGGCCGTGGCTTTGCCGTGGTCGCCGACGAGGTGCGTTCGCTGTCCCAGCGTACGCAGAACTCCACGGCGGAAATCGCCGAAACGGTGGCCAGTCTGCACCGGGTGGTCGGCCAGTCCGTGACCCTGATGGAGGAGGCGGTACACCAGGCCGAGGGCGATGTCGGCAGCGTGCTGGCAATGGGCGAAGACCTGGGGGCGATAGTCGAATCGGTGCAGCTGGTCAGTGATCGTCTGGCGCAGATCGCCACCGCCGCCGAACAGCAGGCAGCCACCGCCGATGAAGTCAGCGGCAATATCCAGCAGGTCGACCAGGCCGCCAGCGCCCTGCTCGACGGAGCCCAGGCGGTCAGCGCCGCCGCCGAGCAGTTGCGCCAGGGCAGTCAGGCGCTGGAGCAGAATACCGCGCGCTTCAAGCTCGACTGAGGCCCGTAGGAACGGACTTGTCCGCGATGCGGTTGTCCACTCGGCATCGCTCGCGGGCATGGGCTAGGTATCCCCGCCGTTCCTACAGGAGACGCTGCCTTCGGCTCGCCCTTGACGCTGATCGCGGCCTGCCGCAGGCTCCTCGCCGAGTTGCCCACAAGCAGGACGCCCATGCCGCATATTCTGATTGTCGAAGACGAAGCCGCCATCGCCGACACCCTGATCTTCGCCCTGCACGGCGAGGGTTTTACCAGCACCTGGCTGACCCTTGGGCAGGAGGCCCTGGCCCTGCAGGCGCGCAGCCCGGCCGATCTGCTGATTCTCGACGTCGGCCTGCCGGATATCAGTGGCTTCGAGGTGTGCAAGCGACTGCGGCGCGTTTCCGAGGTGCCGGTGATCTTTCTTACCGCCCGCAGCGAGGAAATCGACCGGGTGGTGGGCCTGGAAATCGGTGCCGACGATTATGTGGTCAAGCCCTTTAGCCCGCGTGAAGTGGCGGCGCGGGTCAAGGCCATCCTCAAGCGTATGGCCCCGCGTGAAGTGCCGGCTGCGAGCTCGGACAGCGGGCCATTCCAGCTGGATATCGAGCGGGTGCAGATCCACTACCACGGCCAGTTGCTGAGCCTGACCCGCCATGAGTTTCGGCTGCTGCAACAGCTGCTGGCTCAGCCCGAGCGAGTGTTTTCCCGCGAGCAGTTGCTCGACGGCCTGGGGGTGGCCGCCGATGTTGGCTACGAGCGCACCATCGACAGCCATATCAAGAGCCTGCGCGCCAAGCTGCGCCTGGTGATGACCGCCGCCGAGCCGATCCAGACCCATCGCGGCCTGGGTTACAGCTACTCGCCGAGGCACGCCTGATGCCCTTGGGGATCCGCATCTTTCTGGTGTACTTCCTGTTTGTCGGCCTGGCCGGCTGGTTTGTGCTGAGCACGGTGATGGACGAGATCCGCCCCGGCGTGCGCCAGAGCACCGAGGAGACCCTGGTCGACACCGCCAACCTGTTGGCGGAGATTCTCCGTGATGAGGTCAAGGCCGGTCGTCTGCAACAGAGCCGCCTGCCCGAACTGCTCAAGGCCTACGGCCAGCGCCAGCCGCGGGCACAGATCTGGGGCCTGGAGAAAAACCGGGTCAACCACCGTATCTATGTCACCGACGCCCAGGGCATCGTCCTGCTCGACTCCACGGGGGCGGCGGTGGGCCAGGACTACTCGCGCTGGAACGACGTGTACCTGACCCTGCGCGGCGAGTACGGCGCGCGCTCGACCAAGGAGGACCCGAACGACGAGGACTCTTCGGTGATGTATGTGGCCGCGCCGATCATGGATGGCACGCGGATTATCGGCGTGGTCTCGGTGGCCAAGCCCAACCGCAGCCTGCAGCCCTATATCGAACGTTCCGAGCAGCGCCTGGCGTGGCTCGGCGGCGGCCTGATCGTGCTTGGTTTGCTGATCGGTGCGCTGCTGTCCTGGTGGCTCAGCGCCGCGCTGCGCAAGCTGACTCGCTATGCCCAGGCGGTCAGCGCTGGGGAACGCGCCGAGCTGCCGAGCCTGCGTGGCGGCGAGTTGGCGCAATTGGCCGAGGCGGTCGAACGCATGCGCACCGAGCTGGAAGGCAAGGCCTATGTCGAACGCTATGTGCACACCCTGACCCATGAACTGAAAAGCCCCCTGGCGGCGATTCGCGGCGCGGCGGAACTGCTCGACGGCGAGATGCCCGGCGAACAGCGCCAGCGTTTCGTGGCCAATATCGAGCAGGAAAGCGCGCGCATGCAGCAGCTGATCGAGCGTCTGCTGCACCTGGCTCAGGTCGAGCAGCGCCAGGGCCTGGAAGAGCAGGTGGCGGTGCCGCTGCAGGCGTTGGTCGACTCCCTGTTGCAGGCGCAGATGGCACGTATCGAAGCGGCGGGGCTGCAGATTGAAAACCATATAGGCGCTGACTTGAGCGCACGTGGTGAGGCCTTTCTGCTGCGCCAGGCCCTGGCCAATCTGCTGGATAACGCTCTGGATTTCACCCCGCCCGGCGGGCTGATCCGATTTAGTGGCGAAGCACGGGACGGGCAGATCGAACTGCTGCTGTTCAACCAGGCCGAGCCGATTCCCGACTACGCCCTGGCGCGCCTGTGCGAGCGTTTCTACTCCCTGCCACGCCCCGGCAGCGGACGCAAAAGCACCGGCCTGGGCTTGAACTTCGTCGCGGAAGTGATGCAGCTGCACGGCGGCGCATTGCAGATCGCCAATACTGCCGACGGCGTGCAGGTGCGCCTGCTGCTACCCAGCGCCTGAGCCAGCAGGTGCTGTTTTCGGGCTGACGGAACTGCGTTGCAGAAAACTGCTGTCGCTATTTCACAGTGGGGTCAGTGACCGCTATGGGTATCGATATGTAGCCCGTGCCGGTTGGGCGGCATCCCGCCTGGCTATGCTTAGCTGGGTAGGGGGCTTTAAGGCGTCAGGCTGCCGGGTCTGCGACATGATCAGGGCCAGCCTGGGATCGCCAGTGCACCTGGTCTGTTTATCGGTCTGGCGGTTTGCCCGTGCGCCAGGCCCAGCCGGATGAATTCCGAATGAGAGTGCGTCGACCGCTCAAGCTGCTTTTCTATTGCAACGTGCTGATTGTTGGCCTGCTGCTGGGTTACAAGGCTTATCTGAACCTGGTGCTGTCGGACTTCGAGGCGGAACACACCTCCCAGGTCGAGGCGATTCAGGCGCGGCTGGCGGGGCGGGAGAATTTCAGTTTTGCGGTGGTGGGCAATATCAATAACTCCATCGGCATTTTCGAGCGGCGCATCATTCCCCTGCTGAATGCCTCCGGGGTCGATTTCATGGTTTCCGCGGGCAATGCGGTCAGTGGCGGCGGCGAGGACAAGTATCGGGCGCTGCACGGCAGTCTGGGCCACTTGCGAATACCCTACCTGCTGACCTTTGCCGCCCATGAATACGAAGAGTTCGGCAGCTACCGTTTCTATGAGCATTTCGGCCCGCATTTCTTCAGTTTCCGTGCCGGTGCTCGTCGTTTTATCTTTCTCGACAGCACCGGCAAGACGCCCTGGCGCTGGCAGATTCTCTGGCTCAAGGAGTTGTTGGGGCAGGAGGATGCGCAACAGATCTTTCTCTTCACCGGCAAGCCACTGCTGTCTGATGAACCGTTGGCCGGCGCTGTCGAGGCGCAGGATTATCTGCAGCCGGCGGCGTTTCGCGATGCGCTGCTGGAGCTGATCGATCGGCACGCGGTCACGGCGGTGTTTGCCGCCGAGGTGCCGCTGTTTGCCGAGCAACGCCGCGCCCGTACCCGCTTTATTACCACCGGCGGTGCGGGCGGCCTGCTGTTGAATGATCCCGCCAGCTTTCCCCATTATGTGCAGGTGTCGGTTACTGCCCAGGGCATCGACACCCGCCTGCAGCGTCTGGAGGGGGAGCAGCATCCACTGTTCAAACGGGTCGAGAGTCTGTGGTTGTTCATATACTCGCTGTTCTACGTCAGTTACCTGAATTTCATCCTGCTGGTCAGCGGCCTGACCATCGCCGCGATCAAACTCTATGTCCTGGCCTTTGCCGACCGCGACTATTACCCCAATTTTGATCTGGATCCCTCGCCCTGGGTCGACAGACCACTGCGGGTGGCCATGTTCAGCAACAACTACCTGCCGTTTATCGGCGGCGTACCGGTTTCGATCGAGCGCTTGCGGCGCGGGCTTGAGGCCCTGGGCAATGCCGTGCTGCTGGTCGTGCCGCGTTATCGCGAGCAGCCGCGCGAGGAGGTGGGGGTACTCAGGGTGCCGTCGCTGCTGGCCCTGGGCGAGAAGCGCGAATTTCGCCTGGCCAATATTTTTCTGGGCCGCATCGGCCAGGCGGTCAGGGCCTTTCGCCCCGATCTGATACACCTGCACCATCCGTTCTGGCTCGGTTCACTGGGCCTGTTGCTGGCCCGCCGGCTGCGGGTGCCAGCGGTGTTTACCTACCATACCCGGCTGGAACACTACGCCCATTTCGTGCCACTGCCCGGCACGTTGTTCCGTAATCTGATTTCCCATGCGCTGATCAAGCGCTTCGCCAACAAGTGCGAAGCGGTGATAGTGCCGACTTACTCCGCCGAAGAGTATTTGCGCATGATCGGTGTGAAACAGCCGATCTTCGTCCAGCCCACTGGCATCGATTGCCAGCGTTTCCAGGCGGTGACAGCGGCGCAGGTCGAGCAGCTGCGGCAGACACTGGGCATTGGCGAGGAGAGGGTACTGCTCAGCGTTGCCCGCCTTTCTGACGAGAAGAACATCGACTTTATGATTGATGCGCTCGCCAGCCTGCGCGAGCAGTGCGCGCAGACCTGGGTCTTGCTGATGATCGGCGACGGGCCGCAGCGTGAGCGGCTGCAGGCACGCATCGACGCGTTGCAACTCGGCCGCCACGTCCGCCTGCTCGGCGCGGTGCCGCCCGAGCAGATGGCCCTGTATTACCGCCTGGGCGAGCTGTTTATCTTCGCCTCCAAATCGGAGACCCAGGGCATGGTGATCCTTGAGGCGATGGCAGCGGGGCTGCCGGTGGTGGCGGTGCGCTCGAGTGGTATCGATGATGTGATCAGGCAGGGCTATAACGGCTTCAAGACTGCAGAGAAACTGGCCCCCTGGTGCGAGCGGGTGCTCCAGTTGCTAGACGACGAACGATTGTGCAGGGAGATGTCCGAGCACGCCCTGCTGGTGGCGGCGGAGCATTCCATCGACAGGTTCGCCGAAGGGGTCAAGGAAGTTTATGGCACGGTGATGGCCGCTTCGCGGGTCCAGCAAGGCCGACGCTGACGGGGGGGGCGGCCTACTTCTACAGTCGTCCTTCGCGGCGCAGGCGACGCAGCACCCAGTGGCGGTAGCTCCAGGACAGCATGGGTTTGAGGACGGGCAGGCCGACTAGCCAGGCCAGTGGACGCAGCAGCGGGATACGCGACATCAGCAGGATATAGGCGTCCAGCTCGCGGTGGATATGGCCCTGGGCGTCTTCGACGTGGAGTTCGGTCAGGGCCAGGTACGGGTCGATGCCGGCAGCCCGTAACTGCTCTTCCTTGCCGCTGATGTCCACCCATTCCACGCTGTCGTCGCTGCGTGTGCGCAGCTTTTCATAACGGTGCCGGTCAGCCACACAGCGCGGGCAGGCACCGTCGTAATAGACCTTGAGCTTGGCCATGGGGTTGGCCCGGTTGCTGGACTTAGCAGCAGTTTAGAACAGCAGCGCACACCCCCTCGTCAGGACGACGAGGGGGTGTGCGGTTTAGATCAGATCGGCCCACAGGTCGTATTCGTCGGCATCGACGATGCGTACCCGGACCTTGTCGCCGGGCTTGACCGCGGTGCTGGCGATAAACACGCTGCCGTCGATTTCCGGGGCGTCGGCGTAGCAGCGGGCGACTGCGCCCTGGTCGTCGACTTCATCGATCAGCACGTCCATTTCCTTGCCGACTTTCAGCTGCAGGCGCGCGGTACTGATGGCCTGCTGGTGGGCCATAAAGCGGTCCCAGCGGTCCTGCTTGACGTCGTCCGGCACCACGTCCAGATCCAGGTCATTGGCCGGCGCGCCTTCCACCGGGCTGTATTGGAAGCAGCCGACACGGTCGAGTTGGGCTTCGGTCAGCCAGTTGAGCAGGTACTGGAAGTCTTCTTCGGTTTCGCCGGGGAAGCCGACGATAAAGGTCGAACGGATGGTCAGTTCCGGGCAGATTTCGCGCCAGTTCTTGATCCGCGCCAGGGTCTTGTCTTCGAAGGCCGGGCGCTTCATGGCCTTGAGGACTTTCGGGCTGGCGTGCTGGAACGGGATGTCCAGGTACGGCAGGATCTTGCCGGCGGCCATCAGCGGGATCAGCTCGTCGACGTGCGGGTAGGGGTAGACGTAGTGCAGGCGCACCCAGACGCCCAGGGTCGAGAGCGCCTGGCAGAGTTCGGTCATGCGGGTTTTCACCGGCTGGCCGTTCCAGAAGTCGGTCTTGTACTTCATATCGACGCCGTAGGCGCTGGTGTCCTGGCTGATCACCAGCAGCTCCTTGACCCCGGCCTTGACCAGGCGCTCGGCTTCGCTGAGCACTTCGCCGACCGGGCGGCTGACCAGCTTGCCGCGCATCGAGGGGATGATGCAGAAGCTGCAGCTGTGGTTGCAGCCTTCGGAAATCTTCAGGTAGGCGTAGTGGCGCGGCGTCAGCTTGATGCCTTGCGGTGGTACCAGGTCGATCAGCGGGTTGTGTTCCTTGTTCGGCGGCACCACTTCATGAACGGCGTTGAGCACCTGCTCGTACTGCTGCGGGCCGGTAACCGACAGCACACTGGGGTGCACCTTGCGGATCGCACCTTCTTCCACGCCCATGCAGCCGGTGACGATAACCTTGCCGTTCTCGGCCAGGGCTTCGCCGATCACTTCCAGGGACTCGGCCTTGGCGCTGTCGATAAAGCCGCAGGTATTGACCACTACCACGTCGGCGTCCTGATAGGTCGGCACCACTTCGTAACCTTCCATGCGCAACTGGGTCAGGATACGTTCGGAATCGACTAGAGCCTTGGGGCAACCGAGACTGACGAAGCCGACTTTCGGCGTGGCGGGGGTGGACATGGAGGTAACCTCGGGCGCGTACGGATGGATGCTGGGCGCTGGCTGCGCCTCTGATCAAAAAGTGCGCAATTCTAGCGGCGGATTGCCGGATTGGCCAGCACTTGCGGGGGCTGTGAAAAGACGTTCGCCTGCTGCGAGCGCCTCCAGGCGTGCTATTACCTCGCGCCATCCCTATCCGTAGGCTGTCACACGCTGCAGGCCGTGCAGCGTGGGACGTTGGTGGGCACAAAATCTGCCGGCTGTCGTCACGCCCTGGTCCTGTGCCGAACGCTTGCGGCGGTTGTCTGACCGACGGTCAGCCCCGGCGCGGCAGCATGCGCTGCAAGGTGTTGTCGCGGCTAATAAAGTGATGGAACAGGCCGGCGACTGCATGCAGGCCGATCAGCCAGTAGCCGGCGACCCCGGCCCATTCATGCCATTCCTTTATGGTTTCGGCGAGTCTGGGCGTCTTTTCGACCAGCGCTGGCAGTTCGAGGCCAAAGAAGGGGATGGGCTTGCCGGCCGCGCTGAGGATCAGCCATCCGGCCAGTGGCGCACCGATCATCAGGGCGTAGAGCGCCAGGTGCATGATCTGCGCGGGCAGGTTTTGCCAGGCGGGCAGGGCGGGCTTGATCTTCGGTGTCGGAGCGCCGAAGCGCGCCAGCAGACGCAGCCAGACCAGCGCGAATACCGCCATGCCGAGCATAAAGTGCCACTGTTTAAGCAGCTCGCGGATGTCGCTGCCTTTGGGGAAGTTGCCTTTGAGTTCGATACAGGCATACACGCCTGCGATCAGCACCAGCATCAGCCAGTGCAGGGTGATCGATAGACTGCCATAACGCGTGTCGGTGTTTTTCCAGGACATGGTGGTGCGGCTCCGCTGCTGTTTGGTTTGAACAGCGCAAGCATAGGCACCTGAAACTTAAGCTTTGCTGAGCGCAAACGATGTTCGCGCCGGGAAACCGGAAGGGCGGAAAACAAAAAGGCCACTCGATTGAGTGGCCTTTCTGAGTATCTGGTTGCGGGAGCCGGATTTGAACCGACGACCTTCGGGTTATGAGCCCGACGAG
>CAZOEC010000062.1:0-27990 GCA_964578635.1 uncultured Pseudomonas sp.
CCGAGCATGGCCAGCAGCTTGAAGTCGCCATAGCCCATGCCTTCCTTGCCGGTGATCAGCTTGAACAGCCAGTACACCGACCACAGGCTCAGGTAACCGGCTACCGCGCCCCAGAGCGCGTCTTCCAGGCTGGTAAACAGGCCGAAGTGGTTGAGGATCAAGCCCAGCCACAGCAGCGGCAGCACCAGGGCATCCGGCAGCAGCTGATGATCGGCGTCGATCAGGCTCATCGCCAGCAGTCCCCAGGTCAGCAACAGCATGCCGCCTGCCTGCCAGGTAAAGCCGAAGTGCCAGGCGATATAGGCCGAGAGCAGGCCGCAGGTCAGCTCGACCAGGGGGTAGCGCTTGCTGATCGGCGTCTTGCAGCTGGAGCATTTGCCGCGCAGAAACAGATAACTGAGCACCGGGATGTTTTCCCAGGGCTTGATTTCATGGCCGCACTGCGGGCATTTCGAGTTGGGCAGCACCAGATTGAAGGTCGCCCCACGAGCCTCCGCCGGCAACTCAAGCACTTCGCGAGCCTGCTCGCGCCAGTCGCGCTGCATCATCAGCGGCAGACGATAGACCACTACGTTAAGGAAGCTGCCGATTAACAGGCCCAGTATCAGGCAGGTAACAACCAGGGCCGACAAGTTGCCGGCCAGCATCTCTAGCATCATGTTTTAACCAACCACCGCACCGAGCTGGAAGATCGGCAGGTACATGGCAACAATCAGGCCGCCGACCAGCACCCCCAGTACAGCCATGATCATGGGTTCCATCAGGGTGGTCAGATTATCGACGGCGTTGTCCACTTCGGCTTCGTAATACTCGGCTGTTTTGTCGAGCATTTCATCCAGTGAGCCGGATTCCTCGCCAATGGCGGTCATTTGCACTGCCATGCTGGGAAATACCCCGGTGGTACGCATGGAGAAGTTCAGCTGGGTGCCTGCGGATACATCATTGCGGATTTTTGCAATCGCATGGCGGAATACAACATTGCCGGCGGCCCCTTCAACCGACTGCAGGCCGTCTACCAGTGGCACGCCTGCGGCGAAGGTGGTGGCGAGAGTGCGGGCAAAGCGTGCGACCACGGCCTTGTAGAGAATATCGCCAAAAATGGGGGCTTTAAGCAAGGCGCGGTCGAGGAAATCGCGGAACTTTTCTGAGCGCTTGTGCGCCTCCTTGAAGGTGAAGGCGCTGATAAAAAAGGCGAAGATAAAGACAAACCACCACTCCTGCAGGCCGCGGGACATATTCACGACCATTTGGGTAAAGGCCGGCAGCTCGGCACCAAAGCCATGGAATACGCTCTCGAATTGCGGTACCACTTTGATCAGCAGAATGGCCGTGACGATCACCGCCACCACCAATACCGCGATAGGGTAGGTCATGGCCTTCTTGATCTTGGCTTTCAGTGCCTCGGTCTTTTCCTTGTAGGTGGCAATCCGGTCCAGTAGGGTTTCCAGTGCGCCGGATTGCTCACCGGAGTCCACCAGGTTGCAATACAGGTCGTCAAAGTACAGCGGTCTGGTGCGCAGCGAGGCGGCGAAGCTATTACCCGCCGCCACCTCCTGTTTGACGTCATTGATCAGGGTGCGCATTCTCGGGTTGTCGAAGCCCTCGCCAATAATGTCGAAGGACTGCAGCAGGGGCACGCCGGCTTTCATCATGGTCGCCATCTGCCGGGTAAACAGGGCGATATCCATGGGTTTGATCTTTTTCCCAGGGCTGAATAGCGGCTTGGGCTTTTTCTTTACCTTGAGCGGGTTGATGCCCTGTTTGCGTAGTTGTGCTTTGACCAAGGCCGGATTCTGGCCGTTGATTTCACCCTTGATCTTTGCACCTTTTTTATCGGTGCCTTCCCAGGCAAAGGTGTCGATGGTTGGAGCTTTGGCCGCCATGGGTTAGTCCTTGGTCACTCGGTTGACTTCTTCAAGGCTGGTAATGCCCTGCATTGCCTTGAGTAAAGCTGAAGTGCGCAGGTCGTTAAATCCGTCTTTGCGCATTTGCACTGAAATATCGATGGAATTGCCTTCCTCCATGATAATCCGTTGCAGAGCAGGCGTGTTTTTAACCACTTCATATATTCCGACACGGCCTTTATAACCGCCATTGCAGTTTTCGCAGCCAACCGGGCCAAAAAGCTTGATGCTGTCGAGCTTGTCTTCCGGGAAGCCTTCTTCGCGCAATGCCTCGCGCGGAATCTTCACTTCTTTCTTGCAGCTGTTGCACAGCTTGCGGGCCAGGCGCTGGGCAATAATCAGGTTGACCGAGGTGGCGATATTGAAGGAGGGCACGCCCATATTGCGCAGGCGGGTCAGAGTTTCCGCAGCGCTGTTGGTGTGCAGGGTCGACATCACCATATGCCCGGTCTGCGCAGCCTTGACCGCGATGGAGGCGGTGTCCAGGTCGCGGATCTCTCCGACCATGATGATGTCCGGGTCCTGACGCAGGAAGGCTTTTAGCGCGGCGGTAAAGTCCATGCCCTGTTTGGGGTTGACGTTGACCTGGTTGATGCCTTCCAGGTTGATTTCTACCGGGTCCTCGGCCGTGGAAATATTCACATCCACGGTGTTAAGGATATTCAGGCCGGTATACAGGGAAACAGTCTTGCCCGAGCCGGTGGGGCCGGTGACCAGAATCATGCCCTGGGGTTGCTTGAGCGCCGCCATATACAGGTCTTTCTGCGACTCTTCATAGCCCAGGGCGTCGATGCCCATCTGTGCGCTGGCCGAGTCGAGAATTCGCATCACGATCTTCTCGCCCCACAGGGTGGGGCAGGTGCTGACCCGGAAGTCGATGGATTTGCTCTTGGAGATGCGCATCTTGATCCGGCCGTCCTGCGGCTTGCGCCGCTCGGAAATATCCAGCCCGGCCATCACCTTCAGGCGTGCCGAGATGCGTGGTGCCAGCTGGATGGGTGGGCGGGCGATTTCCTGCAATATGCCGTCGGTACGGAAGCGCACTCGGTAGGTCTTTTCATAGGGTTCGAAGTGCAGGTCGGATGAGCCCTTCTTGATGGCGTCCAGCAGCATCTTGTGGACAAAGCGCACAACCGGGGCGTCGTCCGCCGAGTTGCCGTCGGCATTGTCCTGCTTGTCTTCGTCGACGGCCTGGATATCCATGCCGTCCAGGTCGACATCACCCAGCTCGTCCATGCCGCTGCTGGCGGTGTCGAAAAACTTCTCGATGGCATCGCTTAGTTTGTCGTCTTCAACCAGCAGGGGTTCGGTGGTCAGGCCGGTGGAGAACTGCACATCGGTAACTGCCTGGTGGTTGGTGGGGTCGGACACCCCGACAAACAGCTTGTTGCCGCGACGAAACAGCGGAATAACTCGGTGCTGGCGAATCAGCTTTTCGCTGATTACATCCCGTGGCTGGCTGTCTTTGTCGATGGCGCTCAGGTCGCAGAAGGGCACGCCAAACTGCTCGGACGCTACCTCGGCAACTGCCTTGCTGGTGGTCAGCTTGTTCTGAACCAGATAGGACACCAGCGGAATCTTGTTGCGCAGCGCCTGGGCCTGGGCCTGGGCAGCAACCTGCTCGCTCAGCAGCTCGGCATTGACCAGCTGCCGGGCCAGGCCGGTAAGGTTGGGGGTTTCGCTCATGATCTATGCAATGCTTCTGGCCAAATATTGTGGTTGTCTTATAGCCCAAATTACGGTGCAGCCCAAGCGACGTTATAGCGAGTGACAAAAAACGGCAGATGCTGCCCTGTGGTGTGCGCAAAGCCTTTGCCTTTAACGGTCGTGAGCCTAGATGGAAGTGCTTTGTGCTGGTTGGCACGCCATATGCTTTAGCTGTCTCCAGGTCACTGACCTTAACCACAATAGGAGCTTGTCCATGAAGTCTCTCAAAAAGCAAAAAGGCTTTACCCTGATCGAACTGATGATCGTAATTGCGATTATCGGTATTCTCGCTGCTATCGCCATCCCGCAGTTCAACGAGTATCGCCAGCGCGCCAACGATACATCTGCAGTGGCTGATACCAAAAACGGTATTACCGCCATTGTTTCTTCTCTTCGTTGAAAAGATTGGCTATAGGAGATTCTAGAAATGAAAAAAATTACTCTGTTGTTTGTTGCTTTGATGGCGTCTGGTTCGGTTTCGGCGACGCAGTTCTCTCAGTCGGGTTTGCTCCCGGTGGGGACCTGTAACCTTCTGAATGAGGATGTCAGTATTAACTTGACCACTGGTGTGGTCGCTGGCGTGAGCTGTACTGCTACCAGAATCGCAATTGCTGCCTGTCATACCGCAGGTATGGTGAAGTCGCGCAATGTGGGGACGAAGGTTGTTCAGGTGGATGATGGGGCAGGGAACATGGTTGACCAGACCGTTTCCTGTGCGATAGGCACTGCTGACCCAGATTGTGCGGGGACTGTGGTAGTTGGGCCGGGCGTTGCGAATGCAACTACTGGGCGGGGGACTGTGACTACCACATACCCCGGCGGCGGTGCGACGGGTTGTGCAAACGCAGCTGTGCCTGAGACTGTTGCGAATGGCTTGTAACTGATCGCAATTGAGCTTTGTTGAAAAGGGGGGGGATACAATCCTCCCCCCTTTTTTATTCTGGTTGGTTGTGGGATGTTTTTGAAGGCTGCCTTCCTGTAGTTTGTGTGGTTATGTCAGGGTGATGTTTCGAGTTCGGGTGGGCTATTTTTTCTTTGTGTGCTGGGCAAGTAATCACTTAATTGCCTTGGTTTATATTTGATTCAGGTTTCATTGAATAAATGCCAATTCTTCGTCATTTCTCGATTGCACTGCGCTTGGCGCTTAAGGCGAAATTCGCATGGATGAGCGCTGGCGTGTTGCTGGTGGTGGCGCTGGCCACGCTTTTGTCCGCCTATTTCGGTGGTCGTCAACCAGCCGTCGTGGCGCTGGATGTGGGTATTTCCACCATCCGCTTGTTGGTGCCGCTGCTGGCTGTGTTGCTGGTCCAGGAGCTGTTGTCGCGCGAGTTCGATAAGCGTTATTACCTTAACTCGCTCACCTACCCTAAAGCGCGCAGCAGCCTATTGCTAGGGCGTTTTGCCGCGTTATTGGCGATGCTGTTGGGCCTATTGCTAGCGTTGGGTTTGTTGCAGGTGTTGCTGGTGGATGTTATCGGCGGTATTTATCCCCAGGCCACGCCGGTAGCCATGGGGCCGCTATATCTGACCGTTATCGCTTTTATGGCTCTAGAACTGCTGGTGCTGGCTGCGCTGGCGACCCTGCTGGCGGTCGTGGCCTCTACGCCGAGCTTCGTCTTGATTGGCACCTTTGGTTTTCTGCTAGTAGCGCGCTCATATGGCGCTATCGTCGAGATGCTCAGCCAGAATGCCGGGTTGGTCAGCGATGCAGAGGGTTATCGTGCTGGGCTCGGTATGCTTGGCTATCTGCTGCCGGATCTCGGCGCGCTGGATATACGTATGTTGGCGCTCTATGGCAAGCCTGAGTTTCTCCCTACCGACTGGCCCTGGTTGCTGCTGAGCAGCCTGGCCTATGCCGTTGCCCTGTTGGCGCTGGCGGTCTGGGCGCTGCAGCGCAAACGTTTCGCCTGATTATGCGTAGCCAGATATACCTCCCCTTGCTTTTGGCCCTATTGGGCTTTGCCGTATTTACCACCACTTCGCAATGGCGCGCCCATACCCCTGTGCTCGAGGCTCCCATAATCGAAGGTCGCGTGGTTATCGCTGCGCCGGTGTTGCTGGTGCTGTTCGGCGGCGACCGCTTTCTTGTGGCCAATCTAGAAACCATGCGCCTGGCTGCCACGGGCGTGGACTGGGGGCAGGCGGATACCGGTTATCTTATCCGTGCCCAGCAAGAGGTAGCCGAGCTCAATCCCTGCCATGAAGATAACTATTACCTGGCCAACGGTCTGCTTACCTGGGGTGGGGCGGACCGCGAAGGTACCGAGGTGTTGCGTCGGGCCATGCAGTGCCGTTTCTGGGATGAGCTGCCGGCGTTTTTCTATGGGTTTAACCAGGCGTTCTTCAACAAGGATATTGCCGAGGCCGGTCGTGCGCTGGAATTGGCCGCGCAGCGCTCTACCGGAAATGCCGCGGGCTTTCGCAAGCTGGCCATCATGCTGCAAGCGGATACCTTCGCCGATGAGGAACTGGCCCTGGACTACCTGACTCAGCAGCGCGACGCCGCCAGCGATCCCAAGCTGCGCGCCATGCTCGACAAGCGTGTTATCCGTCTGCAGGGCCTGGTTGTCTTGCGCCAGGCGCAGCGCCTGTTCGAGGCGAGCAATGGGGCGCTGACTGCTCTCGAACAGTTGGTTGAATCCGGTTTATTGCCGGCCCTGCCGGAAGACCCGCTGCGGCTCGGCTACGAGTTGCGCGAGGGGCAAATCATATTGAAGAAGCTGAAGATCGCCGGCATGGAGGATCAGTTGTGAGTGCGGCCCTGGAGTTTTATCGCGTCAGCCAGACCTTTCGCGTCAAGGGCAAGGAGGTGCGTGCCCTGCGTGACGTCGACTTCAGCCTGGCCGAGAGCGAGGTGTTCGGTTTTGTCGGCCCCAATGGGGCGGGCAAGTCCACCACCATCAAGGTGATGCTCGACATTATCAATGACTACCAGGGGCAGGTGCGTATCTACGGTGTGGATGCGCGCAGCGCCGAGGCGCGTCGCCCGCTGGCCTATGTGCCGGAAGCTCCGGCGCTCTACGAGCAATTTACCCCGCTGGAAATCCTCCGTATGGGCCTGTCCATGTACGGCATCCGGCGTAAAGATGCCGATGCCTGGTGCATGCAGTGGCTGGAACGTTTCTCCATTGCCGCATCGGCCAAGCGGCGCATTCGCGAGTTGTCCAAGGGCACGGTGCAGCGAGTGGCCTTGGCCCATGCCATGGCGGTAGAGCCCAGGCTGTTGGTTCTGGACGAGCCGTTGTCCGGCCTCGACCCGGTGGGGCGCAAGGACGTGGTGGATATCCTGACCGAGTTCAAACAGCAGGGCGGGGCGATCTTCTTTACCTCCCATGTGCTGCATGACGTCGAGCGCATTGCCGACCGCTTCGGTTTTATCAACAAGGGCGAGCTATTGACCGTGCGTTCGCCCCGGGAGCTGGCGGCAGAGCGGGCCGATCAGATGCTGGTGCGTTTCAATGCTTCGCACGCCATCGAGGCCGGCGCGCGTCAATTGCGCGAGGGCGAATTCGAGTGCGAGCTTAGCCAGGCAGCCCTGCCAGCCTTTATCGCCCGCCTGATTCAGGCCGGCGGCCACTTGCTCACGGTAAAGCCCGCCGTATCGCTGGAAACCGTATTTTTCAAAATTCTGGGCGAGGCCGCCGAGAAACAACCCGCCTGATCACCACGTAGGGTGTCATTCGCCGCAGGCAATGCACCGCTGGTTAATAGGTTGAGTCGTCTTACAGGCTCAACCGCATCGACAAATCCACCGCCTTGATGTCCTTGGTCAGGGTGCCGATGGAGATATAGTCCACGCCGGTTTCGGCCACTGCGCGCAGGGTGCTGTCGTTGATGCCGCCGGAGGCTTCCAGCTTGGCGCGGCCGGCGGTGATGGCCACGGCCTGGCGCATCTCGTCCAGGCTCAGCTCATCGAGCATGATGATATCGGCCCCGGCGTCCAGGGCCTGTTGCAGTTCTTCCAGACTTTCCACTTCGACTTCCACCGGCTTGCCGGGGGCGATGCTGTGGGCGGCTTGTACGGCGGCGGCGATGCCTCCGCAGGCGGCGATGTGGTTTTCCTTTATAAGGAAGGCATCAAACAGGCCGATGCGGTGGTTGTGGCAGCCGCCACAGGTCACGGCGTATTTCTGCGCCAGGCGCAGGCCGGGCAGGGTTTTGCGGGTGTCGAGCAACTTGACGGCGGTGCCTTGCACCAGGTCGGCATGGTGCTGGCAGCGGGTGGCCACGGCGGACAGGGTCTGGAGGAAGTTCAGGGCGCTGCGTTCGCCGCTGAGCAGGGCGCGGGCCGGGCCTTCCAGGTGAAACAGGGCTTGATTGGCGCTGACCCGTTCGCCGTCGCGCACCTGCCAGTGCACGGCGACGCGCGGGTCGAGCTGGCGGAATACCGCGTCGACCCAGGCTGTGCCGGCAATCACCGCGGCTTCACGGGTAATGATGGTGGCCTGAGCCAGGCGCTCCGCGGGAATCAGTTGCGCGGTGATGTCGCCGCTGCCGATGTCTTCTGCCAGGGCGCGGCGCGCATTGGCCTCGATTTCGCTGCTGAGGTCGTCGAGAGTGAGGTTGGGCATGGCGGGCTCCATTGGCTGAGTGCGCCGATTATAGGGATTGGGGCGCGCCCGTGCAGTGCGATTGCCGATTTTGTCCCTACCAGCGGTAATGGTCGTCAATTTTTATGGGGCTATGCTATCTGGATGAGAGTTGCCTTGGGTGGCCGGCTGGGTGGCGTCAACCGGGTGGTGGTCGTGCGTAGGTGACCGTTGGGAGGCTGCAGCGTTGCATCTGTGACTTGGGTCATGTCTGGAGGAAATGTTGGCTTGGTATGCCTGGGCGCATCCCTATAATGCCTTTACTTGTTGACGTAAATATTGACGCCAGGGCTTTGACGTTAAGGATGACGCTCAGTTGATCGCTGTGCAGGCATGTTCACCCAAGAGGGGTCGCCTGCAGGAGACTTGCAATGAAAACTGACGCGAAAGTGGTGCACCTTAATAAAGTGGCCGCTGAGCAATCGTCCACCTCGCCGGTAGGAAGACTGCCCGTGGCGCTAACCAATGTGCGTGACAAAGCAGCGCAGCAGCTGCGCAAGGCGCTGCAGTCGCTCTTCGACAATGCCGACGATACGCTGTTCGAAATGGCCGATCGCGCCACCAGCAATACCGAGCAGAACGCGTTTTTCGAGACCATGCGCGACTTGCGCCTGAAGCGCAAAAATATCGAGCGCGGCTTTCTGCACAAGGTCTTGGATGCCTTCGCTACCCTCAATCAGTACGAGATCGGCCGGGCGGCCCCGCTGGAGGCCGTTTCCTTCGACAGCCTGTCTCTGGTGCAGAACGACGAGCTGGAGGAGGCCGTGGCGCTGGAGGCCATGGTGGCCAAGGTCATGAATCAGGATGGCGTTGCCTTGAGCCATCTGACCACGCGCCTGAATGCGATGGTCAGCAAGAAGCTGGACGACAAGACCAACCCCGTCGGGCCCAAACTGCTCTGCGAGTTCTTCCTCGATGCCTGCAGCAGTCTCGGGGTGGAGATCAAGGTCAAGCTGATCATTCTCAAACTGTTCGAAAAGTACGTTCTGGCGGACCTCGATCAGCTGTATGCCGAGGCCAACCAGGCCCTGGTTGCGGCGGGCGTGTTGCCTGAGTTGAAGTCGGCTCCGGCGGCGCAGCAGCGCAATCCTTCGCGGTCCACTGCTGCGGCCGGTAGCGCGCTGGACGAGTCTTACGTGCGGGCCAGCGACGGCTATGCGGACGAGGGGGTCAAGGAGGTCTTCGGTGCGCTGCAGGAGTTGCTGTCGCAAGCTCGCGGCACTGTGGTACCACAGCGCAACCGGCCTGCCGATGCCCGACCGATTTCCAGCAATGACCTGATGCGCTTGCTGTCGCATATGCAGCAAGGCGTGCCGACCCAGGCGAGTGACGACTTCGACCTGCGCGAGCAGCTTGAAAGCTTGCTGGTGCGCGCCAGCGTCAAGACCGGCAAGACCCGTGTGGTTGGCGAGGTGGATGAGGATGTCATCAACCTGGTGTCGATGCTCTTCGAATTTATTCTCGATGACCGCACCCTGCCCGATTCGCTCAAGGCCCTGATCGCGCGTCTGCAGATCCCCATGCTGAAAGTCGCGGTGATCGACAAGACCTTCTTCAGCCGTGGCAGCCACCCGGCGCGGCGGCTGCTCAACGAGATCGCTTCCGCCGCTCTGGGCTGGGGTGATCAGGACGATACCCAGCGCGATAGCTTGTATCAGAAGATCGAGCAGGTGGTGCAGCGTCTGTTGAATGACTTCGTCGACGACCCGGCGATCTTCTCCGAGCTACTCTCCGACTTCCTGGCCTTTACCGGCGATGAACGCCGCCGCAGCGAGCTGCTGGAGCAGCGTACTCGTGACGCCGAGGAGGGCAGTGCCAAGGCGGCGCTGGCTCGCCGCGAGGTGGAGCAGGCGCTGAATGAGCGGTTGCTCGGCAAGACCCTGCCCGAGGTGGTGGTGCGTTTGCTGCAGGAGGCCTGGAGCAAGGTGCTGATGCTCACCTGCCTCAAGCATGGCGTAGCCTCCGCCGAATGGCAGGCGGCCCTGGCGACCATGGATGATCTGGTCTGGAGCGTTGAGCCGCACGATGACCCCGAAGCGCGCATGCGCCTGCTGGAAGTGGTGCCGGGCCTGCTCAAGGCGCTGCGCGAGGGCATGGCCAGCGCGGCCTTCGACCCGTTCTCCACCGGCAACTTCTTCAACCAGCTGGAGGCCCTGCATGTGCAGGCCTTCCAGCGCTTCAAGCGTGAGGTGGAGGCTGAAACACCGGCGGCCGATAACGTCCTGGCCGAGCAGGATATGCCGCTACTGGAACTGCCGCCGGAGGTGGCCGACGATGAGCCGGCCATGGTCGCCGTGGTCGAGGAAATCATCCTGCTGGTGCCGGGGGAGAATCGCCTGGTCGAGCCGGACGTCAGCCTGCCTGACGACGATGAGGCGCTGCTGCAGGTGGATAATCTGCGGGTTGGCAGTTGGGTCGAGTTTCAGGAAGACGAAGAGCACAAGTTGCGCTGCAAGCTGGCGGCGGTGATCAAGCCGACCGGCAAGTATGTGTTCGTCAACCGCACCGGCATGAAGGTGCTGGAAAAGACCCGCATGGGCCTGGCGGTCGAATTCCGCCGCGGAGCGATCCGCTTGCTCGACGATGCCTTGCTGTTCGACCGGGCTCTGGAGTCGGTGATCGGCAATCTGCGCCGATTGAAGAACACCTGAGGCGCAAGTTTGCAGGGGCAGGCGGTTGGGTGGGAGATTTCCGTTGTCCAGCGCGCCGCGCTATTGCGCCGTAAACAGTGTAGGAGCCAGCTTGCTGGCGATGCTTTTGATCTGAAAGATCGCCGAGACGTCGGACCGCATCAAGCTGGTTCCTACGGGGGACTTTCCTGGCTCAATAACCTTGTGGCAGTCGGGAGGTTGTGCGCATCTCTTGCGGCGTGGGAGGGCTGGTGCGCACGGCGCACCCTACGGGATTATGGCTTGATGCCGTGCGCTCCTGGCCTGCCCTGGCGAGTAATGGACTGCGCAGCGTCTTGCGGGCAGCGTTTGGCTCGGCAGGCTGCTAAAGTGGTGGCTCGTTCAAGGAGCCCTTATGCAACTGGATTCCGCCAGTGGCTGGTGCCACGGCATTCGTCACTGCCCGTCCCCCAATTTCAATACACGCCCGCAGGCCGAAGTGTCGCTGCTGGTGCTGCATAACATCAGCCTGCCTCCAGGCCAGTTCGGTACCGGTATGGTCCAGGCGTTCTTCCAGAACCGTCTGCCGGTGGCCGAACATCCCTATTTCGCTACCATCGCCGCTCTGCAGGTGTCCGCGCATTTCTTTATCGAGCGTGACGGCGCGATCACCCAGTTTGTCTCCTGCAATGATCGTGCGTGGCATGCCGGCCAGTCGTGCTATGCCGGGCGGGAAAACTGTAACGACTTTTCCCTCGGTATCGAGCTGGAGGGCACCGACGAGTTGCCCTATGCCGAGGCGCAGTATGCGGCTCTGGTCGAGCTGATCGGCGTATTGCAACAGGGCTATCCGAGGCTCAGTGTGGAGCGTATCTGCGGCCACAGTGATATCGCGCCGGCGCGCAAGACCGACCCGGGGCCGGCGTTCGACTGGCCGCGGCTGCGCGCTGCACTGCAGACTAAATAAGGAGAGGTCATGAGTTTTCTGGTGCTGCTGCTGGTGCTCTGGGTCGAGAAGTTCTCGGCCTGGCGCAGCAATATTCAACAGGACGGCCCCTGGCTGCGGCTGCTGGCCCGGGTTGAGCACAAGGCCGAGTGGGCGGCGCGTCCCTGGCTGGCCCTGGCGATTTTGGTCCTGCTGCCGCTGGCGGTGCTGGCCCTGATTCTGATCGCGCTCAAACCCCTGGCCTATGGCTGGCTGGCACTGCCGGTGCACCTGCTGGTGGTGATTTACAGCCTGGGTCGCGGCGATCTGCAGGCTGCTTTGGGACCATTCCGCGATAGCTGGCGGCGCGGCGATGCCGAGGCGGCTTATCTGGTGGCGCGTCGTGACCTGGGGCTGGAGGTCGAAGAGGAAGGGGCGCTGCTCAAGAGTGTGCAGGGCCATCTGGTGTGGCAGGCCTACCAGAGTTTCTTTGCCGTGATCTTCTGGTATGCGCTGCTCGGCCCGCTGGCCGCGCTGGCCTATCGGTTGCTCGCCCTGAGCGCCGAGCATGCCGAGCAACCGGCCCTGCGCGAGCGTGCGGTGCAGGTGCGCCATGGCTTCGACTGGCTGCCGGTGCGGGTGCTGGCCGCCAGCTTCGCCTTGGTGGGCAACTTTGCCGCGGTAACCCGCGCCTTGCTGCATGAGTTGCTTAGCTGGGATATCAGCGCGGCGCAGCTGGTGATCAACACCGGGCGTGCCGCCAGCGAAACCCCCGAGCCGGTTATTGGTGAGGTGGGGGTCAGCAGCCTGGACGGGTTATGGCAGCTGCTGGTGCGCGCCGCGGTGCTCTGGTATGCCCTGTTTGCCGTGTGGACGCTGCTTCTCTAAACGCCGATATTCCCATTACCTGGCGCGCATAGCGGGTCCAGCATCCACCGCGATCCCGGACTGCGCTGTGCTTGTTCGGGCTACAGCCAAAGCGCGGCCCCTTTGTTTATCTACAAGGCCTGCTATCTATCTCGTAGGGTGGATAACGCTTTATCCATCCACCAGGTTGCGGCGGTGGATGAGAAAGGCGCCATCCACCCTACACCGCTCTCGGTAGCCCGGATCAGTCCCGGCGCAATCCGGGAAGCATGCAACGGCGCGGCGTTCTGCCTCGCATAGCCAGTCCAGCTACCTCTCTGATCGTACAAACAACCAATAGATTGGCCCTGCGCCAGCCGCTGTTCGTGGGAGTCGTCTAGGCTGGCTAGCAGGGCTAGTGGCTTGGCGCGATTTTCCGTTGGCGATGATCTTGGCCTTGGTGCCACTCAGGTCAATACCTGGCTTTAGCGGTTCGCGCAGCATTAACCTTAAGTTACAGAGGTTGAAGTCGATAAGAGGTATATATGGCGGCATGCTCAGGCGTTTTTTGTGATGCGGATCACCTTTGACCTGCCCGTGTTTGCCGGTTGATCCCAGTGTTACAGCCCGAGCCGCAAGGGACGCACAGGCCGCCATATGGAATTCGGGGCGGCTGATCTTGCCATCACCATGACAATAATTAGAACTGGAGACGTCCTGTGAAGACCGTGCTGTATCCGGCCATCGCGCTAATGAATCGCCTCAGCTTCGGCATGAAGTTCAGTTTGATCAGTGTCCTGTTCTTTCTGCCCATGCTGGTCACCAACTTCTATCTGGTGCGCGATTCCTATCGCCAGTTCATCAGCACCCAGGCGGCACTGGAAAGCATCGACCTGCTCGGCGAGGCCATGGTCCTGCGGCGCAGCCTGGAAGACTATGTCGACCTGATCGAAATCAACGCGATGATTGGCCAGTCCGGGCAGGCGGGTGATCTGGAAAGTCGCCTGAGCAAGCAACAGAGCCAGATTACCCAGATTTTGCAGGCGCTGGCCCCGGTCGCCCGCGAGGCCGAGCAGATCGAGGAATTCAACGCCAAGCGCGACGAACTGAACGCCGAGCTGGAGGCGATTCAGCGGGAGACCTCGCTGCAGGGCAAGATCGCCCTGGCCGAGAAGCTGCTGGGCAGCTCCCAGGTCTTTATCAAGCTGGTCGCCAGCCAGGCTGGCCTGAGCCAGGACCGCGAGGGTGCTGTGCGGCAGATGGTCGAGCTGGTGGCCGTGGTAACCCCCAGGGTCAGCGGTGCCCTGAGCGAGGGGCGTGCCCTGGGGGCTTACTCCCTGGGCCAGGGCTTTCTCAATTCATCCGCCAGTACCCAGTTCGATGAACTGCTGCTGGAGCTGGAAAAACTGCACGGCGAGTACGACCTGAACCTGCAGGAATCCCTCAATAGCAGCCCCGAGGCCCGGGCGGCGCTGGCCAGCCTGGCCGCCGAGAGCCTGGAAAGCCTGAAAAGCAGCGCGGTGGTATTCGAGGACCAGGTGGTTATCGCCGACTCCCTCGACACCCCCTGGCTGCAGTTCTACGAAGAAATCAGCAGCGCCATGGGCAAGACCTATGCACTTAACGACGCCGTGCTGGTTTTCCTCGACGGGCAGTTGCAGGCGCGCCTGCAGGATAACCGCAGCCAGATGATCTTCCTGGTGGCGGCCCTGGTTGTGGTGTTCCTGCTGATCGTCTACCTCTATGGCGGTTTCTACGTGTCGATTCGCGCCACCCTCAAGAGCCTGGGCCAGGTGATGAACCAGGTGGCCGCCGGCGATATGACCGTGAGCTTCAAGTCTCAGAGTCAGGACGAACTGGGTGAGTTGGGCCAGGTCTTCAATGAAACCGTGGTCAAGATTCATCAGCTGATCGAGCGCGTCGGCCAGACCGTCGTCGAGGTCGAGCGCCAGGCCGATCGCGTGCAGCAGGTCTCGGGCGAGAGCAATCACGCTGTGGCCGGGCAGCGCAGCCAGATCGAGCAGGTCGCCACGGCGATGAATCAGATGTCGGCCACCGCCCAGGAAGTGGCACGCAGCGCCGCGGCCGCTGTGGGCAGCGCGCAGAGTGTGAATGATGAAACGGTTAGTGGCCGCGCCCTGGTCGAATCCCAGGTCGGCAGCATCCAGCGCCTGGCCGGTGAGATCGACCAGTCGGTGGCGGTGATCAATCAGCTGGCCAGCGACAGCGCCTCGATCAGCCAGGTGCTGGACGTGATCAAGGGCATCGCCGAGCAGACCAACCTGCTGGCGCTCAATGCCGCCATCGAGGCGGCGCGTGCCGGCGAGCAGGGCCGTGGTTTTGCCGTGGTGGCCGACGAGGTGCGCAACCTGGCCAAACGCACCCAGCAATCCACCGAGCAGATCGAGGCGATGATCAGCAAGCTGCAGGGCGGCGTGGGCGCGGCGGTGAAGGCGATGGGTGCCAGCCACCAGATGGCCGACACCACCGTCAGCGAGTCGGGCAAGGTGCAGCAGGCCCTGGAGAATATCCTCGGCGCGGTGGGCATGATCGTCGACCAGAACCAGCAGATCGCCACGGCCGCCGAAGAGCAGACCGCGGTGGCGCAGGATATCGACCAGAATATCGTCGAAATCAGCCAGGCCGGCGAACGCACCGCCGAGGGTGCCAGCCAGACCGAGCAGGCCAGCCGCGAGCTGTCCGGGCTGGTGGCGCGGCTAAAGCAGTTGATCGGGGCGTTCCGCGTCTGAGGGTTGGCGCAGTATCGACAAGGCCCGCCATTTGGCGGGCCTTGTTGTTTGCGGCGGTTGGCGGTGCCTGTGCTGCAGCATTTGTAGGAGCGGGCCATGCCCGCGAAAACCAGTAGCGTCGTAGGGTAGGGCGGCTTCGACAACCCGCCGAGGTAGACGCCGTGTCGCCGAAGCACGGTGCACGGCCTACGGCGAGTGACACCCTACGGATTGTGGCTCGCCTGTGGTGTTTAGTCCGTCCAGCCGAACAGCTCCGCCGCATTGCGGCTGCTGGCGCTGGCCAGCTCGTCGGCGCTGATGCCGCGCAGTTCGGCCAGGGCTGTACAGATATCCGGCAGATATTCCGGGCTGTTGCGCTGGTTGGGGTGCATGACCGGAGCCATGTCGGGGGCGTCGGTTTCCAGCACGATGGCGTCCAGCGGCAGTTGCGCCACCACCTTGCGCAGGCGCAGCGCCTGCGGCCAGGTGGGCGCGCCGCCCAGGCCGAGTTTGAAACCCAGCTTGAGGTATTCGCGGGCTTCCTCATAGCTGCCGGCGAAGGCGTGGATAATGCCGCCGCGCGCTGGCCTGAGGCGTTTCAGGGTGGCGATGGTCGCCGCATGGGCGCGGCGCACATGGAGCAGGGCGGGCAGCTCGAATTCCATGGCCAGTTTGAGCTGGGCTTCGAACAGGGCTTGCTGGCGTTCGCGGTCCAGTTGCTCAAGAAAATAATCCAGGCCGAATTCGCCCACGGCGCACAGCTGTGGGTGGCCGGCCAGGCGCTGCAGCCAGTCGCGCAGTTCGCTCAGGTGGGCGGGGGTATGGCTGTCCAGATAGACCGGGTGCAGGCCAAAGGCGGCGTACAGACCGGTATCGCCCTGCACCAGCTCCCACAGCCTTTGCCAGTTGGCCTGATACACGCCGAGCACCACCAGCCGCTCCACGCCCAGGGCCCGGCTGCGGGCCAGCAGTTCGTCGCGGTCGGCGTCGAAGTCGGGAAAATCCAGGTGGGTGTGGGTATCGATCAGGCGCATGGGCGAATCATACGCCGCCCGGCCGTTCCTACAACGTGCGGCGGATCTTGAGCAGGCGCGCGATGGCCTCGATACCGGGCTGGTAGTGGTTCTGCTCGATGGCGTCGATGGCCAGCTTCAGCACCCGTTCGGCAATCCGCTCGTGCTGCTGGGAGATGGCGTTGACCCGCAGCGGCAGAAAATCCAGCAGTTGGGTGTCGCCGAAGGTGGCCAGGCGCAGGCCGGCAAAGTCCTCTGTGTTGTGCGCCTGCAGAGCATCCAGCACCCCTTCGAGCAGCACGTAGGCGGTGGTGATCAGGGCATCCGGTGCTCCGGCCGGGTGAGCCAGCAGGCTGTGCATCTGCTGGCAGCCACTGGCGCGGCTGAACTGCTCGGCATGGCAGACGCTGATGCGTCCGGCGAAACCGTCCAGGGCCTGACGAAAACCGCGTTCGCGGGCCTGGCTGATCGGCAGTTCGCCGCGCGCGCCGATCAGGGCGATATGCCGTGGCGGCGGGCTGAGCAGCGTGGCGGTGAGCAGGCTGCCGGCCTGCTGGTCGTCGCTGACCACCGAGCAGATGCGTTCGGGGTCAAGGGCGCGGTCGACCGCGATCACCGGTACGCCGCCGGCCACCAGGCGTGGGTAGATCGGATCGTCCTGGGGCAGGCAACTGGCGACGATCAGGGCGTCGCAGCGGCGCGAGCGAAACAGTTCGAGCAACTGGCGCTCACACTCCGGGTCGTCATCGGAGCTGGCGATCAGCAACTGGTAGCCGGCGGCGCGGGCGCGCTGTTCGAGCAGTTTGGCCAGGCGCGCGTAGCTGGGGTTTTCCAGGTCCGGCAGGATAAAACCCAGGCAGCGGCTCTGCCCGCGGCGCAACCCGGCGGCCTGCTGGTCGGGGCGATAGCCGTGGCGCTCGACCACCTCCAGCACCCGCGCCACGGTGGCGGCGCTGATCCGCCGCTTGTCGGCCTGGCCGTTGATCACATAGCTGGCGGTGGTGACCGAGACCTGGGCCAGGCGGGCGATATCGCTGAGTTTCAAGGCGTAGTCCTAGTGTCGCGTCACAGATGATTTGTCGTGGAACCCCAGCGCCGATAGCTCTCTGCTTGTAGGAGCGGTTGGGCGGCACTGCGCCATGCTGGCGATTCGCACGCATGGCGTGCTCCTACAACTTTGCGATCTTTGAATGCTGACAGCCGGGCTTCAAGGATCGCCGATTATGGGTTAACGTGCCAGTCATTAGGTGAAACGATTCAGCAGGCGGGGCGTCTGACTATCCTGTGGGTAGCGCGGCGCGCCTGCACAGCCAGTCTCACCGGCCCGAGGAGAACAATAAAATGCTCGAACTGAATGCTACGCAAATCCAGATGGGCCACAGCGCCCCGGACAAACAGGCGGCGCTGGCGCTGCTGGCCGAGGCCCTGAGTGCCGACGGGCTGGTCGCGCCCGGCTACCTGGCCGGCATGCAGGCCCGCGAGGCGCAAGGCTCGACCTACCTGGGCCAGGGCATTGCGATTCCCCACGGCACGCCGCAAACCCGCGACCAGGTGCACTGCACCGGCGTACGCCTGATCCAGTTCCCCGACGGGGTGGACTGGGGCAATGGCCAGCTGGTCTACCTGGCGATAGCCATTGCCGCCCGTTCCGACGAGCACCTACATCTGCTGCAACTGCTGACCCGGGCCCTGGGCGAGGGTGATCTCAGCCAGGCCCTGCGCGAGGCGCGCGAGCCGGAAGCGATAGTCGCGTTGCTGCAGGGCGCGCCCCAGGAGCTGGCGCTGGATAGTCAGCTGATCGGCCTGGGCCTGGCGGTCGAGGATTTTGACGAGCTGCTCTGGCAGGGCGCACGGCTGTTGAAAAAGGCAGGCTGCGCCGAACCGACGTTCGCCAATCAACTGGCCCAGGGCGAGCCGCTGCCACTGGGCAATGGCCTGTGGTGGCTGCACAGCGACCAGGCGGTGCTGCGTCCGGGCCTGGCCTTTGTCACTCCGGCGCAGGCGCTCGAGTATCGGGATCAGCCCTTGCGCGGGCTGTTCTGTCTGGCCAGCCTGGGTGAGGCCCATCGTCAGTTACTCGAGCGACTGTGCGATCTGTTGATCGAGGGCCGCGCTGCGGCCTTCAGCCAGGCAACCTCCAGCCGCAGCGTGCTCGAAGCTCTGGGCGGCGAGGTGCCGGCTGACTGGCCTGTGCTGTGTATCACCCTGGCCAACGCCCATGGTCTGCATGCGCGCCCGGCGAAGATTCTCTGCGAAGTGGCCCAGGCCTTTACCGGCGAGGTGCGCGTGCGCCTGGCCGGCGAGCCCGGGCCCGGGGTTTCGGCCAAGAGCCTGAGCAAGTTGCTGAGCCTCGGTGCCCGCCGCGGCCAGGCCCTGGAGTTCAGCGCAGAACCTGCTATTGCGGGCGACGTCCTGGCGGCGATCGAGGCCGCGGTGCAGGCCGGTCTGGGTGAGAGCGTCGAGCCTTTGCCGACGCAGGCCGCAGCCCCTGCTGCCGCGCCGCCGGCAAGCGCCGTGGTCAAGCTGCCCGCGCCGGTTGCCGGAGCGCGTATCCAGGGAGTTGCCGCCGCGCCGGGGATCGCCATCGGTCCGGCGCTGGTGCGGGTGCCGCTGTGTTTCGACTACCCGGCTCAGGGCCAGGGCGTTGCGGCTGAGCGCGAGCGCCTGACTGCGGCGCTGGGGCAGGTCGACGCGGATATCCAGCGCCTGGTCGAGACCCGCGCAGAGGCCAATATTCGCGAAATCTTTATCACCCATCAGGCCATGCTGCGCGACCCGGCCCTGGCCGAGGATGTCGCGGCGCGTCTGCTTCAGGGGGCCAGCGCCGAGGCGGCCTGGCATGCCGAGATCGAGGCCGCGGCGGCGCAGCAGGAAGCCCTGCACGATGCCCTGCTGGCCGAGCGCGCCGCCGACCTGCGCGATATCGGTCGCCGTGTGCTGGCCCGCCTGTGCGGCGTCGAGGCCCCGCGCGAGCCGGATGAACCTTATATTCTGGTGATGGACGAGGTGGCTCCCTCGGATGTCGCCAGCCTCAACCGCGAGCGCGTGGCGGGCATCCTCACCGCTCGCGGCGGTGCCACCGCCCATAGCGCGATCATCGCCAGGGCCCTGGGCATTCCGGCGGTGGTCGGTGCCGGCGAAGCGGTGCTAAGCCTGGCTCAGGGCACGCCGCTGCTGCTGGATGGCGAGCATGGCCTGCTGCGTGTGGCCCCCGACGAGCAGACCCTGGAGCAGGCTCGACAGCAGCGTGAGCAGGGCGAACTGCGCCGCCAGCGCGCCCATGCCGAGCGCCTGCAGCCGGCGATCACCCGCGACGGCCAGCGCCTGGAAGTGGCGGCCAATATCGGGGCCAGCGCCGAGGCCACGGCGGCAGTCGAAGCCGGCGGCGAAGGCGTCGGCCTGTTGCGCACCGAACTGGTGTTTATGGACCACAGCCAGGCCCCGGACCAGGCCGTCCAGGAACTCGAATACCGCCGCGTGCTCGATGCCCTCGATGGCCGGCCGCTGGTGGTGCGCACCCTGGATGTGGGTGGCGACAAACCCTTGCCCTACTTGCCGATGCCGGCAGAGACCAACCCCTTTCTCGGTGTGCGCGGCATCCGCCTCAGTCTGCAGCGCCCGGATATGCTCGAAACCCAGTTGCGTGCGCTGTTGAGCGCGGCCGCCGGGCGGCCGTTGCGGATCATGTTCCCCATGGTCTACGGCGTCGAGGAGTGGCGCGTGGCGCGGGATATGGCCCTGCGCCTGCGTGAGGAAATCCCCCTGGACGACCTGCAGCTGGGGATTATGGTCGAGGTGCCTTCGGCGGCGCTGCTGGCCCCGGTGCTGGCCCGCGAAGTGGACTTCTTCAGCATCGGCACCAACGACCTGACCCAATACACCTTGGCCATCGACCGCGACCATCCGACCCTGTCGGCCCAGGCCGATGGCCTGCACCCGGCGGTGCTGCGCCTGATCAGCATGACGGTGGAGGCCGCCCACGCCCATGGCAAGTGGGTCGGGGTGTGCGGCGAGCTGGCCGGCGACATGCTCGCGGTGCCCCTGCTGGTGGGCCTGGGGGTCGATGAGCTGAGTGTTTCGACGCGCAGCATCGCCCTGGTCAAGGCGCGGGTGCGCGAGCTCGATTACCGCCACAGCCAGGCGCTGGCGCAACAGGCCCTGGGCCTGGAGAGCGCGGCGGCGGTGCGCGCACTGATGGAGGAGAGCGACTGATGGCACGCATTCTGACCCTGACCCTGAACCCGGCGCTGGACCTGACCGTGCGCCTGCAGAGCCTGCAGCCCGGCGCGCTCAACCGCAGCCTGGGGCAGAGCAGCCACGCCGCCGGCAAGGGCCTGAATGTGGCCCAGGTGCTGGCCGACCTAGGCCACAAGGTCACAGTCGGCGGCTTTCTCGGTGCGGCCAATGCCGGCCCCTTCGAGGCCCTGTTCGCCCGGCGCGGCTTTATCGATGCCTTTATCCGCGTGCCCGGGGAGACCCGCTGCAATATCAAACTGGCCGAACAGGACGGGCGTATTACCGACCTCAACGGCCCGGGCCCGCAGGTCGAGGCGCGGCACCAGGCCGAGTTGCTCGAACAGTTGGAGCAGATCGCCGCCGGCCACGACGCCGTGGTGGTGGCCGGCAGTCTGCCCCAGGGGGTAAGCGCCGAATGGTTCGCCGGCCTGTTGCGTCGGCTCAAGGCCCTGGGCTTGCCGCTGGTGCTGGACAGCAGCGGCGCGGCGTTGCGCGCCGGGCTGGCGGTGGGGCCCTGGCTGATCAAACCGAATGCCGAGGAGCTGGCCGAGGCCTGTGATTTGCCGTCCGAGACCGGGGCCGAACTGCATGCCGCGGCGCTGCACCTGCGCGCGCAGGGCGTCGAGCATGTGCTGCTGTCTCGCGGGGCTGAGGGCGTCAGCTGGTTCGGCCCGGACATTGCGCTGCAGGCGCAGCCGCCGCGGGTCGAGGTGGTCAGCACGGTGGGCGCGGGTGACTCGCTGCTCGCCGCCACCCTGCACGGCCTGCTGGCCGGTTGGCCGGCCGAACGCAGCCTGCGCCTGGCCACGGCCATCGCCGCCCAGGCGGTGACCCAGATCGGTTTTGGTATTCACGACAGGGAACAGCTGGCGCGCCTGGAAGCCGGCGTGACCGTCGCCCCCCTGAATTAAAAATAATAAAAGAGGTTGTCTCCATGAATCTGCTGATCGTCACCGCGTGCCCCAATGGCATGGTTACCAGCGTGCTCTGTTCGCGCCTGCTGCAAGCCGCGGCCCAGCGCCTGGGCTGGTCGAGCCAGGTCGAAGTGCATGACCCCAAGGCCATCGGCTCGCCGCTGAGCGAGGCGCAGATTGCCGCCGCCGAGCTGGTGGTGGTGGTCAAGACCGGCGAGCTGCCCCTGCAGCGCTTTGTCGGCAAGCGCCTGGTGCAATCCACCCCGGCCGAGGCCCTGGCCGACCCCGAGGGCTTTCTTCGCGCGGCGGCGGCCGATGCCGTGACGTTGCAGGCATTCGACGCGACGAGCGCAACCGTCAGCGCCCGGCCACGGCTGGTGGCGATCACCGCCTGCCCGACCGGGGTAGCACACACCTTTATGGCCGCCGAGGCCCTGCAGCAGGCTGCCGCGCTACTGGGCTACGAGCTGCAGGTGGAAACCCGCGGCTCGGTGGGCGCGCGCAACGTGCTCGACGAGGCCGCCATCGCCGCCGCCGACGTGGTGCTGCTGGCCACCGATATCGAGGTGGAAACCGCTCGCTTCGCCGGCAAGAAAGTCTTCCGTTGTGGCACCGGGGTGGCCCTTAAACAGCCGACCCAGACCCTGCAGCGCGCCCTGGCCGAAGCCGTGCCGCTGGCCGCCGCAAGCCGCGGCGAGACGGCTGCGCCGAGCCAGGCCGGGCCCTACAAGCATCTGCTCACCGGCGTGTCCTATATGCTGCCGATGGTGGTGGCCGGCGGCCTGCTGATCGCCCTGTCGTTTGTCTTCGGCATCGAGGCGTTCAAGGAAGAGGGCAGCCTGGCCGCCGCGCTGATGCAGATCGGCGGCGAGACCGCATTCAAGCTGATGGTGCCGCTGCTGGCCGGTTATATCGCCTACTCCATCGCCGACCGTCCCGGCCTGGCCCCGGGGATGATCGGCGGCCTGCTCGCCAGCAGCCTGGGCGCGGGTTTTATCGGCGGCATCATCGCCGGCTTCCTCGCCGGTTATGCGGCGAAGGCCATTGCTCGCTGGGTGCAGTTGCCGGCCAGCGTCGAGGCGCTCAAGCCGATCCTGATCATCCCGCTGCTGGCCAGTCTGTTCACCGGCCTGGTGATGATCTATGTGGTCGGCAAGCCGGTGGCGGGCATGCTCGTCGCGCTGACCAGCTTTCTCGACAGCATGGGCAGCACCAACGCGATCCTGCTCGGCCTGCTGCTCGGCAGCATGATGTGCGTGGATCTCGGTGGGCCGATCAACAAGGCCGCCTACGCCTTCTCGGTCGGTCTGCTGGCGTCGCAGAGCTACGCGCCCATGGCGGCGGTGATGGCCGCCGGTATGGTGCCGCCGATCGGCATGGCCATCGCCACTTTCATTGCCCGACACAAGTTCGCCCAGAGCGAGCGCGAAGCCGGCAAGGCCGCCGGGGTGCTGGGGCTGTGCTTTATCTCCGAAGGCGCGATCCCCTTCGCCGCCAAGGACCCGCTGCGGGTGATCCCGGCCAGCATCGCCGGTGGTGCCCTGACCGGCGCACTGTCGATGTACTTCGGCTGCAAGCTGATGGCACCCCATGGCGGCCTGTTCGTACTGCTGATCCCCAATGCGATCAACCACGCGCTGCTTTATTTGCTGGCGATAGTTGCCGGCAGCCTGCTGACCGGGGTGGTATATGCCGTGATCAAAAAAGGCGAGGCGGTGGAGCTGGTGACGGCGGGGGAGAAGGTGTAGAGGGGCAGCAATTGGTTGTTGACGGAGATCCGCTGCCCCTCACCCCAGCCGGGCGCCCCATCCCTCTCCCCGGAGGGTAGAGGGAGCCGACCGCGTAAAGCCGATACATTGCAGTCTGCCTGCTGGCTTTTAGCCGGGCCCTATCACCGAAGTGGTGACTGCTCGCCTATATTGGTGACCGGCTAAGATCTACTGGGCGCGCACAGATCAGTTCCCTCTCCCCCTCGGGGAGAGGGTTAGGGTGAGGGGCGAATTTCACACGGAGGTGAAGCATGCCCAAAGGCATTCAACGGCCTACAGCCGAGCAACGCGAATTTGCCAAGCAACTGCGTCATGAGCTGACCGATTGCGAGCAGTTGTTGTGGCGGCATTTGCGCAATCGTCAGCTCGGCGGGTTCAAATTTCGCCGGCAATATCCCCTGTCTCCTTATGTACTGGATTTCTACTGCGCAGAGCTTGAGCTGGCGGTCGAGCTGGATGGTGGGCAGCACTTCGGCGATGAGGCTTTGCACCGCGATGCCGAGCGCAGCCGCTATCTGGGTAGCCGTGGCCTTCGGGTGATTCGCTTTAGCAACCGTGAGGTATTGGCGCAGATGCCGGAGGTGCTGGCGGAGATTTTGCGGCAGGCTGAGATGAGTGCCCGTCACCTTTAGCCGGGTGTTCCTAGCCCCTCACCCCTAGCCGGGCACCCCATCCCTCTCCCCGGAGGGGCGAGGGAGCCGATTGTGTGAAATCGATAATTGCAGTCTGTCTGTTGGTTCGTAGCCAGCTCCACCAATGCTGGAGGGTAGAGGGAGCTAATCGAAGTGAGCCTGCTAGCCGTGATCTTTCCATCACCACCGATCGGCCCCTCTCCCTTCTAGGGAGAGGGTTGGGGTGAGGGGCGACGTGCGCTACCGATCAACAATGTTCCCGCGTCGCCCTAGTTCCCCTATTCGCTCAGCCCCTTTTATCAGGCTCCCAGGGCGCGCCTCGCCATATTAAGCGGGTGTATTCGCCCATACCTCCTAGAGCCGCTCTGCTCTGACTCCCAACTCCCTGAACTCTCCCGGCGGCTCCGAATCCATTAAACAGGTGTCCGTCGTCGGCGGGCCGGTAAAACACGGAGTGAAGCATGACGGACGGATACGCGGTACAACCGGTGCGTTTGGTGCTGACCGCCTGGGCGTCGGGGGTGATGGGTGGGCTGCTGGCCCTGGGCGGGGGCTATCTGGCGTGGCTGGGCGGCTCCTGGTACTACCTGTTGGCGGGCACGGGTCTGCTGTTGGTGGGCGTGCTGATCCGTCAGCGTCAGCGTGCGGGGCTCTGGTTGTACGCCGTGCTGCTGTTGGCGAGTCTGGCCTGGACGGTGTTCGAGGTGCGCTTCGACTGGTGGCAACTGGCACCGCGCATCGACCTCTGGTGTGTGCTCGGTCTGTGGCTGTTTCTGCCGTTTATCAACCGGCATATCGGCCCGCAACTCTATTGGCGTGACGGGGCTACGGGCTTGCTCGGGCTTGGCTTGCTGCTCAGCGCGGCGATGGCCGGCTATTCGCTGACTCAGAATTACCATCGCCTGGACGGCACCTTCGACAGCGCCCGGCTGGCCGGTGGCAACCCGGCGGCGCAGGCCGGTCGCTCGGCCAGTGAGTGGACCGCCTATGGCGGCTCGGACCGTGGCGACCGCTACGCCACGGCCGATCTGATCAGCCCGGCTAACGTCGGCCAGTTGAAAAAGGCTTGGGAGTTTCACACGGGCGATCTGCCGGGCGAAGGCGACCCAGGCGAGGTGACCAACCAGGTCACGCCGCTGAAGGTCGGTGACAATCTGTTTATCTGCACCCCGCACAGCATCGCCATCGCCGTGGATGCTGACACCGGCAAGGAGCGCTGGCGCTTCGATCCGGCCATCAACCGGCAGGCCGAGTACTACCAGCATATGACCTGCCGCGGCCTGGCCTATCACGATGCGGCGGCCTACGCCGAGCCCGCGGTAGCGGTTATGACGACGCAGGCGCGCGAGCCGAGCATTGTGCCGAGCGACGCCCTGCAACGCACCCCGCGGGCACCCGCGCAACCGGCCGAGCGCTGCACGCAGCGGCTGTTTCTGCCGACCAACGACGCGACCCTGTATGCCCTCGACCTGCACGATGGCCAGCCCTGCGAGGCGTTCGGCGAGGGCGGCAGGGTCGACCTCAAGATTGGTCTGGGCGATGACGCCCTGGGCGTCTACCTGCCGACCTCGCCGCCGGTGGTGACCGAGAAGCTGGTGATCGTCGGCGGCTCGGTGACCGACAATGGCTCGGTGGATTCCCCTGGCGGGGTGATCCGTGCCTATGACGTACGCACGGGTGAGCTGGTGTGGAACTTCGACCCCGGCCGCCCCGAAGCCACCGAGCCGTTGCCGGCTGGTGAGACCTACGTGCGCAGCACGCCCAACTCCTGGACCATCGCCACGGCGGACGAGGCCCTTGGGCTGGTGTATATCCCCACCGGCAATCAGACGCCTGATCAGTGGGCCGTGCCGCGCAGCCCCGAGGCCGAGCGCTTTACCGCTACGCTGGTGGCTCTGGATCTGGCCACCGGCCAGGTGCGCTGGGAGTTCCGCACCGTGCACCACGACCTCTGGGACCGCGACCTGCCGTCCCAGCCCACTTTGGTCGATATCGACAGCCCCCAGGGCCCGCTGCCGGCGATCATTCAGCCGACCAAGCGCGGCGATCTCTACGTGCTTGATCGGCGCACTGGCGAACCCATAGTGCCGGTCAGCGAGCACCCGGTGCCCCAGGGCACGGTGGCAGGCGATTTCACCGCGCCGACCCAGCCGGCCTCGGCGCTCAGCTATGCCCCCGAGCAGGCGCTGCGCGAGCGCGACATGTGGGGCGGTACGCCGTTCGACCAACTGATGTGCCGCATCCAGTTCCACCAGCTGCGTTACGACGGGGATTTCACTCCACCCTCGGAGCAGGGTTCGCTGATCTATCCGGGCAATGTCGGGGTGTTCAACTGGCCGTCGGTGGCGATCGACCCGGTGCGGCAGATACTCTTCGGCGCGCCGAACTACCTGGCGTTTGTCTCGCGCCTGGTCAAGCGTGACGAGGTCCCCGAAGACGCCCGCATGGGCGGCGGCGAGCAGGGCCTGCAACCCAACCTGGGCGCGCCTTATATGGTCAGTCTGGAGCCTTTTCTGTCACCACTGGGCCTGCCGTGCCAGTCGCCGCCCTGGGGATACGTGACCGCCGTGGACCTGCGCAGCATGGAGAAGGTCTGGCAGCACAAGAACGGCACCAGCCGCGACAGTGCGCCGTTGGGGATTCCCTTTAGCGTCGGCGTGCCGGCCCTGGGGGGGCCGCTGATCACTGCCGGTGGCCTGGGCTTTCTCAGCGGTACCCTGGATTACTACCTGCGGGCTTATGACCTGAGTACCGGCGAGGAGCTGTGGAAAGACCGCCTGCCAGCGGGCGGGCAGGCTACGCCGATCAGCTATGTGTCAGAAAAGACCGGCAAGCAGTATGTGGTGGTGATGGCCGGCGGACATGGCTCGTTCGGCACGCGCATGGGCGATTCGCTGGTGGCCTGGACCCTTGATGAAGATGTTGCGCGGTAATGGGGGCGAGTGCCGGCGGCTTTGAGTGTTGGCTGGTTGCTAGTGGGGATTTTGCGCCACGCTGAGATCGCTGCCCCTCACCCCTAGCCGGGCGCCCCATCCCTCTCCCCGGAGGGTAGAGGGAGCTGTCCGGTGTGTGCCTGCTAATCGTGATCTCGCCGTCACCGCTGATCAGCCCCCTCTCCCTTTTAGGGAGAGGGCTGGGGTGAGGGTTGGCTTTCACCAGCGATTACCCATCAATGATGCTCGCGCGTAGCCCTGAATTTCACGTCCGGCCAGCGCTCTTCCATCAGCGCCAGATTGACCCGGGTCGGAGCCAGGTAGGTGAGGTGGCCGCCGCCGTCCAGGGCGAGGTTTTCCACCGCCTTGTTGGAAAACTCCTCGAGCTTCTTCTTGTCGGCGCACTCGATCCAGCGCGCCGACCATACGGTGATCGGCTCGTAGGCGCATTCCACCTTGTATTCCTCTTTCAGGCGGCTGGCGACCACATCGAACTGCAGCACGCCGACTGCGCCGAGGATGATGTCGTTGCTGCGCTCGGGGAAGAACACCTGGGTTGCGCCTTCTTCGGCCAGCTGTTGCAGGCCCTGGCGCAGCTGTTTGGATTTCAGCGGGTCCTTCAGGCGCACGCGGCGGAACAGTTCCGGGGCGAAGTGTGGGATGCCAGTAAAGCCCAGCGCTTCGCCTTCGGTGAAGGTGTCGCCGATCTGGATGGTGCCGTGGTTGTGCAGGCCGATGATGTCGCCGGCAAACGCCTCTTCCAGTTGCTCACGCTCGGAGGAGAAGAAGGTCAGCGCGTCGCCGATCCGCACGTCCTTGCCGGTACGCACGTGGCGCATCTTCATGCCTTTCTCGTACTTGCCCGAGCAGATGCGCATGAAGGCGATGCGGTCGCGGTGCTTGGGGTCCATGTTCGCCTGGATCTTGAACACGAAGCCGCTGAATTTCTCTTCCACCGGTTCCACGGTACGCTCGTTGGCGACGCGCGCCAGCGGCTTGGGTGCCCAGTCGACCACCGCATCCAGTACATGGTCGACGCCGAAGTTGCCCAGGGCGGTGCCGAAGAACACCGGGGTCAGCTTGCCGTCGAGAAATTCCTGCTGGTCGAACTCGTGGCAGGCACCCTGTACCAGCTCCAGCTGCTCGATAAAGCGCTCGTACTCGTCGCCCAGGTGGGCGCGGGC
>CAZOEC010000063.1:0-27924 GCA_964578635.1 uncultured Pseudomonas sp.
TCAACGTCATTGTCCATTACTGCCATCCGCCGATGCTGGCGCGTTTTGCATCGGCGGTTTTTGCGTTGTCTTGCAGTCGTCGTCTACGTTTTTCAACGGCCTGCTAAGTCGCTTCGTGACAGCCGGCAAGGCTGTCACGAACGCTGTTAGCGCGGTACGTAGAGGGTCAGGGTTTGCCCTGGCTTGAGGTTTTTGCCGGCCCGCGGGTTCCAGGTTTGCAGATTTTTCATCGGCACCTTGAAACGCTTGGCGATCAGGTACAGGGAGTCGCCCTGGCGCACTCGGTAGTAGGTCACGTTGCTGCGGGGTGAGCCGGCTGTTGAGCCGCTTGCCCCGTGCAGGTTGAGGGTCTGGCCCACGCGCAGGGTGTTGCCCGAGAGCTTGTTCCAGCGCTGCACGTCCTTGACCGCAAGCTGGTGGTTCTTGGCGATCTGCCAGAGATTGTCGCCGCTCTTCACCCGATAGGTGCGGGGCTTCTGCGCGCTGCTCGGGCTGTGCTGCAGACCCAGGTCGGCGCGCTGCGCACCGGGCTGGGCGGGGATGCTTAGCACCTGGCCGATCCGCAGCGTGTTGCTGCTGAGCTTGTTGATGTCCTTGAGCGTATTGACGGTCAGCTGATGGCGGCCTGCAATGCTGTGCAGGCTGTCGCCCGAACGCACCCGATACTGCTGCCAGTCCACCAGCTCCTGAGGCTTCATCAAGAGCAGGTTGGCGGTCAGCAGTTCGGCCTTGTCGGTTGGTACCAGCAGGTGCTGCGGGCCGTCGAGGGTCACCCCTTTCTTGAAGGCGGGGTTGAGCAGATAGAGCTCATCCTCATCCAGGCCGGCCATGGCGGCCACCCGCGACAGGTCCATGCGCTGCTTGAACTCGACCTTCTCGAAGTAGGGTTCATTGGCAATAGGATTGAGGCTGACGCCATAGGCCTGGGGAGTCATCACCACCTGGGACAGGGCCAGCAGCTTGGGCACATAGTTCTGGGTTTCTTTGGGCAGGTTGAGGTTCCAGTAATCGGTCGGCAGGCCGAGTTTCTGGTTACGCTCGATCGCCCGGCTGACCCGCCCTTCGCCGGCGTTGTAGGCGGCGAGGGCGAGCAGCCAGTCGCCGTTGAACATTTCCTTGAGGCGGGACAGGTAGCTGATGGCCGCATCGGTCGAGGCCATTACATCGCGCCGGCCGTCGTACCAGTTGGTCTGGCGCAGGTTGAAGTTACGCCCGGTGGAGGGGATGAATTGCCACAGGCCGACCGCGTGAGCGTGGGAATAGGCCAGGGGGTTGTAGGCGCTTTCGATCATCGGCAGCAGGGCCAGCTCCATCGGCATATTGCGCTGTTCCAGGCGCTCGACGATAAAGTGGATATAGGGGCTGCTACGCTCGCCGACCTTTTCCACAAAGGATGGGTTGCTGACGAACCACAGGCGCTGCTGCTCGATGCGCGGATTGAGGGTGATGCTGTCTTGCAGTTGATAGCCGGCGCGTACCCGTTCCCAGATGTCCTTGGGCTCTTCCGGTACCAGCGGCTGGAGGCTGTCGGTCAGCCACTCCGGCTCCTGCTCCAGGCCGACGGCGCGATCAGTGTCGCGGCTGCGGTCGTCGGCGGGCTTGTCGCCCATGCTCTGACAGCCGGCGAGGGTTATGCAAAACACCACCGCAAGCGCCCGGGAGCCTTGGGTCAATGCCTTTAAATTCAAGGTCTTGCGTGGTGATTTGGGCATTGGCTGAGGGGGACGTCCGGGCTGAAAGATCGGGGGATTCTAGGAACGAGGTGGGTGCTGGTCAAGTTTTAACCAGTCTTTTGTGGGCTTATCGTGCTTTTAGAACTTATCTTTCCAGGCACGCAGAGCGGCAAAAACCTGCTCGTTCGTACGCGTCATGGGACCATCGCGTTCGTCGATCTTATGCTGTACGTCGGCCTCGGCGCTGCGCAGAAAGGGATTGGTGGCACGCTCCAGAGCCAGGGTCGAGGGCAGGCTGATCCGCCCGGCCTCACGCCAGGCCGTGACCTGTTCGAGGCGCTGCTGGATCTGCCGGTTTTGTGGCTCCACCGCGACGGCAAAGCGCAGGTTGCTCAGGGTGTACTCATGGGTGCAGAACACCTGAGTCTGCTCTGCCAGCGCGGCCAGGCGACTGAGGGAGTGGTGCATCTGCTCGGGGCTGCCTTCGAACAGGCGACCGCAACCTGCGGCAAACAGGGTGTCGCCACAGAACAGCCAGTGCTGCTGTGCCTGGTGGTAGGCAATATGCCCCAGGGTATGACCGGGCACCTCGATAACGCTGAACACCTGGCCCAGCACCTCGACCTGGTCGCCTTCGCCGAGTGCCTGGTCGCGGCCGGGAATCTGTTCTTTGGCCGGCCCCAGTACCCGGGCCCCGCTCAGGGCCTTCAGGCGCTCGATGCCACCGACATGGTCGAAGTGGTGATGGGTGACCAGGATATCGCTCAGCTGCCAGCCGGGATGAGCCGCGAGCCAGGCTTCGACGGGGGCCGCATCGCCGGGGTCGACCACGGCGCAGCGGCGCTGCTCGGGGTCCTGCAGCAGCCAGATATAGTTGTCGGAGAAAGCGGGCAGGGCGTCGATTTTTATCATGATGCGGGTCGCTAAGCAGGCCATAAAGGTGCATCTTAGGTCTCATTGGCGGTGCTGGCTATGCAGGTAATCCTTATGTCCGACCATCCTTTTGCCCTGGCCGACAGCGATTGGCTCAGCCTGATCGGCAAGGCGCGCAGCTGGTTCAACGGCCCCTACGGGCAATTGCTTCTGGAGCAGGAACGTCGCCTGCTGGAAGACGAGCTGGCGCGCTTCTTTGGCGGTTACCTGGTGCACTACGGCCCTTCGGCCCAGCCCATTCCCGATGCCGCGCAGATCCAGCGCAGCGTGCGCCTGGGCGCGCCCTTCAGTGGTGTGGAGATCGTCTGCGAAGAACAATCCTGGCCCCTTACCGAGCATGCCGCCGATGTCGTGGTGCTGCAGCACGGCCTGGATTTCAGCCTGTCGCCCCATGGTCTGCTGCGCGAGGCTGCGCGTAGCGTCAGGCCTGGCGGTCATTTGCTGATCGTCGGGGTCAATCCGCGCAGTGCCTGGGGCCTGCGCCACTTCTTTACCCGGGATGCCCTGCATCAGGCGCGCTGCATTGCGCCCAACCGGGTCTGCGACTGGCTGCATCTGCTGGGCTTTGCGCTGGAGAAACGCCGCTTCGGGTGCTATCGTCCGCCGCTTTCTTCGAGCGCCTGGCAGGCGCGCCTGGCTCCGCTGGAGAACTGGGGCGCGGCCTGGCAGCCGCCCGGCGGCGGCTTTTATGTGCTGGTGGCGCGCAAGCTGGTAGTGGGTTTGCGCCCGCTGCGTCAGCCGAGCCGTCAGCCCATGGGCAAGCTGGTGCCGATGCCGGTCGCCAAGGTCAGTCGCCGCGAGACGCCGCAGAAGTAGAACCTTTGAGTGAGAGATTGCAGCTACATGAGTGAACAGGTCGAGATTTATACCGACGGTGCCTGCAAGGGCAATCCTGGCGTGGGTGGCTGGGGTGCGCTGCTGATCTTCAAGGGGGTCGAGAAGGAGCTGTGGGGCGGCGAAGCCGATACCACCAACAACCGCATGGAGCTGACCGCGGCCATTCGTGCCCTGGCCGAATTGAAGCGTGAGTGCGAGGTACGCCTGGTTACCGACTCCCAGTATGTGATGCAGGGCATTCAGGACTGGATGCCCAACTGGAAGAAGCGCGGCTGGAAAACCGCGGCCAAACAGCCGGTGAAGAATGCCGACCTGTGGCAGCAGCTGGACGAGCAGGTGGGGCGGCACAAGGTCACCTGGCAATGGGTGCGCGGCCATACCGGCCACCCGGGCAACGAGCGGGCCGACCAACTGGCCAACCGCGGTGTAGACGATGTGAGGAGTGCGAAGCGTGCGTAGTGTTGTTCTCGATACCGAAACCACCGGTATGCCGGTGGGCGATGGCCACCGGATCATTGAAATCGGCTGCGTCGAACTGATCGGCCGGCGTCTGACCGGGCGGCACTACCATGTCTACCTGCAGCCGGATCGCGAGATCGACGAAGGCGCTATCGCGGTCCACGGCATCACCAACGAATTCGTTCAGGACAAACCGCGCTTCCGGGAAATCGCCGACGAGTTCTTCGAATTCATCAAGGGCGCGCAGCTGATCATTCATAACGCCGCGTTCGACGTTGGTTTTATCAATAACGAGTTCGCCCTGATCAAGCAGGACGAGCGCGCCGACATCAGCGAGCACTGCTCGATTCTCGACACCCTGCTGATGGCCCGCGAGCGTCATCCGGGGCAGCGCAACAACCTCGACGCCCTGTGCAAGCGCTATGGCGTCGACAACTCCGGCCGTGACCTGCACGGCGCTTTGCTCGACGCCGAGATTCTCGCCGACGTCTACCTGACCATGACCGGTGGGCAGACCAATCTGTCCCTGGCCGGCGACGGTTCCGAGGGCGACAGCAACGGTCGCCAGCAGCCCAGTGCGATTCGTCGCCTGCCGGCCGAGCGCGCGCTTACCCGGGTGATCCGCGCCAGCGCGGATGAGCTGGCCCTGCACCAGGCGCGCCTGGCCGCCATCGAGAAATCTGCCGGCGCTCCCGCGCTCTGGCAGCAGCTGGAGCAGGCGGGCAGCGAAGGTTGAGGAGGGCCGCGAGTTATCGACTCGCGACCTTTTCGTACAGCGGCACGCAGAGGGGGTTCCGCCTGGCGAGGCGAGCCTCTACCCTGAGGCGATAGGCAGGCTCGGACCTGCCACACTCAGGGACGCCACAATGTATAAAGACCTCAAATTCCCCGTCCTGATCGTGCACCGTGACATCAAGGCCGATACCGTGGCCGGTGACCGGGTACGCGCCATCGCCCAGGAACTGGAGCAGGACGGCTTCAGCATTCTCTCCACCGCCAGCTCCGCCGAGGGGCGCATCGTCGCCTCCACCCACCACGGTCTGGCCTGCATCCTGGTCGCCGCCGAGGGGGCGGGCGAAGACAAGCGCCTGTTGCAGGACATGGTCGAGCTGATCCGCATCTCCCGGGTACGCGCGCCGCAGCTGCCGATTTTCGCCCTGGGCGAACAGGTGACCATCGAGAACGCCCCGGCCGAAGCCATGGCCGATCTCAATCAGCTGCGCGGCATTCTTTACCTGTTCGAAGACACCGTGCCCTTTCTCGCCCGCCAGGTCGCCCGCGCCGCACGTAATTACCTGGATGGCTTGCTGCCGCCGTTTTTCAAGGCCCTGGTGCAGCACACCGCGCAGTCCAACTATTCCTGGCACACCCCCGGCCATGGCGGCGGTGTGGCCTATCGCAAGAGCCCGGTGGGTCAGGCGTTTCACCAGTTTTTTGGCGAAAACACCCTGCGCTCCGACCTTTCGGTGTCGGTGCCGGAGCTGGGTTCGCTGCTCGATCACACCGGTCCCCTGGCCGAAGCCGAAGCCCGCGCGGCGCGCAACTTCGGTGCGGACCATACCTATTTCGTGATCAATGGCACCTCGACGGCGAACAAGATCGTCTGGCACAGCATGGTCGGCCGTGATGACCTGGTGCTGGTGGATCGCAACTGCCACAAGTCGATCCTGCATTCGATCATCATGACCGGCGCGATCCCGCTGTACCTGTGCCCGGAGCGCAATGAGCTGGGCATTATCGGGCCGATTCCGCTGTCCGAATTCAGCCGTGAATCGATCCAGGCCAAGATCGATGCCAGCCCCCTTGCCCGTGGCCGCGTGCCGAGCAGCAGCGGGGCCATGGTCAAGCTGGTGGTGGTGACCAACTCCACCTACGACGGCCTGTGCTACAACGCCGAGCTGATCAAGCAGACCCTGGGCAATAGCGTCGAGGTGCTGCATTTCGACGAGGCCTGGTACGCCTATGCGGCCTTTCACGAGTTCTATGCCGGGCGTTACGGCATGGGCACCGCGCGTACCGAGAATGCGCCGCTGGTGTTTACCACCCACTCCACCCACAAGCTGCTGGCGGCCTTCAGCCAGGCGTCGATGATCCATGTGCAGGATGGTGGCGTGCGCCAACTGGATCGGGATCGCTTCAACGAAGCCTTTATGATGCACATCTCCACCTCGCCGCAGTACGGCATCATCGCTTCTCTGGACGTGGCCTCGGCCATGATGGAGGGGCCGGCCGGGCGTTCGCTGATTCAGGAAACCTTCGACGAGGCCCTGAGCTTTCGCCGCGCCCTGGCCAACCTGCGGCAGAACCTGAGCATCGACGACTGGTGGTTCAGCATCTGGCAGCCGCCGCAGGCCGGTGGCGACAATGTCAGCACCGTCGACTGGCTGCTGCAGCCCCAGGCCGACTGGCATGGCTTCGGCGAGGTGGCCGCTGACTATGTGCTGCTCGACCCGATCAAGGTCACCCTGGTTACCCCCGGCCTGACCGCCGGCGGCACCCTGGACGCCCAGGGTATCCCTGCGGCCGTGGTCAGCAAGTTCCTCTGGGAGCGCGGTCTGGTGGTGGAAAAGACCGGTCTGTATTCCTTCCTGGTGCTGTTCTCCATGGGCATTACCAAGGGCAAGTGGAGCACCCTGCTGACCGAGCTGCTGGAGTTCAAACGCAGTTACGACGCCAACCTGCCGTTGAACGATGTGCTGCCGTCGATTGCCCAGGCCGGCAAGACCTTCTATCAGGGCATGGGTCTGCGCGACCTGTGCGATGCCCTGCATGCCTGCTACCGCGAAAACGCCACAGCCAAGGCGCTCAAGCGCATGTACACGGTGCTGCCGGAGGTGGCGATCAAGCCGGCCGATGCCTACAACCAGCTGGTGCGCGGCGAAGTCGAGGCGGTGCCGATCGAGCAGTTGGAAGGGCGCGTCGCCGCGGTAATGCTGGTGCCTTACCCGCCGGGTATTCCGCTGATCATGCCGGGCGAGCGCTTTACTGCGCAGACCCGCTCGATCATCGACTACCTGATGTTTGCCCGCACCTTCGACCTGAGCTTTCCGGGTTTCGATGCCGATGTGCATGGTTTGCAGCGCGAGGAGGGGGTCTATACGGTCGACTGCATCAGGGGCTGATCGCCTTCTGGTCCGGTGGCTTGCCTGCCGGACCAGGCTCGACTTTTATGAAGCTCAGCAGATCAAGCGGTTATCGTGGATTACTGAAAATTGAGCTTAACTTTGATGACGTGTCCTGCGTCACAGAGGACGGCATCGACATTTATGTCGTGGTTGTTATAGTTGCTCGATTTTTAGCATAAGAAGAATGCCATGCGCGCTTGCGCCCCTGCTGAGGATGACTGCCATGTCCGACTACAAAGCCTTTAATGTCGTGTTGGCAGATAAGGTCGCCCATGTGGTGATCAATCGCCCGGAAAAGATCAACGCCATGAGCGCCGACTTCTGGAGCGAAATCATCGACATCTTCCGCTGGGTGGACAACACCGATGAAGTGCGGGTGGTGGTGCTCTCCGGGGCGGGCAAGCATTTCTCTTCGGGTATCGACCTGATGATGCTGGCACAACTGGGCAGCCAGATGGGCCCGGATGTCGGCCGCAATGCGGAAAAACTGCGGCGCAAGATCCTCGAGCTGCAGGCCTCCTTCAATGCTGTGGACAATTGCCGCAAGCCGGTACTGGCGGCCATTCAGGGTTATTGCCTGGGCGGTGCCATCGACCTGATCTCGGCCTGTGACATGCGTTACTCGACGGTCGATGCACAGTTCTCGATCAAGGAAATCGATATCGGCATGGCCGCCGATGTCGGCACCCTGCAGCGTCTGCCGCGACTTATCGGCGACGGCATGATGCGTGAGCTGGCCTTTACCGGCCGCACCATTGATGGTGAAGAGGCGCGCAGCATCGGCCTGGTCAATCGCACCTATGCCGACACCGACGCCCTGCTCGACGGGGTGATGGCCATTGCCCGTGAAATCGCCAGCAAATCGCCGGTGGCGGTGCGCGGTACCAAGGAAATGATTCGCTATATGCGCGACCACCGGGTCGACGATGGCCTGGAATATATCGCCACCTGGAATGCCGCCATGCTGCAGTCGGTCGATCTGCGCGTGGCCATGGCTGCCCATATGAGCAAGCAGAAGCCGGAGTTCGCCGACTGATGCCGTCCTTCCACCTGTTTTACTCACCGGCGCGGGAGGCGCAATAGCTCATGGTATCTGGAGCCACGTCACTCAATCTGGTGCGCGATGAACTGTTCACCACCATGGAGGAGGCCGAGTCGAGTCTCGAACAGTTTATCGCCGATCGGCACAACGGCAGCCTGCTGCAGCAGGCGGTGGAAAACCTGCATCAGGTACGCGGCACGCTCAACCTGATCGAACTCGCGGGTGCCGAGTTGCTGGCCCAGGAAGTGCTCGACCAGGCCACCGATATTCCCGCCGGTGCCGGCGAAGAACGCGATGTGCAGTTATCGGCCCTGAGCAATGCGCTGCATGTGCTGCGTCGTTATCTGGAAAACGTTGAAGCCAATCGCCAGGAAATGCCCGAGCTGCTGCTGCCGGCGATCAACGACCTGCGCCAGGCCGGTGGCCAGCAGGCCTTGCCGGAAAGCTTCTTTTTCAGCGTGCGCCTGGATCACGAGCGCCCGCGCAGCGCACCTGCGGCCCTCGATGCGGCCGCCAAGGCGGCGGAAGGGCGGCGCTTGCGTCATATGTATCAAGTCGGTCTGCTCGGTTTTATCCGCGAGCAGAATGCCCAGGCCAGCCTGAAGCTGATGGGGCGCGCCTTGAGTCGTCTCGACAACCTGTTTGCCAACGAGCCGCGGGGGCGCTTGTGCTGGATTGGCGCGGCCGCGCTGGAAGCCCAGGTGGATGGTCAGCTACTGCCGCGCAAGTCGCGCAAACAGCTGTTCTCGCGGCTGGACCGCGAGCTCAAGCAGATGCTCGGCAACGGCCAGTACGAGGCTCCGCGCAGTCTGCTCAAGGAGCTGCTCTATCTGGTGGCGCTGGCCGACAGCCGTGGCCCGCAGGCCCTGGCGCTGAGCGAGGTCTTCGCCCTGACGCCGCTGCCGTTTACCGATCATATGCTGGAGGCCGAATATCAGCGCCTGGCAGGTCCCGGGCAGGCGGTCATGCGCTCGCTGAGCGCGGCGATTCGCGAGGAACTGGCCAGCGTCAAGGATATGCTCGACCTGATCGAACGCGGCACCGTGCAGGCGGAGAGCCTGAGCAACCTGCATGCCCTGCTCGGCAAGCTGAGCAAGACCCTGGGCATGGTCGGCCTGAGTTCGGCCGGCAACGCCCTGGCTGCGCAATTGCAGACCGTCGCCAGCTGGAGCGAGGAACAGACTCCAGACTCCGTGCAGCTGAACAGCCTGGCGGATGCGGTGCTCTATGTCGAAGGCATGGTCGCCAGCCTGGAGAGTGGCGAGCGACGCGAGCCGCGGCCTGCCCAGGCGCAGCCTGTCAGCGAGGCGGAGTCCTTCGCCATGCACCAGCTCAATGAGGCGCGCATCGTGGTGGTCGACGAGGCCCAGGCCGGTCTGGCACTGGCCAAGCGTGCGATCACCGCCTATCTGGAGTCGGGCGGCGAGCGTATGCACCTGTCCAATGTACCGTTCAGCCTGCAGGCGGTGCGTGGCGGTCTGTGGTTTCTTGAACAGGAACGTGCTGCGCTGCTGGTAGGTGCCTGCGCTGATTACATCCAGAAGCAGATGTTCGAAGCGCCGCAGATGCCTTCCGAACAGATGCTGGAAACCCTCGCCGATGCCCTCAGCAGCCTCGAGTATTACCTGGAAGCCGGCGCGGTGATGCGCCCGGAAACCAAACCCAGCGTCCTTGATCTGGCGGCCGAGAGTGTCCGGGCTCTCGGTATGCCCCTGGTGGCTTGAATGAAGCAGCGTTGGCAACCAGCCCATCTCGATAGCCAGCAACCGGGCGGTTGGGTGCTGGCACACTGCAAGCAGCATTTTCTGGCCGACAGCAATGGCGTGCTGTTCCCCCGCGAATGGCTGAAAAAGCAGGAATTGCCGATTCTGGCCGAGCATGGTGTGGGGCATTTCGACGGCGACGCCGTCTACCTGCTCGAACTGGAGCAGCCGGCCGATATGCCTGGGTGTTCCTGGCAGAGCCTGCGGCAATTTATGCTGGAGGGCGACGACGACACCTTCAGGCTGCTCAGCTATGCCACGCAGATCGGCACCTGGGCGCGCCAGCACCGTTTCTGCGGCAGCTGCGGTGGTGCTATGCAGCATATCGCCGGCGAACGGGCGATGCATTGCCCGCGCTGCGAGCTGCAGCATTACCCGCGCCTGTCGCCGAGCATGATCGTGCTGGTGACCCGTGGCGACGAGGTGCTGCTGGCTCGCTCGCCGCGCTTTGTCGCCGGGGTCTACAGCACCCTGGCCGGGTTCGTTGAGGCCGGCGAGTCGGTCGAGCAGTGCGTGCTGCGGGAAGTGCGCGAAGAGGTGGGGGTCGAGGTCGGCAATCTGCGCTACCTGGGCAGCCAGGGCTGGCCATTTCCCCACTCCCTGATGCTCGGCTTTCACGCCGAGTATGTCAGCGGCGATATCGTGATGCAGGCCGATGAAATCGAGGATGCGCAGTGGTTCAGCGTGCACGATCTGCCGCCGCTGCCGGCGGCCCGTTCCATCGCCCGTTACCTGATTGATGTCTATGTCGCACGCCGGCTGGGGTTGCCCGAGCCGTTGTTGCCGGAATAGCCGCGTAGGCTACGCCAGCCCGAACCAGTGCTGCCAGGCCAGGCGCAGGGTCAGGCCCAGTACCACCAGGATAAATACCGGGCGGATAAACTTCGAGCCGCCCTTGATCGCCGTGCGTGCCCCGAGGAAGGCTCCAACCATCAGCGCCAGGCCCATGCTGATGCCGAGTAGCCAGGCCACCTGACCGCTGAAGATAAACACGCTGAGGGCGCAGGCATTGCTGACGAAGTTCATGCTGCGCGCCACACCGCTGGCCCGCACCAGATCGAGCGGATAGAGCAGCAGGCTGCTGACCGTCCAGAACGCGCCGGTGCCCGGCCCGGCCACTCCATCGTAGAAACCCAAACTGAGACCCTGCGGCCATTGCCGACCCTGGGCGATGGGGGCGTCGGCCAGCAGCGGTGCGGCGGGCGTCTTGCCGAACAACAGGTACAGGCCGCAGGCGAAGACCACCACCGGCAGCATCTGGTTAAGCCAGGCCGACGGCACCCATTGCGCCAGTGCCGCCCCCAGCACCGCGCCCACGGCGGTGCCGATCAGTGCATTGCGCCATTGCCGGGGAGCAAACAGTTTGCGCCGGTAAAAGGTGTAGCTGGCGGTGGCCGAGCCAAAGGTGGCGCAGAGCTTGTTGGTGCCCAGGGCCAGATGCGGCGGTAAGCCGGCGGTAAGCAGCGCGGGAATGGTCAGCAGGCCGCCGCCGCCGGCAATGGCATCGATAAACCCGGCCATAAAGGCAACCAGGGCCAGAATCGCCAGGGTCGATAGATCGACGCCGAGCTCGAAGGGGAAAGGCATGAAAAACACGTCCTGTGTCTGATTGTGTGGTTCTCTTGCTGTTCGCAAGTCAGGCAGCTGCGCATAATGCCGGCATTTTCCAGCATAAGGAATGGACCTCGATGCAATATGGCGGACTGGCGTGGGCTACGGCATTGCTGGCAGTGCTGGCGGCCCTGGTGGCGGCCCGGATCCTGTTTAACCGGCAGTGGTTTATGGGGTGGTTGCGCGGCACCTGCGGGCTGGCATTTCTCGGTTTGGCAGCGTTTATCGGGGTGCTGACCTACGACCTCGGCAGTTACCGACCGATCCCCCAGGACAAGCCCCTGGCCACCCTGAGTTTCAAGGCCGACGGGCCCTACTATCGGGTCAGCCTGCTAGAGGGCAATCGCGAGCGCAGCCTGACCCTGGAGGGCGATCTCTGGCAGCTGGATGCGCGGCTGCTGCAGTGGAAGGGGCTGGCGGCCCTGATCGGCCTGGAGCCGGGTTATCGTCTGGAGAAGCTCTCGGGACGTTTTCTTTCCATCGAGCAGCAGTCACTGGCTCAGCACGCACGGGTTGCCCTGGCGCACAGTCCCTATGGCATCGACCTGTGGCGCTGGCTGCGCCTGGGCCAGCGTGACCTGTTCGTCTTCGACCCGCAGGGGCTGCGGGTGACCTATCTGCCGATTGCCGACGATGCCGTCTACAGCATCAGCCTGACCCCGGCCGGCTTGCTCGCCAAGCCGATGAATCAGGCCGCCAAGCAGGCCCTGCAGGACTGGCAATAACCGTCAGGCACAAATAGGGTGGCCGCCATGGATGGCAGGCACAAAAAAGGGACCCGCAGGTCCCTTTCTCTTTATCCGCTTCAGCTCACTCAGGAGAGGAAGCCACCGTCGACATTCAGCGATACGCCGGTGGTGTAGCTGGAGGCATCGCTGGCCAGATAGAGCACTGCGCCGGCCATCTCGCTCGGGTCGGCTACGCGCTTGAGCGGGATGCGCTGCAGGGCCAGGTTGAGGATGGCGTCGTTCTTGGTCAGGGCCGAGGCGAACTTGGTATCGGTCAGGCCTGGCAGCAGGGCGTTGCAGCGGATGCCGAACTGCGCGCACTCCTTGGCGAAGACCTTGGTCATGCTGATCACGGCAGCCTTGGTCACCGAGTAGATGCCCTGGAATTCGCCTGGCGAGACGCCGTTGATCGAGGCAACGTTGATGATGCTGCCACCCCCATTGGCCTTCATCAGCTTGCCGCCTTCGATGGACATAAAGTAGTAGCCGCGGATGTTTACATCGACGGTCTTCTGGAACGCACCCAGGTCGGTGTCCAGCACGTTGCAGAACTGCGGGTTGGTGGCGGCGTTGTTGACCAGGATATCCAGGCGGCCGAACTGCTCCTTGATCTGTGCGAAGACGTTGCTGATCTGCTCCATCTCACCGATATGGCAGGCCACGGCGGTGGCCTTGCCGCCAGCGGCGATGATGGCGTCGGCGACTTTCTGGCAATCGTCGATCTTGCGGCTGGAGACGATCACGTGAGCGCCTTGCTGGGCCAGCAGTTTGGCGATGGCTTCACCGATGCCGCGGCTGGCACCGGAGACGAAAGCGATCTTGCCGTCGAGGTCGAACAGTTGGGTCTTGGACATAGGATTTTCCTTTCTTATTGAGAGGCCTGTTCGGCCGTTTACAGCTGCGATTTATTGATGACCTGCAGGCTCATCTGCTCCAGCAGCTTGTTCATGTGAATGAACTGGGCGAAGCGTTTGTCCTGGGTCTGGCCATGGAAGTAGCGGTAGTAGATCTGCTGCACGATGCCAGCCAGGCGAAACAGGCCGTAGGTGTAGTAGAAATCGATGCTCTTGATTTCGATGCCTGAGCGTTCGGCGTAGTAGTCGGCGAACTGCTGGCGGGTGAGCATGCCCGGGGCATTGCTCGGCTGGCGGCGCATCAGCTGGATCGGTGCCGAGTCGCCGGCTTCGATCCAGTAGGCGAGGGTGTTGCCCAGGTCCATCAGCGGGTCGCCGATGGTGGTCAGCTCCCAGTCCAGCACGCCGATGATCTGGCTCGGGTTCTGCGGATTGAGAATCACGTTATCGAAGCGGTAATCGTTGTGGACGATGGCCGGCTTGTGGTGATCGGCGGGCATCTTGTCCTTGAGCCAGGCCTTGACCGGTTCCCACAGCGGCGCGTCGGGGGTCAGGGCTTTGTCGTAGCGATCACTCCAGCCGCCGATCTGCCGTTGCACATAGCCTTCCGGCCTGCCCAGGTCGCCCAGGCCACAGGCCTGATAGTCGACGTTGTGCAGTTCGACCATCTTGTCGATAAAGCTCTTGCACAGCTCCCGGGTCTGCTCGGGGCTGAAGTTCAGTTCCGCCGGCATGTCGCTGCGCAAGATAATGCCGTTGACCCGTTCCATCACATAGAACTCGGCCCCGATCACCGACTCGTCGGTGCAGTGCACATAGGCCTTGGGGCAGTAGGGGAAGCCGGCGTTAAGCTGGTTGAGGATGCGGTACTCGCGGCCCATGTCGTGGGCCGATTTGGCCTTGTGGCCAAAGGGCGGACGACGCAGAACGAATTCCTGGTGCGGGTATTCGAGCAGGTAGGTCAGGTTCGAGGCACCACCGGGAAACTGGCTGATACGCGGTTCGCCAGTCAGGCCGGGGATATGTGCCTTGAGGTACTGGTCGATAACCGCGGCGTCGAGTTCTTCGCCTTCACGGATACGGGTGGACTGGTCGGTAAGCGCCATGTTTATCCCTTCTGCTTATGATGGGTGCCCAAGATTATTGGCTAATCTAATGCTACAGCCTGTGGCTAACAAGCAATACGCGCCGTTATAGGCTGGCGTGTTGCCACACAATCAGGCTGCCTGATTGACCATTGAAGCTCAGTTTTCAGACGCTAAAAGTTGCCGGGAGAAATCTTTTAACGCCGCGTGGCGACGGCCCCTAGGGTGACAGCCACGGATGACAGGACCCAAAAATGCCGGGAGCGTTTTTGCGCGTAAGCCCCGAAGGGGTAGAGCACATGGATGTGCTGAACATAAAAAAACCGGAGTACGGGACTCCGGTTTTTTCTGTTATGCGTGTTGCCTTGCCACTTAAACCGGGAACAGTTCGCCCAGTTTCATGGCCAGCATCATGTCGCCTTCGGCGCGCAGTTTGCCGGACATAAAGGCCTGCATGCCATCGGTCTCGCCGCTGGTGATGCCTTTCAGGGTTTCGGTGTCCATGATCAGAGTGACGCTGGCGTTGGGGTTGTCGCCTTGCTCAACGGCGCAGGTGCCATCCTTGACGATCAGGGCGTAGTTCTCGCCGTCTTCGATGTTGAACTGGAAGACCAGGTCCAGGCCTGCGGCGGCACCGGCGTTGAACTTGGACTGCATGGTAGTGACGATGTCTGCAACGCTCATGTTGTTTTCCTTTTCTCAGGTTTTTCTAGCGCCGCTATGGGCGCAGTGGGCCGGTACTCAACGGTAGGTGATGAGTTCCGGCGTCTTCAGCAGCTGTAAATGCACATGGCTGTTGAAGGAAGCCAGGCTCACCTGGCTGCCACGAAACTTCAGGCAGCTGAGTGAGGTGTTAACGATTTGCCAGTTCAGCTCGAAAGCCTGCGCGGGCGCAATACCGGTAATCAGATGGAGCAGGGCGGTGATGGTGCCGCCGGAGGTGAATACGGCAATGTTCTGCTTGCTCTCGGCCTGTTCGAGCAAACGCTCGAGGCCGCCGCCTACCTGTTCGACGAAACCTTGCCAGCTTTGCAGGCCAGGCTGGTCATGCTCGCCGGCGATCCAGCGGCCGATCAGCTTGGCGAACAGGCGCTGGAATTCGGCACGGTTGCTCGGACCATTGCGCAGGATATGCAGGGCTTCAGGTTCTTCGGCAAGCATGCCCGGGATCAGGGTGCGGACCACCGCGTCGGCATCGAATTCGTTGAAAGCCGCATCGATTTCCAGAGCGGGCGCGTCGATATTCGCTGCGCGCAGTTGCTCCAGGGTGGTATTGGCCGTGTGCTGCTGGCGGCGCAGGTTGCCGCTCAGGCTGCGATCGAGGCGCGTGCCGAGTTGCGCAAGATGTGCGCCCAGTACTTCGGCCTGGCGAATTCCGACGGGCGATAGCACATCGTAGTCGTCTGCACCGAAGGAGGCCTGGCCATGTCGAATCAGGTAGATGCTGCCCACGTCCGCTAAGATCCCGGTACGTTGAAGTTTTCGCGAGGTTATGGGGAAGCCGGGGAGCTGTCAACGTAAAAACATACGCTTGTTTGAATTGCATCATTGCAATCAATGTCTGCTCCTGGCTCGCTGGTCGCGGGCCAGTGGCCTCGGTATGCTTGGCCGACATCGGCGTGCTGGCGAGTCGGCGCTGCTATCTGGATTAGGGGGAATACGTGGAGTTTATTGCGGAGTATGTGGGCTTTCTGACCAAGACGGTGACCCTGGTGGTGGCCATCCTGATCGTGCTGGTGGCAATTGCCGCATTGCGCGGACGCGGGCGGCGCACTGCAGGGCAGTTGCAGGTCAATAAACTCAACGACTTCTACAAACAGCTGCAGCAGCGTCTGGAGCAGGCGGTGCTGGACAAGGACCAGCTGAAAGCCGCGCACAAGGCCGAAGCCAAGGCGGCCAAGCAGGCGAAGAAAGCCGGCAGCCACAAACCCCGGGTCTATGTATTGGACTTCGATGGCGATATCAAGGCGTCGGCCACCGACAACCTGCGCCATGAGATCACGGCCCTGCTGAGTATGGCCACGCCCGAAGATGAAGTGGTGCTGCGCCTGGAAAGCGGCGGCGGCATGGTTCACAGCTACGGCCTGGCATCCTCGCAGCTGGCGCGTATCCGCCAGGCCGGCGTGCCCCTGACCATCTGCATCGACAAGGTCGCGGCCAGCGGCGGCTATATGATGGCCTGCATCGGCGAGAAGATCATTTCCGCGCCGTTCGCCATTCTCGGTTCCATCGGTGTGGTGGCGCAGTTGCCCAACGTGCATCGTTTGCTGAAGAAGCACGACATCGATTTCGAGGTGCTTACCGCCGGCGAATACAAGCGCACCTTGACTGTGTTCGGCGAGAACACCGAGAAAGGCCGGGAAAAATTTCAGGAAGACCTGGAAACCACCCACGCGCTGTTCAAGAATTTCGTGGCGCGCTATCGCCCGCAGCTGGACATCGACGATATCGCCACGGGCGAAGTCTGGCTGGGTCTCAGCGCCCTGGAAAAGCAGCTGGTCGATGAGCTCAAGACCAGTGACGAGTACCTGGCAGAACGGGCGAAGAGCGCCGAGCTGTTTCATCTGCATTATGCCGAGAAGAAATCCTTGCAGGAGCGTGTGGGGCTGGCGGCCAGCGTGGCGCTGGATCGCTTTGCCCTCACCTGGCTGAGCCGTTTGCAGCAGCGTTTCTGGTAATCCGTTTGCTACAGGGGAAGACGATGAGTGGGTTCAATGCATTGCAGGCTGTCGAGAACGCCGCCGGCCAGTTCGAGCAGCTGATGGTTCGGCGCGAGATCGATCAGTTGCCTGCCGGCGAGTTGTTGGTACGGGTCAAATATTCCTCGCTCAATTACAAGGATGCCCTGTCAGCCAGCGGCAACCGCGGAGTGACCAGAAGCTTCCCGCATACTCCGGGCATCGATGCGGCAGGGGTGGTGGAGGCGTCCTGCGTGGCCGAGTTCGGCGTGGGTGATGAGGTGATAGTCACCGGCTACGACCTGGGCATGAATACCTCGGGAGGCTTTGCCCAGTACATCCGCATTCCGGCGGCCTGGGCGCTGAAACGGCCCAAGGGCCTGTCCCTGCGCGAAGCCATGCTGCTGGGGACTGCGGGGCTGACCGCGGCGCTCTGTGTCGACAAGCTCGAGCAGGCAGGCATGACTCCGGATGCCGGCCCGGTGCTGGTAACCGGTGCCACGGGCGGTGTCGGCAGTATCGCCGTGGTGCTGCTCAATACCCTGGGTTATCGTGTGGCGGCCTCGACCGGCAAGGCCGAGCAGGCGGCTTATCTCAAGGGGCTGGGCGCGCAGGAGATCGTCTCGCGCGCTGAATTGCTGGAGGGCGTCGAGCGGCCCATGCTCAAGGAGCGCTGGGGCGGCGCGGTGGATACGGTGGGCGGCGACATCCTGGTCAATGTGCTCAAGTCGTTACGTTATGGCAGCAGTGCCGCCTGCTGCGGCCTGACCGCAGGCGTCGCCCTCAACGGCAGTGTGCTGCCGTTTATCCTGCGCGGGGTGAACCTGCTGGGCGTCGATTCAGTAGAGCTGCCGCTGGTGGTCAAGGCCTCGATGTGGGACAGGCTGTCGCTGCAATGGAAGCTCGATCTGGAACCGCTGGTTACAGAGCTGGGCCTGGCCGAGCTGCCCCAGGCCATCGGCCGGATACTGGCGGGCCAGCAGGTTGGCCGCGTATTGGTCAACCTCGACTGAGCCGCTTCGGCTTCGATACAGGATCCAGCGCCAGGGAGTGTTATGGCTCGCAGTACCCGTAAAGACGAGATTCTCCAGGCCGCCTTGGCGTGCGTGACCGAAGTGGGGGTGGATGCCACCACCATCGAGATGATTCGCGATCGTTCAGGTGCCAGCATCGGCAGCCTGTATCACCATTTCGGTAACAAGGAACGCATCCTGGCGGCGCTCTATATGGCCGGCACCGCACAGTATGCCGAACTGCTGGAGCAGGGCTTTGCCGGGGCCGATAGCGCCGAGGCCTGTGTCAAGCTGCTGGTCACCAGTTATATCGACTGGGTGGTGGCCAACCCGGATTGGGCGCGCTTTGTGCTACACAGCCGGGGCCGGGTCGAGGCCAGTGAAATGGGCGAGCAACTGCGCGAAGCCAATCAGCAGCATTACGCGCGGATCCTCCAGGCCCTGGCGGCTTATCGGGAGCAGGGTTGTTTCAAGGCCATGCCGAGCGATTGCTTTGCCTCGGTGATCATCGGCCCGACCCATGACTTTTCCCGCAACTGGCTGGCCGGACGGGTGCGCAGCGACCTGGCGCAATGCCGTGAGCTTTTTGCGCAAATCGCCTGGGACAGTGTGCGGGCTATCTGAGACCGATAAAAAAGCCCCGCCTATCCGAGGGTAGGCGGGGCTTTTTGTTGCCCTTGATCAGGCGCGGCGGCGGAACAGCGGCAGCGGCTGGTCGCTGGACGCCTGATAGACCTCGCTGAACTCCTCGAAGGCTTTCAAGGCATCCTGCGGGTCCTTGTCCTCACGCAGGGCGAAGGCATCGAAGCCCACGCGCAGGTAGGAGAACAACTGGTCGCGCAGCACATCGCCGATGGCGCGCACTTCGCCCTTGTAACCGTAGCGGGTGCGCAGCAGGTAGGCGGTGGAGCAGTGGCGGCCATCGGTGAAGGCCGGGAAGTTCAGCGCGATGACCTGGAAGTTGTCCAGCTGATCGGCGATTTCCTCGATTTCCTCACCCGCGTCCAGCCATACGCCCAGGCCGCCATCGCGGGCCTTGAGTGCGGTGCTGTGCTCGACCCACAGGGCCAGCGGCACGATCAGGTCGTCGCAGTTGGAGATGCCGTCCAGCGTGGCGTCCTTGGGCAGCAGATGCCAGCTTTCATCGATCAGCTGGCCATTCTTAATGATTCGCTGCATATACGCGCTCCTTGAACGGGTCGACACCGATACGGCGGAAGGTGTCGAGGAAACTCTCTTCTTCATCGCGGCGCTCGACATAGACCTTGACGATCTTGTCTATCACATCGGCCATGTCCGCTTCGGCGAAGGAGGGGCCGAGGATCTGCGCCAGGCTGGCGTCACGACCGGCGCTGCCGCCGAGGGACACCTGATAGAACTCCTGCCCCTTCTTGTCCACCCCGAGGACGCCGATATGGCCGACGTGGTGGTGACCGCAGGCGTTCATGCAGCCGGAGATGTTCAGGTCGATATTGCCGATGTCGAACAGGTAATCCAGGTCGTCGAAACGGCGCTGGATGGCTTCGGCAATCGGGATCGACTTGGCGTTGGCCAGGGAGCAGAAGTCGCCGCCCGGGCAGCAGATGATATCGGTCAGCAGGCCGACGTTCGGCGTGGCGAAACCATTCTCGCGCAGCTCGCCCCACAGGGTGAACAGCTGCGCCTGCTCGACGTCAGCCAGGATGATGTTCTGGTTGTGGCTGTTGCGCACTTCGCCAAAGCTGTAGCGGTCGGCCAGTTCGGCGATCACATCGAGCTGCTTGTCGGTGACATCGCCTGGTGCCACGCCGGTCGGCTTGAGCGACAGGGTGACGGCGACATAGCCCGGCTTCTTGTGGGCGAAGGTGTTGCGCTGACGCCAGCGGGCAAAGCCCGGGTGCTCGGCATCCAGGGCCGCCAGCGCGGCGTCCTGATCGTCGAGGGCTTGGTAGCTTGGGTCGATAAAATGCGCGGCAACGCGCGCCACTTCGGCTTCGGTCAGGGTGGTGGGGCCGTCTTTGAGGTGGGCCCACTCGGCATTGACCCGCTCGGCGAACACCGCAGGGGTCAGCGCCTTGACCAGAATCTTGATGCGCGCCTTGTACTTGTTATCGCGACGGCCATAGCGGTTGTACACACGCAGGATGGCATCGAGGTAACTGATCAGGTGCTGCCACGGCAGGAATTCGTTGATAAAGCTGCCGACGATCGGGGTACGGCCCAGGCCGCCACCGACGGATACGCGGAAGCCCAGCTCGCCAGCGGCGTTCTGTACCGCTTCCAGGCCGATATCGTGCACTTCGATCGCCGCACGGTCGCTGGCCGCACCGTTGACCGCAATCTTGAACTTGCGCGGCAGGTGGGTGAACTCGGGGTGGAAGGTCGACCACTGGCGGATGATCTCGCACCAGGGACGCGGGTCGACGATTTCATCCTTGGCCACACCGGCGAACTGGTCGGTGGTGGTGTTACGGATGCAGTTGCCGCTGGTCTGGATCGCGTGCATCTGCACGGTGGCCAGCTCGGCAAGAATATCGGGCACATCTTCCAGGTCCGGCCAGTTGAACTGCACGTTCTGACGGGTGCTGATATGCGCGTAACCCTTGTCGTAGTCACGGGCAATCTTGGCCATCATGCGCACCTGCGCAGACGACATCAGGCCGTACGGCACGGCAATGCGCAGCATTGGCGCAAAGCGCTGGATATACAGGCCATTCTGCAGGCGCAGAGGGCGGAATTCTTCGCCACTCAGCTCGCCAGCCAGGTAACGGCGGGTTTGATCGCGGAACTGCTTGACGCGGTCCTCGACGATTTGTTGGTCGTACTGGTCGTATACGTACATGGGGTGTCCTGTTATCAGGCTTTTAGAACCCGTTTACGATCTGCTGCGCGTCGGTCCTGCTGTTAAAAACAGGTTCTAGCTCGCTCTATCGTAAACAGGTTCTCACAGCTAATCAGCGCGCACGGCCGCGCACTCCCTGCGGAGCCGAAGGAAGATACCAGCTCAGGGTTATGCGCAAAAGTGATGTTTGAGTATATGGAAAGAACTTAAAGGGATAAGTGAGGGGTGGAACATAACCTCGGGGCTTGAGTAAGCGCCCTGGCTGGTCTTAACTGCAGGGGCGATTCACCCATAATCACAACAAGAGGGGTAGCCATGAGCGAACATACCGAACCTGATAACGGCGACAGCGCTGTAGATGCCAAGGCGATCTTTGCCCTGATCCTGATCTTTGTCGCCACCGCGGTGTTCTGGGTCAGCCAGCAATAAACCACGCCGTCTCCGGGCTCGGAGGCATAAGTACCGAGCGCGCCAGAGCGGCGGCGGTACGGGACAACAAGCCGGTAGCAGTGTCACTGCTGCCGGCTTTTCTTTGCGTCGGGGTTTATGCCGGGCGGCCGCTGCGTCGCTCTCAGGGCTCGCAGCTCAGGCTGTCGGCCTGACGATAGAGCGCGAGGAGCTTGCGGGTGATGGTCTGCTGGATATCGTCGCGCTCGAAGGTGGAGAGGCGGGTCAGGCGGCTGACCTGCAGGCGATGCAGGTGGATATAGGGCATCTGCTGATTGAACTCGCGCAAGTCGCCTTTCATCATGATCGGCAGAAACACATCCCCTGCCTTTTTCTGATTGCTGATGATCTGTGCCAGGGCCTGCTTGAACGGCATGGTCTTGGGGGCCGGGCCACCTTCCTTGAACATGGTGGTGAGCAACAGGCCGGGTTTGCCCAACACCACGCCTGGCAGCACGCAGAGGCCGGTTGTGCGCACGGCCTGGGACTCGATGCCGTGCAGGGTGTCGTGGAAGGCGTAGGGGTTGGGCAGCACCACCATCTTGCGGCCCTGATCGCTGGGGAAGTGCAGGTTGTAGTTGGTGTACAGCTGATGCACCGACTCGGAGAACACGCACAGGCGGTTTTCGAACAGCTTGATAAAGCGCTCGGCCAGTTCGCGGCGGGCGATGCTGTTCAGATCCCAGACCAGATCCTGATTCTGCGCGCGATTCAGGTCAACTTCCTGATGTTCCATGCTGCTCATTAAGTCCTCATACGCGAAACTGTCCGAGCAATCCGTTCAGCTGCTCAGCCAACTGCCCAAGATGGCGGCCCGCCTCGCTGGATTGTTCGGCGGCCAATGCATTGTTATGGGCCAGGCTGGCAGCCTGGGTGACATTCTGGTTGATATCTTCGACCACGTGAGATTGTTGCAGCGTAGCGCTGGCGATGGAAGCATTCAAGCCGGTCAGGTTGCGCAGGCCATTGGCGATCAGGGTGAGGCTGGCACCGGCCTGGCTGGCCTGCTCGATGGTCTGTTGCGAGGCGCGACTGCTCTCGTTGATGACCTTGACCGCCGCTTCCGAGTTGCCCTGCAGGCGCTCGATCATGCCCTGGATCTCGGCGGTGGACTTCTGTGTGCGTTGTGCCAGCAGGCGTACCTCGTCGGCGACCACGGCGAAGCCACGGCCCTGCTCGCCGGCACGGGCGGCTTCGATCGCGGCATTGAGGGCCAGCAGGTTGGTCTGTTCGGCAATCGAACGGATGACTTCCAGCACGCTGCCGATCTGGGTGCTTTCCTCGGCGAGGGTCTGGATGACTTCGACCGCCTGATTGATGGTGCCGGACAGCTGATTGATCTGCCGCAGACTCGCATCGATATTCTGCAGCCCCTGCTGGGCCTGCTCTTCGGCGGCATGCACCTCGGAGGAGGCGTGCTCGGCATTCTTTGCCACATCCTGCACGCCATAGGTCACTTCATTGATCGCGGTGGCCACCAGTTCCATCTGCTGCGATTGTTGCTCACTGTGCTGCTGCGCTGCCCCGGAAACCTGGCCAAGGGCATTGGCGGCCTTGTCGAGTTCGCCGGCGGAGTCGAGTGATTGCCTGATGACTTGGCGCAGCTTGTCGGTAAAGGCATTGAAGTGCCTGGCCAGGGCCGTCAGTTCGTCGCCACCGCTGGCGTCCAGATTGCGGGTCAGGTCGCCGTCGCCGCTGGCGATATTGGCCATGGCGCTGACGGCCTGCTGCAGCGGTTGGGTGATGCTGCGCACAATCAGCAACAGCAGTACGACCATCAGTATCGCGATGGCCGCACCGATGGCGATGGCCTTCAGCGCCTGGGTCTGGAACTCGGCCTGGACGTCATCCACGTACACGCCTGAACCGATAATCCAGCCCCAGGGCTGGAACAGCTCGACATAGGAAACCTTGGCTACCGGCTCGCTGGAGCCCGGTTTTGGCCAGCGGTAGTTGACCTGGCCCGCACCCTGGCTCTTGCTGATGGCGACCATTTCATTGAACAGGGCCTTGCCGTCCGGATCCTTGAACCCGGAGAGGTTCTGCCCGTCCAGCTTGGGATTGGTGGGGTGCATGATCATGACCGGGGTCTGGTCATTGATCCAGAAATACTCCTGGCCGTCATAGCGCAGCCCCTTTATGACGTTCATGGCCTGGGCCTGGGCCTCTTCACGGCTTATGCCGCCAGTGCTTTCCAGGCTGTGGTAATGCTTGAGAATGCCCGCGGCGCTTTGCACCACATGCTGGGTTTTCTCGCCCTTGGCGGCATAGAGATCGGTATGTATCTGCCGCAACAGCAGCGCGCCTTGAAAAACCAGCATCACAATGGCCACTAACAGGATCAACCAGAGACGACGACTAATGGGCAGGCTACGTAGGCTGTTCATGGTTTGGCTCTCTCACGGGGCGTCGGGGCGCCTCTTATAGGGTAAAGGCATAGCTTGATACGTTAGACCTTAGGCTAATTGCGCTTTGCTAGCCCTTTTTATTAGGGCCGATGTTTCTATTTGTGGGCAGCACTTTTTAGTGCTGCGCGCGAGGCTGATACGTGCCGGCTGTGGCATCATCGGCGCGCAAGACTGCGCTTCGGTATAGCGATGCTGAACTTTTGGTCTTGCGCAGGTGTCTGATTTTGCTTGTATTTATTGCCCGGTTGTTGTGATTCGGTTGTTCGCGTGCGCTGGCGTGCGCTTTAAGGGAGTTCGGATGGATCTGTGGGTGGCTTTTCAGGCGCTTGTTCTTGGGATAGTTGAGGGGGTTACCGAGTTTCTGCCGATCTCCAGTACGGGGCATCAGATCATCGTCGCCGACCTGATAGGTTTCGGCGGCGAGCGGGCAATGGCCTTCAATATCATTATCCAGCTGGGGGCGATTCTTGCGGTGGTGTGGGAATACCGGCGCAAGATCCTCGACATCGTGGTGGGTCTGCCTAAAGAACCTCTGGCGCAACGCTTCACCGCCAATCTGCTGATCGCCTTTCTTCCGGCCGTAGCGCTGGGCGTATTGTTTGCCGACCTGATCCACCATTACCTGTTCAACCCGATCACCGTGGCGCTGGCGCTGGTGGTGGGCGGGGTGATCATGCTCTGGGCCGAGCGGCGCACGCACCTGGTGCACGCCGAGAGCGTGGATGACATGACCTGGAAGGATGCCTTGAAGATTGGTTTCGCCCAATGTCTGGCGATGATTCCCGGTACTTCACGCTCCGGCGCGACCATTATCGGCGGCCTGCTGTTCGGTTTGTCGCGCAAGGCGGCGACCGAGTTTTCCTTTTTCCTCGCCATGCCGACAATGGTCGGTGCCGCGGTGTACTCCGGCTACAAGTACCGCGACCTGTTCCAGGCCAGTGATCTGCCGGTGTTTGCCATCGGCTTTGTCACCTCGTTTATCTTCGCCATGATTGCGGTACGGGCGCTGCTCAGCTTTATCGGCAAGCACAGCTATGCGGCGTTCGCCTGGTATCGCATCGGTTTCGGCTTGCTGATTCTGGCGACCTGGCAGTTGCAGTGGATCGACTGGAGCACCGCGCAGCCGTGATTGCTTAGGCTGTATTCGGCAGATGGATTAAAGGCGCACCCGCGGGTGCGCCTTTGTCATAGTGGTGCTTGCTAAAGGAGGCGCGCATGCACCCGCTTGAACATCAGTTGCTCTCGGTCAACGGTATCCAACTCAGCCTGTACAGCGCCGGCCCCGCCACGGGGCGGCCGGTCTGGTTGCTGCACGGTTTTCCCGAGTGCTGGCATTCCTGGCGACAGCAGATCGCGCCGCTGACCGCCGCCGGCTACCGTGTGCTGATTCCGGAAATGCGCGGCTATGGTCAGAGCAGTGCGCCGCGCGACCCTGCGGCCTATGACGTGCTGACCATCTGCGCCGATATCCAGGCCGCAATGGATCAGCTCGGCCTGCAGCAGGTGTGTGTGGTCGGCCACGACTGGGGCGCGCCGATTGCCTGGCACCTGGCCCTGCTTGAGCCTGCGCGGGTGCAGGCGGTTGTTGGTATGGCGGTGCCGTTTGGTGGGCGGCCCCGGCAGCCCGCCATCGAGACCATGCGCCAGCTGTATGCCGGGCGCTTTCATTACATCCTGCACTTTCAGCAGCCCGGCGTAGCCGAGGCGGAGATGGATGACGACATCCCGCGCACCCTGCGCATGATGATGCACAACACTTCGGCGGCCGTGCCCAAGGATCACTTTCTCCAGGAGAAACCTGCAGGTTCTGGATTGTTCGATGGCGTGCAGGACCCCGGCACGCTGCCGGCCTGGTGCGACAGCGCAGCATTCGATCACTACCTGAAAACCTTCGAAGGTCGCGGCTTCTATGGTGCACTGAACTGGTATCGCAATTTCGAGCGTAACTGGCAGCGCACCGAGGCCCTGGCCGACCGGCAGATCGAACAGTCAGCGCTGTTTCTGCTGGGCGATATGGACCCGGTCGGCACCTTGGAGGCCTACACCCTCAAACAGATGCCCAAGCGCATCGCGCGGCTTGAGCAGCATATGCTGCAGGACTGCGGGCACTGGATTCAGAACGAGCAGGCCGAGCAGATCAATCAGTTGCTGCTGGCCTTTCTCGCGCGGCATTTTCCGGATAAACCACGCTAAACCGGCTGATCCCAGCGACTAAAGGCATCACTCAGGTGTTCGATCCATGCGCGCACGGCTGGCAGCATGCCGCGCCTGTGGGTGTACACCGCCTGCAGATTGCCGGTGGGCAGCGCCCAGTCAGGCAGCAGGCGGATCAGCCGGCCATCGGCCAGTTCATCCAGACACAGGGGCGAGGGCAGCATGGTAAAGCCCAGGCCGGCCATGGCCGCGTGTTTGCGTACGCTGAAATCCTCGATGGCCAGGCGCGCTTCCAGCACAACCTCCTGCATGCGTCCGCTGTCATGCTGCAAACGCAGGTGAATTCTGCGATCTGCTTCCAATGCGCCCAGCGCCGGCAACCCTGAGAGATCATCAGGTGTGTTGATCCTGGCGTGCTGCAGCAAGTCTGGTGCCGCCACCATAAAGGCCTGAGCCGGACGCAAGCGCCGGGTGATCAGCGTTGGGTCTTCATCCTCGGCGCTGCGCACGCGCAAGGCGACGTCCACGCCCTCGTTGAGCAGATCAATGCGCCGGTTGGTCTGCATCAGCTCTAGCTGCACCTTGGGGTAGGCCGCAAGAAAACTCACCACCAGCTCAGGCAGCAGGGCGATGCCGCCTGGTGCGCTGACCCGCAGACGACCGCGCGGCTCACTGGTCAGGCTGGCCACGGTTTCCTCGGCCTGTTCGGCCTCCAGCAGCATGGCCTGGCAATGACGCAGGTAGCGCTCGCCGATATCAGTCAGCGCCAGTTTGCGTGTAGTGCGTTGCAGCAGGCGCGCGCCCAGGCGATTTTCCAGCTCGGCAATCCGCCGCGACAGGCGGGATTTGGGAATGCCGAGGGTACGCCCGGCGGCGGCAAAGCCGCCGGCTTCCACCACTTTAGCGAAGTAGAACAGGTCGTTGAGGTCGTGCATGTGCTTGTCGTCCTATCAGTGGGACGAACTATCGCATTTGCGCTGGCTAATCGGCTATTGCTTTCATCGGTAGTATCTCCAGCATCTTGATCGCCGTGGGGCGATCCCAATTTGGAGATTGTCATGAAACTACTGCACCTCGATTCCAGCATCCTCGGCGACTCGTCCGCTTCCCGCCAACTCAGCCGTGCCGTGGTCGACGCCTGGCTGGCCGCCGAGCCTGAAGCGCAGGTGAGCTATCGCGACCTGGCCAGCGATGCGCTGAGCCATCTGTCTGCCGCCAGCCTGGTGGCCGGCGGTACCCCAGCCGAATTGCGCGATGCGGCGCAGCAGCATGAAGTAGAGCTGGCTGAAAGCACCCTCAATGAGTTTCTCGCCGCTGATGCCATAGTGATTGGCGCGCCGATGTACAACTTCACCGTGCCGACCCAGCTCAAGGCCTGGATCGACCGCGTGGCCGTAGCCGGCAAGACTTTCGCCTACGACGAGAACGGCCCCAAGGGCCTGGCGGGCGGCAAGAAGGTGGTGATCGTTTCCACCGCTGGCGGCATTCACGCTGGCCAGCCAAGCGGCCAGGCCCATGAAGAGTATCTGCAGCTGGTGCTGCGCTTCCTCGGCATTACCGATATCGAGATCGTCCGCGCCGAAGGCCTGGCCTACGGCGATGAGCCGCGCGCCAATGCCTTCAAGACAGCGCAGGCGAAAGTCGCGGAGTTGTTCGCCACTGCGTGATTGCACGGCATAAAGCAAAAAGCCCGCTCAACTGAGCGGGCTTTTTGTTGGAAGTCAGCGATTGCCGCTTAGACGATCACGCCCTGGCTGCGCAGGTAGTCGTCGTAGGTACCGCTGAAGTCGGTGATGCCGTTGGCCGACAGCTCGATGATGCGGGTGGCCAGGGAGCCGACGAACTCACGGTCATGGCTGACGAAGATCAGCGTGCCCGGGTAGTTCTCCAGCGCCAGGTTGAGCGACTCGATGGATTCCATGTCCAGGTGGTTGGTCGGTTCGTCCATCACCAGCACATTGGGCTTCTGCACGATCAGCTTGCCGAACAGCATGCGGCCTTGTTCACCACCGGAGATGACCTTTACCGACTTGAGGATCTCGTCGTTGGAAAACAGCATGCGGCCGAGGGTGCCGCGCACCATCTGCTCGCCCTGGGTCCACTGGCTCATCCAGTCGAACAGGGTCACGTCGTCTTCGAAGTCGTGGGCGTGGTCCTGGGCGTAGTAGCCCAGTTCGGCGCTGTCGGTCCACTTAACGCTACCGGCGTCCGGGGTCAGCTCGCCGACCAGGGTGCGCAGCAGGGTGGTCTTGCCGATACCGTTCGGGCCGATGATCGCCACGCGCTCGCCGGC
>CAZOEC010000064.1:0-27907 GCA_964578635.1 uncultured Pseudomonas sp.
GAATCATCGCCGCCAGGGCAAAATACAGCGCACGCAGGCCAAGGATGGCGAAGATATTTGAGGTGTAAACGATGAAGGGGTCCCGGGTGATGGCGAAGATCGCCGGCACGCTGTCCACGGCGAACACCAGGTCAGCACACTCGATCAGCACCAGGGCCAGGAATAGCGGCGTAGCCCAGACCACGGATTTGCCGTTGGCATCCGCCTGGCGGACGAAGAAGCGCCCTTCATGCAGTCGCTCTGTCACCCGCATGTGTTTACGCAGGTACTTCACAAGAAAGTTTTGGCTAAGATCCGGGTGGTCATCGACCTTGCTGAACAACATCTTGACGCCGGTCAACAGCAGGAAGATGCCGAACACATAGAGAATCCAGTCGAACTCGGTGATCAGCGCAGCACCTAGGCCGATCATGATCGCGCGCAGCACGATCACCCCGAGAATGCCCCAGAACAACACCTCATGCTGGTACTTACGCGGGATGGCGAGGAAGCTGAAGATCATCGCCATGATGAATACGTTGTCCATCGACAACGACTTCTCGACCAGGAAACCGGTGTAGAAATCCATCCCGGCATCACCACCCTTGACCTGCCAGACCCAGAGGCCGAACAACAAGCCAGCCGTGATATAGCCAGCAGACAGTAGCAGGCTCTCACGAACGCCGATTTCTCGATGCTCACGGTGAAGAACCCCGAGGTCGAAGACCAACAGGCCGATCACGATGCTGATGAAGACGAGCCACAACCAGGCGGCAGTGCCGAGAAACTCGGCTAGGAAGAACGGTTCTAGGGCAGTCATGAGCCCCTCCTCTAAGTGTCGAAGTTGTACAAACTACAACTCCGACATGGCAGCGGTTAGCTGTCAGAGGGGCCCGGCGTTGCGTGGACAAATCTAGAGAGACCCTTGGGTTTTCTCAATCACGCAAGGGTTGCAAGGTATTTCAAGACGGCAGGCCGCTTCTAAAGTCGGAATGTCAGTAGAAACTGGATAAGCCCTGCTTCCCTCTATAGTTCAAAGCCTCATCCAGAGACCAGCTCAGTCGGAGCGCATCAGTCCGCTTTTGGCCGGTTTCTGCCTGTTGTCATCATGATTGGTTATTCGCGGTCAACAGCCGCCTCCCGCGGGCCATGCTCATCCTTCGCACAAGTACTTACTCGGGTATCAGCGTGGCAATCCGGTTGATGCTTATAATTTCTCCGCTCCAGATCATTTCGAAATGAGCGGTCTGGACGATCGATGCAACGAGCCGCGGTGTCATCAGTGCCCAACAGATGCTGCCTGGAGAACGGACCGAGTTATAACGCAATCCTGGGCAAGCTGTGCGCTTCGCTTCGCCTCCCAATTGATGAGAAAACGTGTAATCGTCAAGTGCATATATGGGGGCAGACAGCGGTACTACTGCAGCGTCTCTCATTCCCGCGTCAGTGAAGCTGCAGGCCAGCCCTCTGAAGACAAAGCGTTCGTAATTGAGGTCCGGCACGTTCGACCAGTAGCGCCCCTGGTGATGGCGCACTTCTGCAATCGCTGTGTCCATCTTGTCAGCCAGGTAGAGCACGCCAAAGCTGCCATTGCTAAAGCGTGAATCCGCCGGGTTCACATGGGTAAAGGGTGCCGTGGCGTAGGAGCATCCAGGAATACCGAATGGGATCTGGTCGCGAGGAATCAGCTCCAGTCGGCCAAGCTCGTTCTGTAGTCTTGGGTTTGTCATTGCCTGTAGCTGATAGATGGCTTCGAAGTCTGCCGCGTCTGCGACATCATCGAACAAGGCTATAGGCGGAAACTTGGAGTTGACCAAACGATAGGCCAGCAGGCTCTCGCCTTCCAAAAGAGGAAGGCTGTTCAGCATTACCACTGAGCACCCCGCAGCACGTCGATCCGCCGGAATGTCTCATACAGCGAGATCATGTCGCCCTGCGCCATGATGTCCAGCGGCGCGCGCCCGTTGAAGAACTCGTTGTGGTTCTTCATCGAGGGAAAGCCGTAGACGTTTTCGGGGTTGTCGAACACCAGGCGTAGCGCCGCATGGATATTCAGGACAAGGCTGATGCGCTGCATCTGATCGGAGTCCAGGCTCACCTCCCACGCCGAGTCCTTTTGGCTGGCGCGGGTGTAGGTGCTGCGTGAAATGCGCAAGACTTGGCAGGCCTGCTCACCGGTGGCTTTCCACTTGTGCAGGATGTTCAGCGCCGCACGCAGGCCGGCGGCGCACTGGCTTTTCGAAAAGTCTTGAGCTTGGATGGCTGCAGCTGTCATGGGTAGCCCCTGATTTAATCTACAGAGCAAAATATAGCATATATGAGCCTGTAGATTAAAAGTAACCACTCCATTTATGCCTCAGCTAGCGTCCATCTTTAGTGTCAGAGTGGAAAAGTTTGACGGGTTTCGGAGTGTAAGGCGTGCCTTTGCCCATAAAGCGTATGCGTTGGGCATCGGCAACCGCGTTGCATTGGGCGTCCCCCAGTTTTGTTTGATCCGCCCGGCACTGAAGCCGCAGTTCTTCGAGTCTCTTGGGATTTTCGGCAAGAAACTCGGCTGACTCGAAGGGCATCGGCTTATCGCAGGCGCTTAGCAACAGCACAAGCAGCAGAAGTGGTGTCCTGTTCATCAGGCGATATCCTCTCTTTGGGTTTGGTGGGTTAACAATGTTTGGCCTTCGGCCGGGATTATTCTGTCGATGAACCGGCGTTGCTGTTCAGAAGGCTCCGCCTCGCGCTGTATCAGGTAGGTGGTCAGCATCGCCGGGCATCCAGCCAGAGGTCGGGTCACGACCTCCGGGTTGTTGAGTTCGGTAATGCGCGCCAGGCTGGAGAAGCCCAGCCCGTAACCGGCAGCTACCAGCGCCATCATCAGATCCAGCGTCGGTACGCGGTCGGCGATGGTCAGCCGCGTATCCACAGTGCCCAGTACCCGCTGCAGCTGTTGCCAAAAGCCTTCGCAGACCTGCGGATCACAGAGCACCAGGGGATAGCGCACCACTTCGTCGAGCGGCACGTGCCGATAGATCAGCAGGGGATGGCGGGCAGGCACCGCCACCACCAATGGATCGAACCACACGGGTTCGGCGACCAGTCCATCGCCAACCTCGTCCGACTGAGCGAGCCCGATATCGAACAGGTCGTCATTCAGCCCTCTGACCTGCTCGGTGAAGGTAACCTCCGACAGGCAGATTTCGACCTCCGGTTCCTGTTCGCGGCACTGGGCGAGCAGGGCGGCCAGGCGTGACTGCGGTATGCCGTCGGATAGTGCGACCCGGATGCGTCCGCGGTAGCCGGCTGCGGCGCTCTTGACGCTGGCCTTGGCTTGGTCGACAACGGCGAATACGCGTCGGGCTTCCTCCAGCAGCACTTGACCTGCCCAGGTCAGGCGTGTGCGCCGCGTGGTGCGCTCGAACAGTTGCACACCCAGGCGATACTCCAGCTCCTTGATGATCCTGGAGAGGGGTGATTGCTCGATATGCAGACGCGCGGCCGCACGTGCAAAGTGCAGTTCCTCTGCGACGGCGATGAAACAGCGAAGGTGGCGCAGTTCCACGGCCTTTCCTCCTTATTGTGGCTTAGTTGTAGGGTTCGGCTTGCACGTCACCGGTCCAACCCGGCTGGCGACGCAGATTGATGATCTGCAGCAGGGCACCCAAGGCGGCTACACAGCCGGCGCTGGCCGCTAGAGTCCAGGTGGGCATCTGCAACAGCAGCACGAAACCACCAGCCGCCGCGCCGATGGCGCTGCCCAGGTAGAGCGCCGACTCGTTGAGTGCGATGGCCAGGTTGCCGTCGCCCTGGGCCTGGCGCGCGAGGATCAGCTCGTTGTTCTGCGGCACCTGCAGCGCCCAGCCAACAGCGCCCCACAGGGTAATAGGCAGCATCACCAGCCAGGTGCTAAGGGCGGCCGAGAACGGCAGCGCGAACAGCGACACGGCCAGGATCAACATGATGGCGAAGGTCAGTGTCGGGCCCTTGATGCGGTCCACCAGGGGGCCAATCAGAAAACTACCCAGCACGCCGCCGATGCCCCAGACCCACAGGTAGGGCGTGACCGAACGCACCGCGCCGTAGGCCGGATCCGCCATTAGCGGGGCGATAAAGGTGTACATGCCCAGGCTGGCAATGGCTGCGAGCAGGGATACCAGCAGGATGACCAGCACATGGCCGTCGCCGAGGATGGCCAGCTTCTGGCCCAGCGAGCTGGCGGTGGCGGCCGGCAGTGCGGGGAGTTTCAGCAACAGACCGAAAAATGCTAACAGACCTAGCAAAGTGACCAGCCACAGGGCGGACTGCCAGCCCATTTGTTCTGCGACGAGAAGACTGAGCGGTACGCCCAGCACCACGCCACTGGCCATGCCGCCCATGATGACAGCGATGGCTTTGCCACGGCGCTCAGGTGTGGACACTGCGGCGGAGGCACCGATGCCCATGGCCAGGTAGACGCCGGCACCGATACCGGCGATGGCGCGCCAGATCATCAGTACGGTGAAGTCCTCAGCCAGGGCGCTGGCGGCATTGGCGATAACGAACAGGCCCAGGGCCAGTAGCAGGCCTGCGCGTTGTCGGTGCGCCGGAGTCAGGGCAACGAAGATCGGTGAGCCCAGCCCATAGGCGAGGGTGAACGCCGTGACCAACTGCGCGGCCACCGCCACGGACACCGAGAACGAGGCCTCGATCATTGGAATCAACCCGGCGGTGACGTAGGAAGCCATGCCGAGGGCAAATGCCCCCAGCGCTATGAGATATATCGGGGATTGGTTGGATGTGTGCATGCTCAAGCTCGCTTGCGTTGCAGGGAACGCGTGGGTGGTACAGCTGAGGGATGCGGTCCCGAACCGGGGCCGCATCCGGTTCGGGACTAAAGTTCGAGGCTGACGTCGTACTCGGTCAGCCAGGTATTGAGGCCGACCGCCAGTTCCATGCCCATTCGTTCGTACATGGGCGAGACGCTGCCGAGCGGTTTGGCCAGGGTCTGCTGGATCTGTCCGCTGTCGAGCAGCGGTGTCACCGGCGCATTGCGATCCGCCTGGATGGCCGTCATCGCGTCACGCAGGGCTTGCTCGTAGGCCGGGTCCTGGGTCGAGGGGTAGGGGCTCTTGACCCGCTCGCTGATCGACTCTGGCAGTAGGTCGCGGGTTGCTGCGCGCAGGATGCTTTTCTCCCGTCCGTCGAAGGCCTTCATCGCCCAAGGGATGTTGAAGGCGTACTCGACCAGGCGGTGGTCGCAGAAGGGCACCCGCACCTCCAGGCCGACGGCCATGCTCATGCGGTCCTTGCGATCCAGCAGGGTCTGCACGAAGCGGGTCAGGTTGACGTAGCTCATCTGCCGCATGCGCTGGTCCTGCGCGCTTTCGCCTGGCAGCACCGGTGCCTCGGCAATGGCCTGGGCGTAGCTGTCGCGCAGGAAACTGTGCATATCCAGCTCGGTCAGCAGGCTCTGGTCGAACAAGGTCTTGCCGTCGAAGTACTTGCCGGTGACCGAAGTCAGCCAGGGGAAGGTGTCGGCCTTGATTGCCTCTGGGTCATGGAACCAGCGGTAGCCGCCGAATACCTCGTCCGCGCTTTCGCCAGAGAGCGCTACCGTCGAGTGCTTGCGCACCTCTTGGAACAGGCGGTAGAGCGACGGCCACATGTCGCCCCAGAACGCCGGCGGCAGGTCGAGGGCGCGAACAATCTGCGCGCGCAACGTCGGGTCGGCCAGATCATGGCTGTCGAGGACAATTTCCTGATGGCTGGAGCAGATCATCTCAACCAGATCGCGAACGAAGGGCGCATCCGGCGTGCCGCGTACGGCATCACTGGTGAAGCCGCTGCCGTGGTCAAGGAAGTCGACGGAGAAAGAACGGATGTTCTCCTTGCCTGCGGCCAGCAGCTTCTTCGAAGCCAGCGCCGTGATGATCGAGGAGTCGAGGCCTCCTGAGAGCAGGCTGCACAGCGGCACATCGGCAACGATCTGGCGGTCGACAATGTCCTCCAGCAGGTCGCGGGTATGGCGGATGGTTTCATCCAGCGAGTGGTTGTGCTCACTCGCCTGCAGTTTCCAGTAGTGGCGGCGGCCCAGGCCTTGGCGGTTGATCCGCACGATCTCGCCCGGCATCACCTCACGCATGCCGGCGAACACGGCATGGCCCGGCGTCTTCACCATTTCCAGAATCTCGCGCAGGCCGTCGGCGCGCACCGTCCGTGGGACCAGTGAGTTGGCCAGCAGCGCCTTGGGCTCGGAGCCAAACACCACTCCGTCCGCGGTCGGGAAGTAATAGAGTGGCTTGACCCCCATACGGTCGCGGATCAACAGCAGCTCTTGCGAGCGCAGGTCCCAGATGGCGAAGGCATACATGCCGTTGAGGCGCTCGACGAAGTCCTCGCCCCATTGCACATAGGCGCGCAGCACCACCTCGGTGTCGCTGCGGGTCTCGAATTGGTGGCCTAGCCGCTGCAACTCGGTGCGCAGTTCGCGGAAGTTGTAGACCTCACCGCTGTAAGTGATTGCGGCGACTTCCCGCATGCCGCCGTGCATGGCCGTCATTGGTTGGCGACCGCCCTCCAGGTCGATGATCGACAGCCGGCGGTGGCCCAAACCAACCGGCCCGTTGATCCACAGTCCACCGGCATCCGGCCCGCGCAGGCGCATGGTGTCGGTCATGCGCTGCAGGGTGTCGCGGTGTGCTTCCATGTTCTGGCTGTAGGACAGCCATCCAGCGATTCCACACATAATTTTCTCCTTGTGAATTGGGTTACCCGAGGCTTTCCAGGTCGCTGCCCTCAGCCAGCAGCACGCGCGTCTCGCCATGGACGTAGCGCGCCGGCGGTGGGGTTTGTGCGTGGGTGTCGAGCTCGACGAGCAGGCGCTGCAGGGCTACTGCTGTATCGAGACCGGCGAAGGGTTGGTGTGGCGGCTCCTTGAGCGCCACGGCGCGCATCACCTGCCGGCACAGCCGCGAGAGCTTGTGTAGGGTGTCCAGACCTGGCTCGTCGGGAGCCGTAGTGAACTCGTGCAGCAGCTCCTCGGCACCGTTCGCACCGCGTGTCCAGATTCGTAACTGGTCGTGATCCCAGCGCGGTGTGTCGAACACCAGGCGCGCGTGGATCAACCGGGCGTCTCGGTCGACGAAGCTGAAGTCCACCGTGCGCTGACGCACGATGTTGACGAAGCTGCTGTAGCCGGTGACCCGCGCCTCGCCCAGGCTGGCAGTGAGCTGCACGGTATCGAGCACCTCGGCACCGGATATCGAGAAGTCCGAACGCACGCCGAGCACGCCATGCAGCTTGAGCTGACCGGCGCGTGGGCAGATCCAACTGAGTAGATCCAGAGCATGGATCACCTCGCTGGTCACACCGCAGGTGGGGCGGTAGTCGTTGATGCGGTCCTTGCCCCAGTGGAAATTGGCGCGCACCAATTGCCACTCGTGGCGCTCGACCCATTCGCGCAGTTGCCGGCTGATGTCCGAGTAACGCTCGACCAAATCCAGGGCAAAGCCGCTGAGGTGCTTCAGCGCACCGAAGAGCTCACTCAAGTCGTCCTGGGGCGTGACCAGCGGCTTCTCGCAAATCACGAAACCGCGGTAACCGGTCAACTGCTGCAGCACGGGCGCATGGCTGTGGTCGTTGACACTGACCACTACGATGTCTGGTGCGAACGCTTCCAGTGCGCGGCCGACGCTATCGAAGTAGGGCAAGTCGGTTGGCTTCTGCCCGCGTCCGACATAAGCCAGCGACAACGGCAGGCCCGTGCTCGCGGCGATATGTTCGAAGGCGAGGTGATAACGGTTGCCGGCGTAGCCCAAGCCGATGATCAGGATCTTCATGCCGAGGCCTCCTGACGAATCAGCAGGCGCTCGTCGCTGGTGGCGAACCCTAGGGCCTGGTACAGGGTGCCGGCGGCTGCGGTGCTCTGTAGCGCTACGCAAGCGACGCTGCGGTTGGCGAACCAGCGCAGCAGGTGCTGCATCAACTGCCGGGCAATGCCACGGTTGCGCCATTGCGGCTCCACCACCACCGACTGCACCCAACCGGACAGGCCGTTGTGGCATGCGGGTGTGGGCGCGCGCTGGTCGATAATGGCGGTCGCACAGCCGAGCACCTGGCTGGATTCCCTGTGCTCGGCGACGAGGATCTGCACGCAGTCGCTCTCGCTCAGGCGACTGCTCAGCCAGGTACGGTAGGCCGCACGCCAGCGCACCGAGTCCTCCGGCGTCTTGCTCGAATAGCTGGCCGAGGTGCCGTCCAGCAGGTGCGCGCGAAGCTCCACGAGGCTGGCCAGGTCGGCCACAGTCGCTGGGCGCACGGTGAGAAAGGGCTGATCCATTTCAGGCCACCTCCGCGCCGAATACCTGGGGCGCCAGCGCAATGCCGAAGTGTGCGAAGGTCTCGCGAAGGGACACGGCCAGGTGTTCGATCTGCGTGTCGCTGTGGTTCGGTGTGGCGTTGACGCGAAAGCGCTCGGTACCCACCGGCACTGATGGATAGTTGATCGGCTGCAGGTAAACGCCGTGCGTATGCAGCAGGCGCTCGGCAGCGGCCTTGCAGCGCCGCGCCTCGCCCACCAGCACTGGCAGCACGTGAGTCTGCGAGCAGGGCATGACTGGCACGTCGTAATGCTTGAGGCGCTGGCGCAGCTTGGCCGTTTGGGCGTGCAGCCGGTCACGCTCGGCGCTGTTGCATTTGAGGTGTTCAACGCTGGCCAAACAACCGGCGGTAATCGCCGGTGGCAGCGAGGTGGTGAAGATAAATCCGGTGGCGAAGGAGCGCACCGCATCCACAATCACCTGGGTCGAGGCGATGTAGCCGCCGATCACACCGATGGCCTTGGCCATGGTCCCCTGGATGATGTCCACCTGATCGGCCAAGCCCAGTTCGGCGGCGATACCAGCACCGCGGGGGCCATACATGCCTACGGCATGCACTTCGTCGAGGTAGGTGAGGGCGTTGTAGCGCTTGGCGACCGCGACGATCTCGGCGATAGGCGCGATGTCACCGTCCATCGAGTAGACCGACTCGAATATCACCAGCTTCGGCTGGTTTTGCGGGTAGCTGGAGAGAATCTGCTCCAGGTGCTCGACATCGTTGTGGCGAAAGACCTTGCGTTCGTTCGGCGTGGAGCGAATACCGTTGACGATGGACGCATGGTTCAGTTCGTCGCTGATCACCACGCAGTCGGGAATACGTCGCAGCAGGCACTGGATGGTGGCGTCGTTGGAGCCGAAACCGGTGGGGAACACCAGTGCTGCTTCCTTATCGTGCCAGTCGGCCAGGCTGGCCTCTAGGCGGGCATATACCTCGTGCGAGCCGCCGATGTTGCGCGAGCCGCCGGAGCCTGCGCCATAAGTTTCCAGTGCGTCGTGCATCTGCTCGCGCACGCTCGGGTGCTGGGACATTCCGAGGTAGTCGTTGCTGCACCAGACGACCACGGGCGAATGATCGCAGTCGTCCAGTTTGGCCAGCGGGTACTGGCCACAAATGCGGCTGAGGGTGGTGAAGGTGCGGTACTGGTTGGAGGACTTCAGTGTCTCCAGTTGTTCCCGAAGAAGGGCTTGGTACATCCGTTTATCTCCTTAGCAAGTTGATGACACGTCTCTGTGTTCTTCCTCATCAAGCAAGAGCCCTAGCTCGCACGTTTACGGCCAGGTCGGGGTATTCTTCTCCGGATCTATAAGGGTTACAATTTGACCGTTTATGCTATTACTGGAGGTAATCGGATGAGCGCTCCTCGCACACTCGAACGCACCCGGGCAGAACTGGCCGAGTTTCTGCGTAGTCGCCGCGAGCGCATCTCGCCGGAGGAGGTGGGGCTGCCTGCCGGTAGTCGGCGACGTACACCAGGGTTACGCCGCGAAGAGGTGGCCGCGTTAGCCGGGGTGGGGTTGTCCTGGTACACCTGGCTGGAGCAAGGCCGTGACATCAGTGTGTCCGCGACCTTCCTCGACAACCTTTCGCGCACACTCAAGCTGGATGCCACAGAGCGTCGCCACCTGTTCCTGCTGGCGCATCAGCGCCTGCCACCAGAGCCGGGCCGTACCTGGTGCGTGGTGCCGCCGCTGATCCACCGGCTGATGGGGGATCTGCCGTTGAGCCCGGCTTACGTGCTCAATTTGCGCTGGGATGTGCTGGCCTGGAATGCCGCGGCGGATCGGGTGTTCGGCTTCTCCGCACTGCCGGCCGATCGCCGCAATCTGCTATGGATGCTGTTCACGAACCCGGCCATGTACGCGCTGTTTAATCCCTGGGATGAGCAGGCGCTGCAGATCCTTTCCAGCTTTCGGCGTGACTTCGTGCGGGCCACCCAGGATCCGGATATCGTCGCGCTGGTAAAGGAACTGGAAAGGGTGTCGCCCGACTTCAGCGTATGGTGGCGGCAGCAGGACATCCATGGTCCCTGTCAGGGTATTCGCCACCTGCACATCCAGTCGGTTGGCCAGGTGGAATTCGAGCACACCACGCTTACCATCGACGAGGATCGCCACCTGCGCCTGGTCTATTACGCGGCCAAGGAGGGCAGGCCTGAGAGTCGATCCTTCGAGCAGTGGCTGCAGCAGGAGCCGACCCTGGTGTAAGCGTCGGCAGCTGCGGTTCAACCTATTGTTGGCCCGCGCTGGGGACCCAGTTGCCAGGAGACGCTGCCGCCCTGAATCACTGCTGACAGACTTTGCCCGAGCTTTTGCTCGATCACCGGCTTCCAGGGCACCAGGCTGAAGCCTATGCCGTCGTCGAGCAGGGCAAAGCGCCCACTGGCCAGTTGCAGGCTGCGCCGGTAGACCCCGCGCACCCGTTCGCCTTCCACTACCGGGCGGTAGTGCATGCCCGTCTTGGTCGATATCTCCCGTGCCGCGGTTGCCAGCTCTCGCCCGCGCAGGGTGGCCAGGAGGTTGCGCGCAAATACGATGCGCTGGCCTTGGCGCTCGGCCAAACCTTGTTCCACCAGAAAGTCCGCGCGCTGCCCCAGCGCTTCGCGGACCTCCTTGCCAAAACCCTTGTCCGCCAGCTCGCGTTTGTCGCCAATCAGTTGCTGATCCAGCCAGGTAGCGCCGATAGCGCGAACCTGTCGCTCGATGGGCAGCGGCGTACGCAGTTCGACGGTAAAGTCGCCCAGGCGGCGGGCATCATGTCGCCGACCTTGCTCGGGCAGGTAGGCTGGTACCTGCCATACGCCATCGGCGAGCCGCTCGACGATGCCGGCCCGGCGCAGGGCTTCCAGACGCCGCACATGACGCTCGACCAATGCCTCGGCATCAGGCCCTCCTGCGGCCTGTGATCGTGCCAGGGCAAGGTGCTGGTCGGTGCGGTAAAGGCCATCGGTGGCCAGTGCGGCAATCGTGCGATCCATTGCGCGTGTCTCGTTTCGGGTGCGTGTTTCCACCAAGGCCCCGATGGGGTAGTCGGCCAGTTGCGTGCGTTTGGGCAGGGCCAGATAGTGGGCCTTGCCGTCGAGGCCATCGATAACCAGGTAGCCGCGATCGTGCAGCTCATCGGCCAGGCCCTTGCCCACCACGCGGCCGACCACGTCGGGGTTACTTCTGCCTGGCTCGAACACCGCCAGGTCCCGCTGCAGGCCACCCATGGCACGCTGCATGGTGCGCACGATATCGCCGCGCTCGCCCATGGTGCGTAGGGTTGCCTCGGTGTCGTCGCGTATGACCCAGTGTCCTGGCCGATCCTCGTGGGCCAGACCCAGATGTTGCAGATGTTGCAGGCGGCCGATCAGCAACTGCCGCTGCGGATGGTAGTCGAGGGCTTTCAGGCGCAGTACGCCTGCCCGGTGTTCGCGCAGCAGGGTGCGATCCAGGTTGGTCCAGCGCTCCTGTTGCACTTCGCGCTGCAATCCACGTTGGATCTCCAGTTCGGTGCGCGGCCCCAGCCACTCGGTGGCCAGCTCTGCGGCACGGTTGCGCATGCCCTCGGCTATGTAGTCACGGGCGATCACCAGGTCCTTGCCCGTATCGTCCTTACCGCGCAGCACGATGTGGGTGTGCGGGTTATCGGTGTTCCAGTGATCGACCGCCACCCAGTCCAGGCGGGTGCCGAGGTCGGCCTCCATCCGGCTCATTAGGTGACGGGTATAGGTACGCAGCTCGTCGAGCTGCTCGGCATCCTCGGGTGAAACGATGAAGCGGAACTGGTGCCGGTCTTCCCGGCCGCGCGACTCGAAGGCTTCCACATCGGCCTGGTCGGTAAGCGGGCCATAGGCCTTGCCTGGCTCGCCTTCACGGCTCACACCATCGCGCTCGATGTAGCGCAGGTGGCTGAGCGTCGAGCGCTTGCCCGCCTGGCGCAGGTTCACCAGGCGCGTCTTGATGGTGACGCGGCGGGTGTTGGCCTGCAGTTGCTGGGCGCTGAAGCGGGCGGCGACATGCCCGCGGCCGAGGCGAGCACCGGGTTGGTGGCTGGCCTTGCGTGACTTGCCCGTACCGGCCTTATTGGCCTGGCGCAGCACCTGGTTAACGAAGGTTTGGCCGCGTTGCTGCGGCTTGCCCGGCTGGGGGCGGAAACGTGGATCGTCGTCCTGATTGCTTTCCCTGCTCATGTTGATGAGTCCTCCAAGTTGATCGCAGTGGGGCGTGCCAGGCACGCGTTTGGGTCAGTGCTGCTGCTGGAAGGAGCGCATCTGCGGCACCTGAGCGCTCCGCTGCAGTGCCGTCTACACCTCCCGTGCAGACCCTCCCCAAGCGCCACGAAGTGCTGCCCCCTTTTATCTTGCCCTCCGCTTTGTCCCTGCCTTGGTGCTTCTGGGGTGGGTAATCAGGTGGGGTACGTCCAGGCCCGTAGCTGAGGGCGAGGGCAGAGCTACTTGCACGATGGCGGCGCGCGATTGCGTAAGCCGAGAACATCAAGTTCGCAGGCGCTATGACGGAAAAAGTGCCGGCTCATCGACGCGACTCCGCCCACAAGGGCTGCGCCCGACCGATCACTGCGCCGGCGGACACTGGGCCGAAATAGCGGCTGTCGAACGACTCTGGTTTGTTGCTGAGCAGGAACAGCTCATCGCCAACCAGTCTCCGGCAGCCCTGCCACGCTGGCAGGGCTCGCCCCTGTCTATCTCGGTGCAATTGCCTGGCCGTGAGCTGTCCATCGACCAGCACGTAATTGCTCCGCACGCACACCTGTTGGGGCGCGATTGCAGCTACCGTCTTCAACAGCGGTACGGTAGACGGCAGGTAGCCACGCTGAGCCGCCAGTACCATTGCATCTGCCGGCAGGCGAACCAGTACCAGGTCGCCGGTTGCGAGTGAGACGACAGGAGCAATGCGATACCAGCCGGTGGGTACGCTGTCAGAAGCGTTGTAGATGAGCTGTGGTGGCGACGTCGCGAGCGCTGCCCAACCCAGCGCGATCAGGCTGCTGGCGGCCAGCGCCAGTGGCCACCGAACGCAGTAGGTTCGTGTCGTCATGACGTCACTTCCGGGAACTGCCGCTCCAGTACTTCCCGCAGCATCTCCGCCATCGTTACGCCACGGTCGAAGGCCGCATGCTTGATACGGGTGCGCAGCGCCGGCGTGACGTCCAGCGTCAGGCGGGCGGTGTAGAGCTCGACCTTCGCGTGGTCGATGCTGGTGCCCTGGTGGATCCAGGCCTCGGCCTGCGGATCAGCCAGCGGACGTGCACCGATGCCGATGCGCTTGCCGCTCATGACGACCACCGCAGCAACTCATCCACCATATTGCTAATTTCGCGTGCGGCAGCGCTGTCCGGTGCCAGTTCTCGCGCCAGGCGACCGGCCGCTACGCTTTCGGCGAAGACGATGCGCTGGCGTACCTCCGCCTGCAGGGCGGGCAGCGGTTGGTCTGCCAATGCGCCACGTGCTTCACGGCCGATTACCGTGGTGCTGACGCGGCGGTTGATGGCGAAGGCCGCTTGCAGGTTGGGCCTGAATACCTGCGCCTCGCGGATCAGGTTGACCATCTCCGCGCTTGCCCAAAGGTCGTAGGGGCTGGGCTGCACCGGGATCAACACGCGGTCGGCCGCCAGCAACGCCGAGCGGGCGAGGGCCGCAATGCGCGGTGGGCCGTCGATAATCACGTGGTCGGCACGTCGCGCCAGCTCAGGGGCTTCCTGGTGCAAAGTCTCGCGTGCCAGGCCTACGGCGCTAAACAGCCTGGGCAAACCCTGCTGGCTGCGCCGTTGCGTCCAGTCCAGTGCCGAGCCCTGTGGGTCGGCATCGAGCAGCATGACGTTCTGTCCTCGGAGGGCCAGTTCGCCAGCGATGTGGGTGGCCAGGGTGGTCTTGCCGACTCCGCCTTTCTGGTTGAGTAGGGCGACGATCATGGCCGGATCTCCCCGGCCAAATAGCCCTCGTCTGCGCCTGTCCACAACCAGGCGTTTCCCCAATAACAAGTTAGAGCTTTTAAGTTAGTTAAGTTAAGGGCGGCTGTAAGCCGCGCCAGCTTTGGTCTGCAGCGGAGTTTGTGCGCCTGATGGCACGACAGGGCTGCGCCTGATAGCACGTGCCAGCTTGCGCCTGATAGCACGTCTGAATTCACAGCTTTTGCGCAGGTTATCCCCGTGCCGCCTACGGCACGGGCTGGAAGGCCAGCAGTTCGGTCGAAGGGGGCAGGCGGACGATGCCCAGGCGATAGCCCGGCAGCGACTGACGCGCAACCAGCGCACGCAGGTCGAGGGCAAAGTCCGAATAGCGCGCCGTGCTCCCCGATTTGCGGTACAGGTGACGAAAGTCGAACTGCCAGCCGTCCTTTTGCTTGCCGCCATGCTTGCGTACCAGCCGGTACAGCCAACGCTCGATGCCGCCGGTGAGGCGGAAGTAGGCAGGGTCGATGGTCAGCACAAGAGCCTGGTCGAGCACCCCGCTGTAGAACCAGTCCGGCAGGATCAGCTCGATGCCTAGTGGCCGCCCGTCCGGCGCGGCCAACTCCCTCCACTCGTTGATCCAGGAGAAGCGGTGCAGGCGTCGGCCAGTGGTCTCGCGGATCGAGGTGGCCACGCTGGTCGATTGCAGCCGATCCAGAGCGGCCTTGAGGCGCTGATAGTCGCGCAGCGAGGTACCGCGGCCGATAAAACGCAGAATCTGATAGGGTGTCGCCCGCATCAGCCGCGAAGTAGGTAGGCCGGCATCGCGGGCCTCGACAATCTGACTGGCCGCCCAGATCAGGATGTCGGCATCCCAGATCGTGGCGATGCCATGCTCCAGCGTGCCCTCCACACGCACCGTCACCTCGCCGGAGCGGAAGTCGATGGGCACCGTGCGCCGCGACTTGGCCAGCGAGAAGAACGGATGCGCCATCAGGTCCTGGGCGTCGCGCGGTGCCATGTCCCCCGGCAGCGCGCGGAACAGGTCCAGTTGCTCGCCCTGCGCAGACGTGGCGGCTAGACCATGACTCATGGGTAATGGCTTCACTGGTCATCACGCTGGGCTCCCTGATGGCGGTCGAGGTATTCGGGATCGAAGGTGGTCTCGAAGCTCCGCGCCCCGGCCCAAGTTTCGAGATCGACCAGTGCATACATCACCCGCCGGCCGAACTTGTGAAAGCGAGGCCCGCCGCCGATCACTCGCTGCTTCTCCAGCGTGCGTGGCGAAAGGCGCAAATAGGCTGCTGCTTCGGCGTTGGTGAGGTAGCGAGGGGCTGGGCCGGCTTGTCGCGTGTCCGGTGCGTTATTGCGCTCTGCAGGGCTCATGGCGTGGGCTGTCGGGCCCGCTTTGCGGTGCAGTGGGGAGTCGAGATCGAGACTGCGAGCGGGTGGGGTGAGGGTGGTTGAGTACGACATGGTGTGTCCTCCGTTGACGTGGGAGGTGCACCGTGCGGCAGCCGTCGCGCTCGATCATGCCGGGTTGGGTCTGGGCGAAATCGAAAGCAAAAGTGACGTGGATTGATGCCAGGAAGGTCTGGTCGCTGACCGAGCACGCCCACCTACGAGAGCGGCCACCTACTGCAAACGTCTTCACAAAGGACTGAGCGCGCAGCGCTACGGATTTGCGGATCTACGGCTTTCTGTAAAACCTGAAAACCGCATCTACGGTTTTCCGTAAATACGTAAAAGCGTAAATCCGCTTTCCCACAAATCCACAAATCCGTAAAAGCGGATCGACGGATTTGTGCAAAGACGTAAGTCCGTAACGGTCTGAATGACCAACTGCACAGGTTGCGAGCGCTGCAAGCTGATCGGCTGGTGCTTGCACCAGCGCATCAGCTTCCTGGGTGGGGCGCGCGGGTGGCCGACAGGGCAGGGGCGCAAAAAGCAAAGGCACCGGGTCAGTCCCGGTGCCTTTCGTTCAACCTAGCGGTTCCAGAACACGTGCACTTGCTCGAAGCCTGTCTCCAGGGTGAACAGGTCGCCGCTGTATTCCATATCGCGAGCCATGGCCCGATAGTCGATGTACATAGCCAGGTGCTGCGGAATGCTGGTGCTTTCCTCGGTCAGATCCTGGGCGTAGTCGGCCAGCGAGGAGTAGCAGCCGCAGTAATCTTCCTCGGCCGCTTTGCGCGCCTGCTCCAGATCGTTGCAATGGGCAAGCAGGGCACCGCCAAACTCGGAGTATTCCTCGATAAAGCAGGCGATCTCGTGTGCCGTCTGCAGGCCCTCGTATTCACCGAGGGGATAGCCGTCAAAGCCCTCGAAGTCGTGGATGGCATACTCCTCCGCGCCCTCGACCGGCGAGGCCGCCAGCATGGCGTCGACCTGCGCCTGAATGTCGTCCATATCCAGGGTGGCGTCGATCCATACGCCATGCAGGTGACCGGCGTTGTAGGCGGCCAGGTCGGCAACATAGATCCTGATGTGTTCGCTCATGGTTTTCGCTCCTTCGTCTTCAGGGTTCTGCGCTTGCGCTGCGCATGAACCCCTGCCGACTAGGGCGACTAAGGCCGTGGTGAAAAAATCAAGAAAAATCGCGGAGGCTCCGCCCAGCGCAGCGGCCGGGTGGATACCGTCTGTTTTTCTTGATTTTGAGGGGGCAAGAACCCCTGCTGTTGGAAAGGTGCAGCTTCACCACCGCGTCGAGACAGCCACCCAGCAGGTCGGTGCACCGACCTGCTGGCTCCATACGAAACGATGCGGGCTGCAAACACAGCAGTAACGGGAAAGCCCGGAATGGAGGCTCAAAGGCTCAACGCCGTATCCTTGATAAGCTCGCCGCTCCACTGTGGCGAGCATAAGCGCTGATGGATGCGGCTGAGAAAGCCGACTTCGAAGGCCCGCCTCTCTATGGCGCAAGGCAATAGATCGCGCTCGGCGATCATAACGGCCCAAAGCCAGCCACTGCGGGCATTGTCGAGCCAGGTCTGGGCGAAGCTCACACCTTGATTGAAGGCCTGCCGACAATCCGCTGCCCAGTTGATTTCCATACCTGGATGGCCATCGTGCGGCGGAAGGCAGGTCATGATGCCTTTGCTCATCTGGTACCTCCTCGTGCTTCGGAAAGCGCGCGGCGGTACAGCACCACCAACTCATCCAGCAGGTCCAGAGCCGAGTAGGCCGCAACTCTTAGTCGCAAGTTGTGCGCATGGAAACCATCAGGTTCGGCTATCTGATCCAACAGATTGCCGAGCATGGTTGCGCGCAATTCGGCGGCAGCCTCGACGGGGAGGGCAGAGCGTTCGGATTCGTGCAGCGGACTTGGCCGCCGTGGAAAGGGTACAACGCAGGTTTCGAACTCAGCCATGGCGCACCTCCAGAGTGGAGGTGAACAGCGAGAGTAGAAGGCCAAGGCGGAGCTCTTGGGTAAAAAAGGGGTAGCGCATTTTCCTTATGCTCCTTCGTGAGATTAAGGAGCCGCTTGCCACTCGCTACCACACGAATGGAGGCGGACCGTGCAAGGGTGGTAGACCGACCCACGAAGGAAGGCCGGCCAGGCCGAAGCCTGCCTCACACGGCCCGCCATAAGTGCACGAGAGATCAACAAGCCTAAGAATGGGCCTGTTCTCGTTTATGACGCTGCCGCGCCTTCGTGTGAATCGGGCTACCACACCCGGCCGTGGGATTGACCACGACGGGCGCACTCTAGCCTGAGGGTTTCAGGATGGCAACCTACTGTGTAACGTTCCTTGCAGCCCTCAGTCCGAAACCGCCGAATGGCTTGAGGGTTTCTGGGCTAACCCCACTCTGGGACAGACCCGCTACCCTACGAAAGCGAATGGTAGAGCCGGAGCAATCTGGCGGCCTAGCAGTCGCTGCTGCCTTTGCAGCCTAAAATCAATGATTCGGGTACAACCCCGTTCTAGCGGAAGGCCAGGTCGCGCAGGAACAGAGTGATGGGCGGGAACATGATCAGCAACACCGACATAAGCAGCAGGATAGCGAAGAAAGGCAGGCTGCCGCGGATCACCTCGAAGTAGGGCCGGCGGAACACCGCGATCGCGGTGAAGATGTCGCACCCGAAAGGGGGCGTAGCTGAGCCGATGGCAGCTTGCAGGGTAATGATGGTCCCCACCAATACTGGGTCCAGACCCGACAGACGAACCGCCGGGGCGAAAATCGGTACCAGAATCAGCATCACCACGATCGGGTCGACGAACATACAACCGATAAAGAACGCGATCGAGATAATGATCAGCAGTTCGGTCGGCGAAGCCTGCATCAGGCCGATGCCGCTCAGGATCTGCTGAGGTATCTGGGCAAAGGAAATCACCCAGGAAAACGCCGAGCCGGCCGCCACCAGGATAAACACCACAGCGGTGATCAGTCCGGTAGACAGTGCAATGCTCGAAAGATCACTGAGCTTGACCCGGCGAAAGATCAGCACTTCCAGAATCAGCGCATAGAGCACCGAGACTGCGGCTGCCTCGGTGGGGCTGAATACCCCGGTGTAAATACCGCCGATGGTCATTACCGGCAGCAGCAGTGGCAGGATGGCGCGACGGCACGTACGCAGGCGTTCATTCCAGCTGAACTTCTCGCTGCGGGGAATGCCCGCCATCCTCGCATAGATGTAGCAGTAACCCGCCAGCAACACCATTAAAAGCAGACCTGGGCCGATGCCGGCGATAAACAGCTCGGCCACCGAGGTGCCCGAGACCACGCCATAGATGATCATGCCGATGCTCGGCGGGATCAGCAGAGCGATATCCGAGGCGTTGATGATCAACGCCATGGCAAAACTGTCCTTATAGCCCTGTTGCAGCATCTTTGGTCGCATGATGCTGCCTACCCCGACCACGGTCGCCTGGGTCGAGCCGGACAAGGCACCGAACATCGCGCAGCTCAGTGCGGTAGTCACTGCCATTCCGCCGCGCACGTGGCCGACGAAGGCCATCGCGACATCTAACAGGCGATTGGCAGTGGCCCCCCGGGTGATGATGTCGGCGGCGAGGATAAACATCGGCACCGCTACCAGGGCAGACGGACGGATGCCGGCGATCATCTGCTGGATAAGGAACTCCGGTCCCATGTTGAAGAAGAACAGGAATCCGGCAGCGGCTGCGGCCAGCAGGGTGGTCATCATTGGGAAGCCTGCCAGCAGCAGAACCAGCATGATGAGCAGGAGTGCGGTAGTCATATCCATGCGGCGTGGACTCAGGCTTGTGGCGGAAGGGGAGCATCGACATGCCGCGGCGGTGCTTCACGGCAGCCGAGCAGTACCAACATCTGGACAAAGGCGTGGCGCAGGAACTGCAGGCCGCTCATGCCTAAGCCCAGGGGTATCAGCAGGTAGATGTAATGCAGCGGCACTTGTAGTGCAGAGGAGGCGCGACCGATGCGCGCGGCCGATTGCACATAACCGACGGAGGCCCAGGTCAGCCAGAACAGTAGGGCGGCCGTAAGCAGGTTAATCAGCAACAGGCTGGCGGCAGCTGGCTTGCCGGTCAGCTGCTCGATGAAGGCGCTCATACTGATATGGCGGTTCTGGCGTGCGGCATAGCTGCAGCCGATGAAGGTGACGAAGATGATAAGGAACTGATTGAGTTCCTCGGAGAAGTACAGGCTCTGGTTGAACAGGTAACGGCCAAATACATTGCCGACCGAGTTCAGCGCCATCAGCAGGATCGAGCCAGAGAGGATAAACGCCTCCAGCTTTTCCAGCAGCCAGTCCAGTTTATGCAACCAAGCCATTGCCACCTCCAGCCTGTTGCCACGGCAACAGACATTTTTATTTTTGTGGAGGCCAGACAGTAGCTCTGTGTAAAAATCATGTCAATTAAATATTTGAATCAGTACATATGCTGTCTGTTGTGGCGTATGAACTGTTTTGTACGTCGTCTCAAAACACGAAATGCATGGGTGGCGGTATTTCCGCTATCAACTCATTCAGCGTGGTCAGCCCGGCCTGCACACGTGACCTGCTCTGTTCCGCACCCAGGCTGATGCGCACGTAAGGGTTGTTGCGATCGGTGGTGGCCAGGAACGGCTCGGCTGGGAAGATCATTACGCCTTCCTGGCGTGCGCGGCGGACGAACTTTTCGGGCTGCCAGTGAGGCGGCAGTTCGGCCCAGATATGCATGCCGTTGGGGTGTGCTTTGTAGCGACAGGTGGTGAGCAGTTCGCTGGCCATCTGCTGACGTGCTGCAAATTCCTGCTGTTGAAAAGCGATCATGCGGTCGAGGGTGCCGTCCTGCATCCACCAGCTGGCGATTTCAAAGGGCATCAGCGTGGCCATCCAGGTGGTGCTGCGCAGCCGACCGATGGCTTGCTGCACCAAATGCGGCGGGGTGATCAGGTAGCCCGCGCGCATGCCTGGCAGGGTCACCTTGGTCAGGCTGGTGGCATAAAAGCTGCGCTCTGGTATCAGCGCCGACAGCGGCGGGCTGCGATCCGGTTGGAGCGCGCCATAGACGTCGTCTTCCACCACCGTCAGGTCGTAGCGCCGGGCCAGCTCGGCAATTGCCTGGCGGCGTTCCAGGCTCATCGTGTTGTTGTTCGGGTTGTTCATGGTCGGGGTGCAGAACAAAACCCGGGCGCTGCCCTGACGGCAGGCAGCTTCGAGCGCTTCGGGCAGCAGGCCCTGGTCGTCGGCGGCCACTCCCTTGAGATTGAAATGCAGGGTTTGCGCCAGGGCAAGCAGCAGCATGCCAGTCTCATGCTCGCATAACACGGTGTCACCGGGTTTGAGCACCGTCGCCATGGCAATGGTCAGGGCGTGCGCGGTGCCGTTGCAGAAGAGCATGTGATCGGGGTTGGCCGGCATCTTCTGCTGGGCTAGCCAAGTGCAGACCACTTCGCGGTGCTGGGTCAAACCCTGGGTCGGGTGGAAGGAGGTGATGAAGTCGTCGCGGCCCTCCCGGGCCAGGCGTTCAAGGCCCTCGCGGTAAAGCTTCACGTGGCGTGCCGTACACACCGGGTGGGCGGTAGACAGGTCGATGCCGCGGCTGGGGTCATCATGTTCGTCGGTGGATAGGTAGTCCGATTCGTGGCTGACGTGGCGGCTGCGCACAAAAGTGCCGCTGCCCACCTGGGCATAAATGGCCCCCTGTTTCTCGGCATGGGCGTAGGCGTTACTCACCGTCTGTACGCTGACTCCCAGGGTCTCGGCCAGCTCGCGGTGGGTCGGCAGTTTGCTGCCCGGCTGCAACGCGCCGGCGTTGATTGCTTCATTGAGCGCGTTGCCTATGGCCAGGTATTTAGGCTGGCCAGAGCGAATAAAGGGTTTTAGGTCGATTGTCATAGAACAATAAAATCCTTGACGACAATTGTAATGATAATAGTATGAGGTCAAATCGCTATTGACCTGTACTTGCTGCGGTTACTTTAGCAGGTTTCAGTACAATTATAAGCGCCGCGGTCACCTCGATCGATCATCGGGCCCTAAGGGCCGGGGAGGGCACATGACTAAGCAAGTGTCGCATTCACCTCAGGTCAATGACTGTCATGCATTGCCTTGTATGCCAGCCCGCCATGGCGGCGTACGCCGCAGCGCTTTGCAAGCAATTTCTCCGGTCGCAGACCGGATGAACAAAGCTCCAGGGCTCAGGGCCTCTGGAGTAGTCATGGGCTTGAACGCTGCTGCGTTCATTTTCGAGATGCTGTCATGAGTGAAATCGCTTTGAATTTCAGCCGTGAAGAGTACGCCCTACGCTTGACCAAGGTGCGTGCCGCCATGGCTGAGCGGGGGATCACGACGCTGATCGTGCATGATCCATCCAATATGGCCTGGCTTACCGGCTATGACGGTTGGTCTTTCTATACCCCGCAATGCGTGGTGGTTGGCCAGCACGGTAATCCGTTGTGGTACGGCCGTGGCATCGACGCCAACGGCGCGCGGCGCACCGTCTACCTGCCGGAAGAGGACATCGCCTCCTACAGTGACCGCTATGTGATGAACCCGCCGCACCACGCACTCGACTACCTGTGCCAGGAAGTGCTGCCGGCACGTGGCTGGATCAGTGGCGTGATCGGTGTGGAAATGGATAACTACTACTACAGCGCCACGTCGCACCAGGCGCTGCAGCGCGGTCTGCCGCAGGCGCAACTGATGGACGCCACCGGGCTGGTCAACTGGTGCCGGGCGATCAAGTCGCCACAGGAAATCGAGTACATGCGCGTGGCCGCGCGCATCGTTGAAAACATGCACCGGGCGATCATCGAAATGGTCGAGCCGGGTCTGCCGAAGAATGTGCTGGTTGGCGAGATCTACCGGGTTGCCTGTGTTGGCCACGAGGGCAAGTTCGGCGACTACCCGGCCATCGTGCCCATGCTGCCCTCCGGAAAGGATGCTTCGGCACCGCACTTGACCTGGGACGATCGGCCCTTCAAGAAGGGGGAGGGCACCTTCTTCGAGATCGCTGGTTGCCACAAACGCTACCACTGCCCGCTTTCGCGCACTCTGTATTTGGGCGAGCCGTCGTCTGCTTTTCGCAAGGCGGAAGAGGCGATCAATGCCGGGCTGGAAGCGGGCTTGGCGGTGGCCAAGCCCGGCAACACCTGTGGTGATATCGCTCGTGAGCTGAACAGTACTCTGCGCCGCTATGGCTATGACCGTGGCGACAACCGCTGCGGCTACCCGATCGGACTGAGTTATCCGCCGGATTGGGGCGAGCGCACCATGAGTCTGCGCGAGAGCGATACCACGGTGTTGCAACCGGGCATGACCTTCCACTTCATGCCGGGTCTGTGGTTGGACGACTGGGGGCTGGAGACTACCGAAAGCATCCTGATCACCGAGAGCGGGGTGGAAACCCTCTGCGACTTCCCGCGACAGTTGTTTGTGAAGGCCTGAGATGAGTAGCGCAACCATGAATATTTCAGCTGAAGCGGAACTGCAGGCAAACACGCGTACAAGCGTCGCCGAGGTTCGCGCCACTACCCTTAGCGCCACCGTCGATTTTGACCGGGACGGCGTGCAGCACGGTTTTATAAAGCTGCCGTACTCCCACGACCAATCGGCCTGGGGCTGCATCATGATTCCCATTAGTGTGGTGAAGAACGGCATAGGCCCCACCGCGCTCCTTACCGGCGGCAACCACGGCGACGAGTACGAAGGCATCACCAGCCTACTCAAGCTGGCCAATGAGCTGAGCGCCCAAGAGGTGCACGGTAGGGTCATCATCGTCCCCGCTATGAACTACCCGGCGGTGCAGAATGGCAGCCGTACCTCGCCGATCGACAAGGGCAATATGAACCGCTCCTTCCCTGGTAATCCCGCGGGGAGCATGACCGAGCGCATCGCCGACTATTTCCAGCGCCACCTGATCCCGCTGTGCGACTACGCCCTGGATATTCATTCCGGCGGCAAGACTCTGGATATTTTGCCGTTTGCAGCGGCCCACCGGTTGCCCGACCCGCAGCAGGAAGCTAAATGCATTGAGGGCGCGCGGCTGTTCGGCACCGCGGCCAGCATGATTCTGTTCGAGCTGGACGCGGCCTCGCTGTATGACACGGCGGTGGAAGCCCAGGGCAAGGTATTCGTTACTACCGAATTGCGCGGTGGCGGTACCAGTACCCCTGAAACCATGGCTCTGGCTGATCGTGGCGTGCGCAATTTTCTCAAATTCGCTGGAATTCTTGATGGTGAACCGGAGCTGACGGATGAGCCATCAATGCAGTTGGATATGCCCGATGCCAGCTGCTACGTGCAGAGCACCCATCGCGGCATCCTCGAACTCACCTGCAGTCTGGGTGACCGGCTGACTCAAGGTGATCTGGTTGCTCGAGTACATACCTTCGAACGAACAGGCACGCCGCCCGTTGAGTACCGTGCGGAGCGGGATGGCCTTTTGGTCGCCCGGCGGTTTCCCGCATTGGTGGACATTGGCGACACCTTGGCGGTGATTGCCGACATTGTAGAAAGTTGAAGATAGGCGGACTCAGGCGTACTTACACCTTCATAAAAAGAAGCGGAGACCTCACCATGAACACACTAAGCAAACTGAAGAAAGCGGCCCTGGCCGCAGCGATGGGCCTGGCCCTGATCGGCCAAAGCAGCCTGGCGGCGGCTGCCGAGGAATGGAAATTCGCCCTCGAGGAGATCAGTGGCAGCGTGCAGGACGCCTATGCGCAGAAGTTCAAACAGCTGATCGAGGAGAAGAGCAGTGGCAAGATCAGCGTCACAGTCTATCCCTACGGCGCTTTAGGCGAGTCCGAGGACCTGACCGAGCTGGTGGCCAACGGTGTCCTGCAGTTCACCCACGGTTCGACTGGCATCCTTGGTTCGACCGCACCGGGTATGCAGGTGTTCTCAGTACCTTACCTGTTGTCTCAGGACAACCAGGTCAACCTCAAGCTGTTGACCGAGAGTCCGACTATCTACGGCCCCATTGCCGATAGGTTGAAAACCCGCAACCTGCGCTTGCTGAGCATGTACCCGGAAGGCGATATGGTCTGGACTACTAACAAAGTGGTGCGCAACCCCGCCGACTTCGCCAATGTGAAAATGCGCGTGATGGCTTCGCCGATGCTGGTGGAGACCTACAAGTCGTTCGGCGCAGTGCCGACGCCTCTGCCGTATTCCGAGGTCTATGGTGCCCTGCAACTGAAAATGATCGACGGTCAGGAAAATCCGATCTTCGCCATCGAGGAAATGAAGTTCTATGAGGTCAACGATGTGCTGACCTGGTCGGGTCATCAGCAGTTCACGGTCGCCGTACTGTCCAGTGAGTCCTGGTACCAGGGCCTACCGGCCGAGCAGCGCAAGCTCATCGACGAGACGGTAGAAGAGTTGGGGCCATACATCTTCGAAACTCAGGCCAAATACAACGATGAGCGCCTGGAAAAGATCAAGCAGGCCAAGCCAGAGATCCAGCTGGTGCGCTTGACCGAAGAGGAGCAGGCCGCTTTCCGCGAGGCCAGCCAGCCGATGCGCGAGAAACTTGTGCAGCTGGCCGGTCCCGAAGCGGGGGACGTACTCAAAGCCCTAGAGCAGGAAATTACCGAGTTGGAAAAGTAGTCACCCCTGTTGCCGGCGGGTTACTCCGCCGGCTTTTTTATTTGTGCTGCCTGGCCCCGGGCGGACACCTGTTCTGGGCTGGCACCCAAGATTGTGTGAACTCTGCGCACCTGGGTGCTCAGTAACACCTCTGCCGATCCATCTCGTCATATATGGCGGAGGGCGGCCTTTTTTTCGACGTGGAGCGGTTTATGCGTCTGGACAGCTACGACCTGAAGATTCTGCGCATTCTGCAGAGCAATGGACGAATCACCAAATCCAGCCTGGCCGAAGCCATCAATCTGTCGATCAGCCCCTGCTGGGAGCGGGTCAAGCGCCTGGAAGAGGCCGGTATCATCCGCGGCTACGGTGCCCAACTGAACACCGAGATTCTGCTCAAACGGGCCTCGGTGATGGTTGAGATCAGCCTCAAGCAACATAACCGCGAAGCCTTCCTGCGTTTTGAAAATGCCATGCAGGACTGTCCCGAAGTCACTGAGTGCTACGCCACTGGCGGCGGTATCGACTATATCGTCAAGGTCATGGCGCGCGACATCGACCAGTATCAACGCCTGATCGACCGTTGGCTGATGACCGACCTGGGCATCGAGCGCTATTTCACCTACATCGTCACTAAGACCATCAAGCACAGCGAACCACCGCTGTTGTTGGATGGTGAAGAAGTCTAGTCGGCACTTCTGTAACCCTTCCCGAACCCGCCCGGTGTAGCCGTTTTCCTGCCTGCTCCGGCCCGGGCAGCCGCACAGAAAAAAACCTCGGCAAGCCACCGGCAAAGAAAAAAAACACAGTCCACTCGCCCCCTTGAAGAGAAAAAGTCGCTGACCGACTAGCCCTAAAGTGGGAGCCGTAAACACGCACCACGACCTGCGCCGCGAACTCGCCGCGGCCAGGCAAGTAGAGGGGACACCGTCCATGCACATGCTTAAAGATCCACGCTTGGTTCGCCAGTTGGCTTACGTCAATGGCAAATGGATTGCTGGCCACGGGGGGCGCGATGAAGCGGTCATCGATCCGGCCAGCGAAGAAACCATCGGGCGTTGCACCCAACTCGATGCCAGCCAGGTCGAGCACGCCATCGATGCTGCGCAGGCCGCCTTGCCTGGCTGGCGCGCACTGTCGGTAGATGCCCGCGGCGTGATCCTGGGCAAGTGGCATGATTTGCTGCTGGAGAACAAGGAAGATCTGGCTCGGCTGATGACCCTGGAACAGGGCAAACCGATCGATGAGGCCCGTGGCGAAATTGACTACGCTGCGTCCTTCATTCGCTGGTTTGCCGAGGAGGCTCGTCGTGCCTACGGCGAGACCATCCCCAGTCATATCCGTAACGCCCAGCTGGGTAGCGTACGCGAGCCGATAGGCGTGGCGGCCTTGATCACGCCGTGGAATTTCCCTTGCGCGATGATCACCCGCAAGGCTGCAGCGGCACTGGCCGTGGGCTGCACCGTACTGGTCAAACCGGCCGGTGAGACGCCGTTCTCCGCCCTGGCTTTGGCCGAGCTGGCTGAACGCGCCGGCTTCCCTGCGGGGGTGTTCAATGTCATCACCGGCGAGCCGGAAATGGTTTCCCAGGTGCTCTGCGCCAGCGACAAGGTCAAGGCATTGTCCTTTACTGGTTCGACCCGGGTCGGCCGCCTGTTACTGCAACAGGCCGCGGCCACGGTGAAGAAGTGCTCGATGGAATTGGGCGGCAATGCCCCCTTCATCGTCTTGCCGGACATGGACGTCGAGGAGGCAGCCCAGGCCGCTATCGACGCCAAGTTCCAGACTACCGGTCAGGACTGCCTGGCGGCTAACCGCATCTTCGTTCATCGCTCGCTGTACGAGCCGTTTCTCGCGGCTTTTGCCCGGCGCATGGGCGAGCTGACCGTAGGCAACGGCCTGGTCCGTGGAGTCAATCAGGGGCCGCTGATCAACGCCAAGGCGGTGGCCAAGGCCCAGGAACTAGTGGACGACGCCGTAGCCAAGGGGGCGCGCCTGCTGGTCGGCGACCAGGGGCAGGCACCAGGACGCAACTTCTTTATGCCGACCCTGCTGGCCGAGGTGACCGCAGACATGCGCGTCTATCGAGAGGAGAACTTCGCCCCGGTGGCCGGTGTGCTGGCCTGGGACGACTTGGAACAGCTGATCGCCCAGGCCAATGACACCGAATACGGCTTGGCCGCCTACGTCTACGGTCACGACATGCGTCCGGTATGGCAGCTGCTGCGCGGCCTGGAGTTCGGCATGGTCAGTGTCAACTCGGTGAAGATGACCGGCCCACCCGTTCCCTTTGGTGGCGTCAAGCAGTCCGGCCTCGGTCGCGAAGGCTCGCGCCACGGACTCGATGAGTACAGCCAGATCAAATATTACTGCCTGGGCGGCCTGCCCAGTGCCAGCGGCAGTTGAGTTGAAACCGCCGCAACATCGACCAAAAAACGTATTCCATGAGGGCAATGCCATGACTATCGACACCCAAAAGATCATCGAGATCGACCGCCAGAACGTTTTTCACGCTTCCACCCACCTCAAGCAGCACGCCCACGGTGAGAGCCCAGCGCGGATCATCACCGGTGCCCAGGGCATTCGCATCCAGGACTCGCTGGGCAACCAGTTTATCGACGGCTTCGCTGGTTTGTACTGCGTGAACATCGGCTACGGCCGCACTGAGATGGCCGAGGCGATCTACGA